>NZ_NEUF01000186.1:0-4443 GCF_002910915.1 Streptomyces sp. SM10 | reverse complement strand
CGTACGGGGCCTGCGTGGGGTTACGCGGGCTTCTCCTCCAGGCGCGGGAACAGCACCGCGCCCTTCGTCACCGTCGCGCCGACGGGCAGCTGACCCCAGCGGCCCGCGTCCTGGACCGGCCGGCCGGCCAGCGCGCCCAGGGACGCCTCGGCGCCCAGGGAGTCCCACAGCTTCTGCGAGGTCTCCGGCATCACGGCGTTCAGCAGGACCGCGACACCGCGGAGCGACTCGGCCGCCGTGTAGAGGATGGTCGCGAGGCGGGCCTGTCCCTCCGGGGACGTGTCCTTGGCGACCTTCCAGGGCTCCTGCTCCGTGATGTAGCCGTTGACCTGCTTCACGAAGTCGAAGACCGCCAGGATGCCGCCCTGGAAGTCCAGCTCCTCACCGATCTTCTGGTCGGCTGTGGCGACGGCCTGGGCGAGGCCCTCCTGGACCGCGCGCTCGGCGTCACCGGCGGCCGTGGCCTCCGGGAGCGCACCGCCGAAGTACTTGCCGACCATGGCCGCGACGCGCGAGGCGAGGTTGCCGTAGTCGTTGGCGAGCTCCGAGGTGTAGCGGGCGCTGAAGTCCTCCCAGGAGAACGAGCCGTCGCTGCCGTAGGCGATGGCCCGCAGGAAGTACCAGCGGTAGGCGTCCACACCGAAGTGCGAGGTCAGGTCCTGCGGCTTGATGCCGGTCAGGTTCGACTTGGACATCTTCTCGCCGCCGACCATCAGCCAGCCGTTGGCGACGACCTTGCCGGGCAGCGGCAGTCCCTGCGCCATCAGCATGGCCGGCCAGATGACCGAGTGGAAGCGCAGGATGTCCTTGCCGATCAGGTGCACGTCCGCCGGGAAGGTGGCGTCGAACTTCTCCTGGTTGGCGCCGTAGCCGACCGCCGTCGCGTAGTTGAGCAGCGCGTCGATCCACACGTAGATGACGTGCTTCGGGTCCCACGGGACCGGGACGCCCCAGTCGAAGGTCGAGCGGGAGATCGACAGGTCCTGGAGGCCCTGCTTGACGAAGTTCACGATCTCGTTGCGGGCGGACTCGGGCTGGATGAAGCCCGGGTTGGCCGCGTAGAACTCCATGAGCTTCGGGCCGTACTCGCTGAGCTTGAAGAAGTAGTTCTCCTCCTTGAGGAGCTCCACCGGCTTCTTGTGGATCGGGCACAGCTTCGTGCCGTCCTCGGCCTCGATCAGGTCACCGGGGAGCTTGTACTCCTCGCAGCCCACGCAGTACGGGCCTTCGTAGCCGCCCTTGTAGATCTGGTCCTTGTCGTACAGGTCCTGCACGAACTCCTGCACACGGTCGGTGTGCCGCTTCTCCGTGGTGCGGATGAAGTCGTCGTTCGCGATGTTCAGGTGCTCCCAGAGGGGCTTCCATGCCTCCTCGACGAGCTTGTCGCACCAGGCCTGGGGCGTGACGTCGTTCGCCTCGGCCGTACGCATGATCTTCTGACCGTGCTCGTCCGTGCCGGTGAGGTACCACACCTTCTCGCCGCGCTGGCGGTGCCAGCGGGTGAGCACGTCGCCTGCGACGGTCGTATAGGCGTGCCCCAGGTGAGGAGCGTCGTTGACGTAGTAAATGGGGGTCGATACGTAGAAACTCTTCACGCCGTCGCCCCCTTGCTTCTCGGATCCAGTGGCCGCCATGGTCGAAATCCTAACGGCCCGGGGGAGATCCACTCACATCGATATCGCCCGCTCCGGCTCCGGAGAGCTTTGCGAAACATCCTTTCCCGTACCAAAGACGCATCCTGGGAGGAGTGGGCACGCGTGCACGAGGCAGGGGACAACACGATGCGGGTACTGGTCGCCGAGGACGAGGAGATCCTGGCGGAGCTGGTGGCGACCGGGCTGCGGAGGGCCGGATTCGCCGTCGACACCGTGTACAGCGGCGACGCGGCTCTCGCCTATCTCGGGCTGCACGACTACGACGTCGTCGTCCTTGACCGTGATCTTCCCCGGGTGCACGGCGACGACGTGGCCCGCAGGCTCGTGTCCGCCGGCTCGCGGACCAGGATCCTGATGCTCACCGCCTCCGGGACCATGGAGGACCGGGTGGAGGGGCTCGATCTGGGCGCCGACGACTACGTGAGCAAACCCTTCGAATTCCCCGAGCTGGTCTCCCGGGTGCGCGCCCTGCGCCGGCGCAGCGCGCGGCCCGTGCCGCCGCAGCTGGAGAGACACGGCATCCGCCTCGACACCGCCCGGCGGGCCGCGACCCGGGACGGGCGGGACCTGGATCTGTCGCCGAAGGAGTTCACCGTGCTGCAGCTGCTGCTGGAGGCCGACGGGGGCACGGTCAGCGCCGAGGAGCTGCTGGAGCGGGCCTGGGACGCCAACGCCGACCCCTTCACCGGGGCCGTCCGCGTCTGTATGAGCAAGCTGCGCGCCAAGCTCGGCGAACCCGCGCTGATCCGCACCGTGCAGGGCGTCGGGTACGCCCTGTGAGCCGGCTGCTGGGGCTGGTGCGGGCGGCGGGAGCCCCTCCGGTCCGGCACACGACGATCCGGATGCGGATCGCCCTGGTGTACGGCGGTGTCTTCCTGGTCCTCGGTACGGCGCTGCTCGCCACGGTGAACCTGGCCTCGCGCGCCGGTACCGACTCGCAGGCCCGGGCCATCGCCACGTCCGCGGCCGTGGCCCAGCCGGGATTCGCGGTCAACGGCCCGCTGCACACGCG
The DNA here is from genome assembly GCF_002910915.1 of Streptomyces sp. SM10. Classification (GTDB taxonomy): domain Bacteria; phylum Actinomycetota; class Actinomycetes; order Streptomycetales; family Streptomycetaceae; genus Streptomyces. Next base: position 1,776 of record NZ_NEUF01000186.1, on the reverse strand, counting down.
GGGCCGCCTCGGTCCGCCCACGGTCTACGACGTCACCGACGACGTCAGCGAGGCCGCGAGTCGGGAGCTCCTGTACTGGTCGGTCGCGGCCCTGCTCGTGATGACGGGCTGCGCGGTCGGTGTGGGCTGGTGGACCGCGGGGCGGGTGCTGCGGCCCGTCCACGCGATGACGGCGAAGGCGAGGCGGCTCTCCGAGCACACCCTGCACGAGCGGATCGCCTCCAGCGGCCCGGACGACGAGCTGAAGGAGCTGGGGGAGACGCTCGACGCGCTGCTGGCGCGGCTGGAGAGGGCTTTCGACAGCCAGCGGAGATTCATCGCGAACGCCTCGCACGAGCTGCGGACCCCGCTGGCCACCCAGCGGGCGGCGATCCAGGTGGGCCTCGACGATCCGTCGCCGGAGGACCTCGTACGGACCCGGCAGACGCTGCTGGACAACAACCGGCGCAGCGAGCGGCTCATCGAGGGGCTGCTGGTGCTGGCGCGCAGCGAGCGGGGGCTGGCGAGGAGCGAGAGCACGGAGGTCGACCTGGCGCGGGTGGTGACGGAGGAGACCGCGCGTCGTCCTCCGGCGGCGACGGGTCGTGCGGCGGAGTCCGGCCCGGAGGTCACCGTCGCGGTCGAGCCCTGCGTCGTACGGGGGAACCGGCAGCTGCTCGCGCAGCTGGTGGCGAATCTGCTGTCCAACGCGGTGCGGTACAACGTGCCAGGCGGCCGGGTGGAGGTGTCGCTGTCGGCGGACGGGTCCCTGGCGGTCCGCAACACCGGGCCGGTGGTGGCCGAGGGGGACATCGCCGGCTTCTTCCAGCCGTTCCGGCGCGGGGAGGGGCGGGACCGGATGGGGCAGGGCTCGGGGCTCGGACTGTCGATCGTCCGCTCCATCAGCGTGGCCCACGGCGGTACGGCCACGGCGGTACCCGGCCAGGAGGGCGGGCTCGCCGTGACCGTACGGCTGCCGGTGGGTCAGCCGTGTGCGGTGACCCCGCGGGCGGCGGCCCAGGCGGGCAGTCCGGCGAGCACCTCCCGGTAGAACGTCGCGTCGGGCACCTCGCGCGGGGCGGGGCCCGCGTGGAAGAACCCGGCGTTCCCGGCATCCAGCCTGCGCAGGAAGTCGAAGCCCTTCGCGTCCTCGTCGCCGAAGGCGACGAACTGGAAGAACAGCGGCAGCCGTGCCGCGTCCGCCAGAGCCTGCTTGGCCGCCACCTTGGCGTCCGGGGCGCCGTCCGTCTGGAAGATCACCAGTGCGGGGCCGGTGGCTCCGGACTTCTCGTAGTGCGTGACGACCTCCTCGACGGCCCGGTGGTAGTTCGTACGGCCCAGGCGGCCGAGCCCCGCGTGCAGCTCGTCGATGCGGCCCTCGTGGGAGGTGAGGTCGATGGCCCCGGTGCCGTCGATGTCGGTCGAGAAGAAGACGACGGGCACGGTGGCGTTCGTGTCCAGCTGCGCGGCGAGCGCGAGGGCGCGGTCCCCCAGGTGCTGGGCGCTGCCGTCCTTGTAGAACGGGCGCATGGACCCGGACCGGTCGAGCACCAGGTACACGGTGGCGCGCATTCCGGTGAGGCCCTGGGCCTTCAGCGCGGCCTGTGCGGCCTTGTACGGGGCGACCAGCCCGGGCGCCGCGGTCTTGACCCGGGCGAGGGTGACGGCGGGCCTGCCCGCGGGGGCGGCCGCCTTGACCACGGGCGCGGGCCCGGCGACGACGGGCTCGGCAGCGGTCTCGGCCACCGGTTCGACGAGCGGCTCGGCGGCGACGACGGTCTCGGGCGCCGCGACGGG
>NZ_NEUF01000185.1:26325-34942 GCF_002910915.1 Streptomyces sp. SM10 | reverse complement strand
TGTGCACCGCCGCCGCGTCGAGCAGCGCCGCCGGTCCGAGTGCGGAGCCGCCCTCGCCTCTGAGGGGGCGCCGGTCGGTGCCGAGCAGGGCCGAGGCGACGAGCTCCTCCCACGAGTCGTTCACGGGCAGGCCGGGCGGTGTGGCGGTGGTGGGCATCGGGTCCCTTCCGGTGGTCCGGACGACGTGGATCGGGAAACGTGGGTCAGGGATTCGTGGATCGGGAACTCGCGTGGTTGCTCGGGGCCGCCCCGGCCCACGTGGCGCGCCCCGACCAGGACGGGCGGGTCCCGGGTCGAGCGGATGCCGGGCGTCAGACGAGCGCCACGGCCGCCCCCGCCCCGGCGCCGTCCCCCGACCCCGGGCCGCACCAGGCGGCGAGCGGGTCGAAGCCGAGGTGCCCGCACTCGCCGAACACCGTCAGAGGGCCACCTCCGGAGAGAGCCACGAGCTTCCACAGGCCCGGCCTGGACAGCGCCGGGGGTGCCAACGGCAGGGCGGATCCGTCCGCCTCGCCGATCAGTTGCCAGCCGTCCCCGGACGGCGCGGGTATGACGTCCCGCAGGACGGCCGGCCAGGAGTCCAGCCACGGGTCGTCCCGCAGGGCGTGCCCGTACGCGGCGACGGCATCGGCCGTCGTGGAGCCGGGCGGGGGCGCCACCGCGGTGACGGGCTCACCGAACTGCGGCCCCAGCTCCGCCCGAAGTCCTCCTCCGCCCGGATACGGCCTCACCTCGGCGTCGACCACGGTGCCCGCCGACAGGTCCAGGGCCGGGGCGCGTCCGGGCCCTCCGTAGGACAGGAGCAGCACCGTGCGCCCCGACCTTCCGCCGTGCAGCCAGATGCGGCGGGTGACGATCCTGCCGTCCGGCGTGTCGTACCGGGCGAGGACCGTCCAGCGGTCGCGGACGGCCTGCCCCTCGGCGGAGGCCGTCAGCCCCACCCGCGCACGCACGGTGGCGGCCAGCGGACCGGGCAGCCGCGCGCGCCCGAGCCAGGCCGAGTCCAGCAGATGCAGGAGCGCGCACCCCTCCAGCAGCCGCACCGGCCAGCCGGGTCCCGATGCCACGACCGAGCCCAACTCCCGCACACGGTGCGCGAGTCCCGGAGCCTGGGCGTCGACCATGCGGGCGGCGGTCTCCTCCCACAGGCCGTACTCCGGCCGGTCCGCCGCCGCGAGTCCACCGCGCAGCAGATCGGCGAGGCGCTGCTCCAGCTCCTGCGCGCCGCCCGTGACGCGCTCGGCCCGGCGGCCGGCGCGACGGGCCGCCGCGGCCCTGCTCGGTGAGTCCCCGGCCTTATGTACGGCCGCATGTGACGCCTCTTCAGGATCGGCGTGCGGCCCCCGATCCACCCCGTCCGACACCGCCTCGGAGCCGTCCTCCAGCACTCGATCCACCGCCCGACGCTCCACCGGACCCCTGGAGCGCCCGGACTCTCCCCCGTGAGATAGCACCATGGAACCGACGGTAGAGGGCGCCACTGACAATCGGCTCCGGCCCCGGTCGGAGCCGATTGTCAGTGGCGTGGTGCACGGTGGGAACCGCAGCGGATCGACCGATCCGGAGGGGGATCCATGACCGTGTCCGTACAGACCGACGCCGCCGCCGGCGAAGCGCTGAGACCGCATGCCGAGCATGCCTTCGCCGACGAGCTCACGGCGCTCGCCGCCACCGACGACCGTCCCAGGCCCGCCCGTTGGAAGCTCTCCCCGTGGGCCGTCTCCACCTATCTGCTCGGTGGGACACTCCCGGACGGCACCCTGATCACTCCGAAGTACGTGGGCCCGCGCCGTCTCGTCGAGGCCGCCGTGGCCACACTGGCCACGGACCGGGCCCTGCTGCTCCTCGGCGTTCCGGGGACCGCCAAGACCTGGGTGTCCGAGCATCTCGCCGCAGCCGTCAGCGGGGACTCGACCCTGCTGGTCCAGGGCACCGCGGGAACACCTGAGGAAGCCGTCCGCTACGGGTGGAACTACGCCCAGCTGCTGGCCCACGGGCCCAGCCGCGAGGCCCTTGTGCCGAGCCCGGTCATGCGGGCCATGGCCGACGGCATGACCGCCCGCATCGAGGAACTCACCCGTATCCCCGCCGATGTGCAGGACGCGCTCATCACGATCCTGTCGGAGAAGACGCTCCCCGTCCCGGAGCTGGGGCAGGAGGTCCAGGCCGTCCGGGGGTTCAACCTCGTCGCCACGGCCAACGACCGCGACCGCGGGGTCAACGAACTCTCCAGCGCCCTGCGCCGCCGGTTCAACACCGTGGTGCTGCCGCTGCCCGCGACGCCCGAGGCCGAGGTCGACATCGTGTCCCGGCGCGTGGCCCAGACGGGACGCGCGCTCGACCTGCCCCCGGCGCCCGACGGCATGGCCGAGATCCGACGTGTCGTCACGGTCTTCCGCGAACTGCGCGACGGCATCACCACGGACGGCCGCACCACGCTGAAGTCGCCCTCCGGGACGCTCTCCACGGCCGAGGCCATCTCCGTGGTCACCGGAGGCCTCGCGCTCGCCGCCCACTTCGGTGACGGCGTCCTGCGCCCGGGGGACGTGGCCGCGGGCATCATCGGGGCCGTGATCCGCGATCCGGCCGCGGACCGGGTGGTCTGGCAGGAGTACGTGGAGACGGTGGTCCGTGAGCGGGACGGCTGGAAGGACTTCTATCGCGCCTGCCGTGAGGCCGCCGAATGACACCCCCCGCCGCGGGGGCCACCAGGCCGGACGGTCCGCTGCTGCTCGGGGTGCGCCACCACGGCCCCGGTTCGGCCCGCGCGGTCCTGGCCGCCCTGGAATCCGTACGGCCCGGTGCCGTACTCGTCGAAGGACCGCCCGAAGGGGACGCGCTGCTGTCGCTCGCCGCGCACGGCAGGATGCGTCCGCCGGTGGCGCTGCTCGCCCACGCCGTGGACGACCCGGGGCACACCGTGTTCTGGCCGATGGCCGACTTCTCGCCGGAGTGGGTGGCGATCCGCTGGGCGCTGGCGCACGGGGTCCCCGTGCGCTTCGTGGACCTGCCGGCCGCACACCGGCTGGCACTGACGGACCGCCAGGCGGACGGGCCGGCCAAGGCCCGGGGCGTCGATCCGATCGGCATCCTGGCCGCGGCCGCGGGGCACGACGACCCCGAGCGCTGGTGGGAGGACGTCGTCGAGCACCGCGCGGCGGGCGGAGGGCCGGCCGACCCGTGCGCACCGTTCGCCGTCCTCGCCGAGGCGATGACCGCGCTGCGCGAGGCCCACGGGGACGGGGGGCATCCGCACGACGCCGTCCGGGAGGCCTGCATGCGCCTCGGACTGCGCGCCGCCCGGAAGGAGTTCGGCGACGGCGTCGCCGTGGTCTGCGGTGCCTGGCACGTGCCGGCGCTCGCCGCGCGGACCACGGTCGCCGCCGACCGGGCTCTCCTCAGGGGGATGCCCAAGGTCAAGGCGGAGCTGACCTGGGTGCCCTGGACCCATCGCCGGCTGGCCCGGGACAGCGGATACGGCGCGGGGATCGAGTCGCCCGGCTGGTACGGGCACCTGTTCGCGGCACCCGACCGGCCCGTGGAGCGCTGGATGACGAAGGTCGCCGGACTCCTGCGCGGCACGGACCGGGCCGTGTCGTCCGCGGACGTCATCGAGGCGGTGCGGCTCGCCGGGACGCTGGCGGCCCTGCGCGGCCGCCCGGCCGTCGGCCTGGCGGAGGCGACCGACGCGGTCAGGGCTGTTCTGTGCGAGGGCTCCGACGTGCCGCTCGCCCTCGTGCGGGACAGGCTCGTCGTCGGCGAGATCCTCGGCGAGGTCCCGGACACCGCCCCCGCCGTGCCGCTCCAGCGCGATCTGGACAGGCAGCAGCGCACCCTGAGGCTCAGGCCCGAGGCGGAGAAGCGCGAGCTGGAGCTCGATCTGCGCAAGGACACCGATGCGGCCCGCAGCAGGCTGCTGCACCGGCTTCGGCTCCTCGGGGTGGAGTGGGGCGAGCCCGCCGCCGGCCGCGGCAGCACGGGGACGTTCCGGGAGAGCTGGCGGCTGCACTGGGACCCCGAGCTGTTCGTCCGGACCGCCGAAGCCGGAGTCTGGGGCACCACCGTGCTGGGCGCCGCGACCGCCAGGGCCGAGGCGGACGCCCTGTCGGCGTCGTCGCTCGCCGGGGTCACCGCACTCGCCGAGCGGTGCCTCCTGGCCGGTCTGCCCGAGGCGCTGCCACGCGTGATGAGGGCCCTCGCCGACCGTGCCGCCCTCGACGCGGACGTCGGCCATCTCGCCGACGCGCTGCCCGCCCTGGCCCGCTCCCTGCGGTACGGGGACGTGCGGTCCACCGACACCTCCGCCCTGGAGGAGGTGGCTGTCGGGCTCGCCGAGCGTGTCTGTGTGGGCCTGCCACCCGTCTGCAGCGCCCTCGACGCGGAGGCCGCCGCCGAGGCGCACCGCAGGGTGGACGGCGTGCACACCGCGGTCGCCCTGCTCGCCGGCACCGTGCGGGGGGAGGGGCTGCCCGAGCGCTGGGCCGCCGTCCTGCGCAAGCTGTCCGGCAGGGAGTCGGTCGCCGGGCTCGTCCGGGGCCGGGCCACGCGGCTGCTCCTGGACGACGGGCGTCTCACCGGGAGCGAGACCGCCCGGCTCATGGGGCTGGCTCTCTCACCAGGTTCCGCACCTGCCGACGCGGCGGCATGGATCGAGGGCTTCGTCGGGGGAGCGGGCGGCGGGCTGCTGCTCGTCCACGACGAGCGGCTGCTCGGACTCGTCGACGCGTGGCTGACCGGTATACCGGCCGACACGTTCACCGACGTGCTGCCCCTGCTGCGCCGTACGTTCTCGGCCTACGAGCCAGGTGTGCGGCGCACGCTGGGCGAGCTCGTCCGCCGGGGACCCGGGGCCGGTGCGGCGCGCGACGAGGGTGGGGCCACCGTGGCGGGCTTCGGCGGAGCGCTCGACGAGGCACGGGCGGACGCGGTGGTTCCGGTGCTCCGGCTGCTGCTCGGCATCGAGGAACCGGCGCGGCGGGCCGCGGCCGGATGAGCAGGGACGTGCGGACACGAGGTGAGGAGGAGAGGGCGATGGACGCGACTTCCGCCGACGACGAGCGGCTGCGGCGCTGGCGCATGGTGCTCGGGGCGGACGGCACCGAGGGCACGGGACGCGTGCTCACCGGCCGCGACGCGGCGATGGACGGTGCGCTGACCGCGCTCTACGGCGGGAGGAAGCCGGGCGGCCGGGGCGGAGCCGAGCGCTCCGCGGGGCTCGGTGCTTCCGCCCCGTCCATGGCCCGCTGGCTCGGCGACATCCGTACGTACTTCCCGGGCTCCGTCGTCCAGGTCATGCAGCGCGACGCGATCGACCGCCTCGGGCTCGCGGCCCTGCTGCTGGAGCCGGAGATGCTGGAGGCCGTCGAGCCCGACGTCCACCTGGTCGGCACCCTGCTCTCCCTGGGCAGGGCCATGCCGGAGACGACGAGGGAGACGGCCCGGGCGGTCGTACGCAAGGTCGTCGAGGACCTGGAGCGCCGGCTGGCCACCGTCACGAGGACGGTGCTCACCGGTGCGCTGGACCGCTCGGCGAGGGTCCGCCGGCCGCGGCACCGCGACATCGACTGGGACCGCACGATCCGGGCCAACCTCAGGAACTACGTGCCCCTTCCCGGCCGGGACGGGGCCGGCACGGTGATTCCCGAGCGTCTCGTCGGACACGGGCGCGCCGACCGGTCGGTGAAGAAGGAGGTCATCCTCTGCGTCGACCAGTCGGGGTCCATGGCCGCATCCGTCGTCCATGCCGCGGTCTTCGGCGCGGTGCTCGCCTCGATGCGGACCCTGGCGACCCGGCTCGTCGTGTTCGACACGGCCGTCGTCGACCTCACCGACCAGCTCGACGACCCGGTCGACGTCCTGTTCGGCACGCGGCTCGGCGGGGGGACGGACATCAACCGCGCGCTCGCCTACTGCCAGTCGAGGATCACCCGTCCGGCGGACACCGTCGTCGTGCTCATCAGCGATCTCCACGAAGGGGGGATCCGTGACGAGATGGTCCGGCGGGCCGCCGCGATGACGGCGTCCGGAGTGGGGTTCGTGACCCTGCTCGCACTCTCCGACGAGGGGGCGCCCTCCTACGACCGGGAGCACGCGGCGGCGCTGGGAGCACTCGGCGCCCCGGCCTTCGCCTGCACTCCGGACCTCTTCCCCGAGGTCATGGCGGCGGCGATCGAGAGGAGGCCCCTGCCGGTACCGGACACCGACCGGTGACCGGGCGGCCGGGAACCCTGCTCAGGAGCCCTCCGGCCCGCCCCGCGCGACCGGCGTTTTGTCCTCCGTACCCCGGCCACCAGGGCGGTCTGTGACCGGTATCACCGCTCAGGTGTGATCTGCAATTTAGGGTCCGGCGCGGCCCGGGGATAACCTGCCGGATGGACATGCCGCGTACCCGGTCACCGTGTGCGCCTCCCTAGTGACCGCGCAGTCACGTTGCCCTCGCGGCACGCCCACGCAGAAAACCAACCGCGAGACCATAAAAGGGACGGACGCGCGTGGACCTGTTCGAGTACCAGGCGAGGGACCTCTTCGCCAAGCACGGTGTACCGGTGCTGGCCGGTGAAGTCATCGACACGCCTGAGGCAGCCCGCGAGGCGACCGAGCGGCTGGGCGGCAAGTCCGTCGTCAAGGCGCAGGTGAAGGTCGGTGGCCGAGGCAAGGCCGGCGGCGTGAAGCTGGCGGCAGACGCCGACGAGGCGGTCGCTCGCGCGACCGACATCCTCGGCATGGACATCAAGGGCCACACGGTCCACAAGGTGATGATCGCCGAGCTCTCCCCGGAGATCGAGGCGGAGTACTACGTCTCGTACCTCCTGGACCGCACCAACCGCACCTTCCTCGCGATGGCGTCGGTGCAGGGCGGCGTGGAGATCGAGGAGGTCGCGGAGAAGACCCCCGAGGCCCTCGCGAAGGTTCCGGTCAACGCCGTCGACGGCGTCGACATCGTCAAGGCCCGCGAGATCGTGGCCCAGGCGAAGTTCCCGGCCGACGTGGCCGAGGGTGTCGCCGAGGCCATGGTGACCCTGTGGGACACCTTCGTCGCCGAGGACGCGCTCCTCGTCGAGGTCAACCCGCTGGTGAAGACCAAGGACGGCCGCATCCTGGCGCTGGACGGAAAGGTGTCTCTCGACGAGAACGCCGACTTCCGCCAGGCCGACCACGAGGCGCTCGAGGACAAGGCCGCGGCCAACCCCCTCGAGGCCGCCGCCAAGGCCAAGAACCTCAACTACGTCAAGCTCGAGGGCGAGGTCGGCATCATCGGTAACGGTGCCGGTCTGGTCATGTCGACCCTGGACGTCGTCGCGTACGCCGGTGAGAACCACGGCAACGTGAAGCCCGCCAACTTCCTCGACATCGGTGGCGGCGCCTCCGCAGAGGTCATGGCGAACGGCCTGGAGATCATTCTCGGCGACCCGGACGTCAAGTCCGTCTTCGTCAACGTCTTCGGTGGCATCACCGCCTGCGACGAGGTCGCCAACGGCATCGTCCAGGCCCTGGAGCTGCTCAAGTCCAAGGGCGAAGCGGTCACCAAGCCGCTCGTCGTGCGGCTCGACGGCAACAACGCGGAGCTGGGTCGCAAGATCCTCTCCGACGCCAACCACCCGCTCGTTCAGCGGGTGGACACCATGGACGGCGCGGCCGACAAGGCCGCCGAGCTCGCCGCGGCTGCGAAGTAAGGGACGAGGGACTCCAACACCATGGCTATCTTCCTCACCAAGGACAGCAAGGTCATCGTCCAGGGGATGACCGGCGCCACGGGCATGAAGCACACCAAGCTCATGCTGGCCGACGGCACCAACATCGTCGGTGGCGTGAACCCGCGCAAGGCGGGCACCTCCGTCGACTTCGACGGCACCGAGGTACCCGTCTTCGGGTCCGTCGCCGAGGCGATGGAGAAGACCGGCGCCGACGTGTCCGTCCTCTTCGTGCCGCCGGCCTTCGCGAAGGCCGCCGTCGTCGAGGCGATCGACGCCGGGATCCCGCTGGCCGTCGTGATCACCGAGGGCATCGCTGTCCACGACTCGGCCGCCTTCTGGGCGTACGCCGGCTCGAAGGGCAACAAGACCCGGATCATCGGCCCGAACTGCCCGGGTCTCATCACCCCCGGTCAGTCCAACGCCGGCATCATCCCGGGCGACATCACCAAGCCGGGCCGCATCGGTCTCGTGTCCAAGTCCGGCACGCTGACCTACCAGATGATGTACGAGCTCCGTGACATCGGCTTCTCGTCCGCCGTCGGCATCGGTGGCGACCCGGTCATCGGCACGACGCACATCGACGCCCTCGCGGCGTTCGAGGCGGACCCCGAGACCGACCTCATCGTGATGATCGGCGAGATCGGCGGCGACGCCGAGGAGCGTGCCGCCGACTACATCGCGAAGAACGTCACGAAGCCGGTCGTCGGCTACGTCGCGGGCTTCACCGCCCCCGAGGGCAAGACCATGGGCCACGCGGGGGCCATCGTCTCCGGCTCCTCCGGCACCGCCGCCGCCAAGAAGGAGGCCCTCGAGGCCGCCGGCGTGAAGGTCGGCAAGACGCCGACCGAGACCGCCAAGCTGGCGCGCGAGATCCTCGGCGGCTGACCGCCCACCGCATGACCGCGTAGCCGCGTCACCGCGTC
>NZ_NEUF01000185.1:0-26273 GCF_002910915.1 Streptomyces sp. SM10 | reverse complement strand
CCGCGTCACCGCGTCCGGGTGGGGTGCCTCCGGGAGTGCGCGCACCGGGGGAGCGTCGTTCAGGGGATGCGCGGCACCAGGCGCTCCGGACCGTGCGTGAGCTCGCCCCGCAGCGCCTTCTGCAGTTTCAGGTCCTGGGGCGTCAGCTTCTCCGGCCCGCCCAGTGGCGGGACGCCGCCGACCCGCTCGGCGGGTGCCAGCGGCTGCTCGTACTGGGTGGGTGCCGTGTGCAGGGTGAAGGCAGTCGAGCCGATGAGCAGCGCCCCGAAGCAGAGTGCGGCCCGGGTCCAGAGCTCCGCGACGCGCTCGCTGCCCGCGCGGACCGCCGGGGCCGGCGGAGGAGCCGGCACGTCCTCGGTGAGGGCGAGTGCGCTCAGGCGTTCGCGCAGCCGGGGTGACCCGCCGGCGGTGTCCGAGGGCTCGACCGGCTCGGCCAGCCGCTCGGCGACGGCAGCCCGCGCGTGCACCAGCCGGTTCGCCGCGGCGAGGGTGCTCGCCTCCGTCTCCGCGGCCGTCTCCGGCAGCCCCAGCCCCACAGCGTCGTGGAGCAGCAGCGTGCGACGGTACGAGGACGGCAGGCCCAGCAACGCGTCGAGCAGCGCGTGCCGCGCCGGGTCCTGGGGCGGCGCGTCGGCCCGGCGGTGGGTGCGGCGCAGCCGGTGCCACGGCGACATCGCGTACTCGTACGAGGCCGCCCGCACCCAGCCCGCCGGATCGCGGTCCCTGGCCACCTCGGGCCAGCGCTGCCAGGCGGTCCGGAAGGCGTGTTCGACGGCTTCCCCGGAGAGTCTCCGACGGCCGGTCAGCAGATACATCTGGCGCGTGAGTCCGGGAGCGGCGTAGTCGTACAGCCTGTCGAACGCCTGCTCGGCTGTGAGACCTTCCGGGGCGTCCGGCGCGAGGGCTTCCTGGTCCGGCGCGTCCGGGGCGGGGGCCGGGCCCGTGGTGCTCCGCGTCATGCCCGGCCTCCGTCCCCCGTGACACTGCACTGGGTGAAAAAGTACATAAACGTATATTGGGCGACACAGCGGCCATTCGCCCGTTACACGGAATAAGCGCGTGTCGTTGGCAGCATGGCCGCGTGACCCAAGTGACCGAGCGCAGCCCGATGTTGCCTGCCGAGCGGAGCAGAACCGCCGCAGTGGCCTCCGCCTTCGTGCGCGGGGTGTTCGCGGCGGGGCTCGGGCTCGGCTCGCTGGCCGTCCTCGTCATGGTGCTGTGGATCGGCTCCCCGTACCCGGACAGCGGGCCGGGGGGAGCCCTTCATGTGGCGACCGGGCTCTGGCTGCTCTCCCACGGAGCCGAACTCGTCAGGGCCGACACGGTGGGAGGGCATCCCGCGCCCGTGGCGACGGTCCCCCTGCTGCTCGGCGTGCTGCCGGTGTGGCTCGTGTACCGGGCCGCCCGGGAATCGGCGGAACCCGTCGGGAAGGCCGTCGGCAGCCATTCGGCGGTCGGGGCGTTCTGTGCGGTGAGCGCCGGCTATCTGCTGGTGGTGCTGGCCTCCGAGGCGTACGCGCGAGGCGGTGCGCTGCCCGCCGACCGGACCTCGATCGTCTTCCCTCTCGGTGCCGTGGTGATCGGTGCGGCCGCCGCCGGGGTGTGGGCGGGGCGCGGACGCCCGCTGACCTCCCTGCTGGTCTGGGCGCCGCTGAGGCTTCAGGAGGCGGCCGCCCGCTCCCGGTTCCGGTCCGGGGCCGCCGTGGCCCTGCGGTCCGCCGCCGCCGGTGTGCTCATGCTGCTCGGCGGCGGGGCCCTGCTCGTCGCGGTGTCCCTGGCGTGGCACTCGGGGGCGGCGAGGGAGTCGTTCCTCGGGCTGTCCGGTGACTGGGCGGGCCGGGTCTCCGTCCTCCTTCTGGCGACGGCGCTCGTGCCGAACGCGGCGATGTGGGGGGCCTCCTACGGTCTGGGGCCGGGCTTCGCCCTCGGCACCTCGTCCCTGGCCACCCCGTTCGCCCTCACCGGGCCTCCGGCACTGCCGGACTTCCCGCTGCTCGCCGCGGTGCCGTCCCACGGCCCGGGCACGGCGGCCAACTGGGCGGCGGTCGCGGTGCCGGTCGTGGCCGGCCTGGCCGTGGCCCGCTTCGTCGCGCGGGGTGCGGTGCCGGTGCCCGGGGCGCGCGAGGAGACGTGGGGGCAGGGGCGGACCGTAATGGTTGCGGGGCTGGCGGCCGTGGGCACCGGGGCGGGCGCGGCGGTGCTGGCGGCGGCGTCGGGCGGCCCGCTGGGCACCGGGGCGCTGGCGGAGTTCGGGCCCGTGTGGTGGCTGGTGGGCCCCGCCGCTCTCGCGTGGACGGCCGTGATCGGCGTACCGGCGGCGCTGCTGCTCAGGGCGTGGCGGCTGAGGGAGACCCGGTGGGGATGGCGGTGGGACGCGGCGAAGGGGGAGCAGGCGGCGACGGAGCCGGTGAAGGCGAAGCCGGAACAGCTTACGGAGAAGGAGCCGGGAGGAGGGGGCGGGGACCCGGATCCGTACGACTTCCTGTCGGCCGGGCCGTGGCACGAGGACGGGGCCAGGGAAGCGCGCTGGGCCGCGCTCAAGAAGAGCTCGGGCGGACTGATGGCGGACTTCCGGGCGGACGGGGAGCCGGCCCCGTCCCCGGCCCCGAAGCCGTCCCCGGCCCCGAAGCCGTCCCCGGCCCTGGAGCCGGACCCGAAGGCCGTACCCACGCCGGTACGGGCCGCCCCCGAGCCGACCGCAGAGCATCAGCCCGCGCCCGCTCCCGCAGCTGCTTCCGAGTCGGCACCCGCCGCCCCCGAGCCCACCCCCGCCCCCGATACGCCGAACGGCCGGGTCCCGGATGCCCAGGGGCACTCGGAACCCGGCCATGAGGCTGCGCCCTGAGAGCTGCTCCGCAGGAGCGAGCGCTGCCGGAACGCGGCGGGGGCTACTCCTTCACGCCGAAGAAGGGCTCCAGCGGGTCGGGAAGCTTGTCGTTGCAGGCGAGGGCGCCGGTCTTGGTCAGCGCGTCGTTCACGCAGGTGTAGTAGTCGCGGTAGACCAACTGCACCGTGTAACCCGTGGCCACGATCGCCAGCGCCAGCAGCGCCGTCACCAGCCCGCTGACCGCCGCCGTCGTCTGCTGACGGCTGCTGACGGCGGGTGCGGCCCCCGGCGGCGGAGGCGTGGTGGCCCGGTCCGGACCGGTCGCGCCGGACACCGCCGCCTGTCCCGGGTCGGCCGCCTGGTTCTTCCGCGGGCCGCCGCGGAGGGCGCTGATCGACCAGTACACGGCGAGGGCGCCGAGGAGCATCGCGATCTCGGGGAAGTCGAAGAGCGCGAAGAAGAACGCCCACATGCCGCCCAGCACCGCGTAGCGTGCGCGCCGCTGCGCGGGGTCGGTCGGGTCCCAGCGCAGCCCGCCGCGGTTGCCTTCGGGGCCGCCGCCCTGGCCGCTCGGTCCGCCGGTGCCGCCGGGACGGTCGCCGAAGCCGCCGCTCTGGCGGCCCGGCTGCTGGTCGCTCCACTGACTGCCCCAGACCGGGCGGTCGTCGCCGTTCCCCTCGCCGCCGTCACCGTTCCCGCCGTTGCCGTGGTTTCCCGGCGCGTGGGAGGGGTGGCGGGGCTGCCAGGGCTGGTCGGGCCGGTCCTCGGGCGGTGCCGCGAACGGGTTGTCGTCCGATGACCCGGACGAGGGCGACCCGGACGAGGGTGACCCCGAAGAGGACGACCCGGACGATGACCCCGGACCCCCGGAGGACCCCGGACCCCCGGAGGACCCCGGACCCGAAGGAGAGCCCGGACCCGACGAGGAGTCCGGCGATGAGGACTGGCGTTCCCGCATCAGCGTGGGGGCCTGCTCGGGCAGCAGGTGGCCAAAGGCGGTGCGGAGGCGGTCCGGCATGTGGTGAACGTCTTCCCCATCTCGTCATTTCCGCCCGGGGGCGGTTCCCTGTCCCCTGACGCTACCTCCCGGCTACGCCCCCGTCCCGTGGGGGCCGCCGGGTGTGCCGGTATCGTTGCTGACGGTCGGACCGTTCGTAGAGTTCCCCGTATCCCGGGACGAGCTTCTTTCGTACGACCATACAAACGCACCTCCTGCACATCGCGTACCTGCTGCACCACGCGAGAAAGGGCCCCCACGTGGCCTCCCCGCCCTCCTCCGCCGCTCCGGCCCGTGTGGTCGTGCTCGTCTCCGGCTCAGGCACCAATCTCCAGGCACTCCTCGACGCCATCGGTGACGACTCCGACGGCTACGGCGCCCGGATCGTCGCGGTCGGCGCGGACCGTTACGGCACCCTCGGCATCGAGCGGGCCGAGCGCGCAGGGCTTCCCACCTTCGTGTGCAAGCTCGGCGAGTACGCGAGCCGCGACGAGTGGGATGCCGCCCTGGCGGAAGCCGTGGCGGAACACCGCCCGGACCTCGTGGTGTCCGCGGGATTCATGAAGATCGTGGGCAAGGCGTTCCTGGCCGGGTTCGGCGGCCGCATCGTCAACACCCACCCCGCCCTGCTCCCCAGCTTTCCCGGTGCTCACGGTGTCCGCGACGCACTCGCGTACGGCGTGAAGGTCACCGGGTGCACCGTCCACTTCGTCGACGACGGCGTCGACACCGGTCCGATCATCGCGCAGGGCGTGGTCGAGGTGACCGAAGAGGAAACGGAGGAGGGCGAAGCAGCCCTCCACGAACGCATCAAGGAAGTCGAGCGCAAGCTGCTCGTCGAGGCCGTGGGGCGGCTCGCCCGTGACGGCTATCGCATTGAGGGACGAAAGGTTCATCTCGGTCATGTCGGTGAATAAGCCCATCCGCCGCGCCCTGGTCAGTGTCTACGACAAGACGGGGCTCGAAGACCTTGCCCGCGGTCTGCACGAGGCGGGTGTCGAGCTGGTGTCCACCGGCTCCACTGCCGGGAAGATCGCAGCCGCCGGTGTGCCGGTCACCAAGGTCGAGGAGCTCACCGGCTTCCCCGAGTGCCTCGACGGCCGCGTCAAGACGCTGCACCCCCGGGTCCACGCCGGTATCCTCGCCGACCTGCGCCTGGACGCCCACCGCGAGCAGCTCGCCGAGCTCGGCGTGGAGCCGTTCGACCTCGTGGTCGTCAACCTGTACCCGTTCAAGGCGACCGTTGCCTCCGGCGCCTCCGACGACGAGTGCGTGGAGCAGATCGACATCGGCGGTCCGTCGATGGTCCGCGCCGCAGCCAAGAACCACCCGTCCGTGGCGGTCGTCACCAGCCCGGAGCGTTACGCCGACGTCCTCGCCGCGGTCAAGGCGGGCGGCTTCGACCTGACCGCCCGCAAGCGGCTCGCCGCCGAGGCCTTCCAGCACACCGCCGCGTACGACGTGGCCGTGGCCGCCTGGTTCGCCGAGGGCTACGCGGCCGCCGACGACTCCGGCTTCCCGGACTTCACCGGTGCGACGTACGCGCGCAAGAACGTCCTGCGCTACGGCGAGAACCCGCACCAGCCCGCCGCGCTCTACACCTCCGGCGAGGGCGGCCTCGCCGAGGCCGAGCAGCTGCACGGCAAGGAGATGTCCTACAACAACTACACGGACACCGACGCCGCCCGCCGCGCCGCCTACGACCACGCCGAGCCGTGCGTCGCGATCATCAAGCACGCCAACCCGTGCGGCATCGCGATCGCCGACGACATCGCCGAGGCCCACCGCAACGCGCACGCCTGCGACCCGCTCTCCGCGTTCGGCGGCGTCATCGCCGTCAACCGTCCGGTGACGGTCGAGATGGCCGAGCAGGTCGCGGAGATCTTCACCGAGGTCATCGTCGCCCCGGCCTACGAGGACGGCGCCGTCGAGGTGCTGGCCCGCAAGAAGAACATCCGGGTGCTGCGCTGCCCCGACGCCCCCGCGTCGACGGTCGAGGTCAAGCCGATCGACGGCGGCGCGCTGCTCCAGGTCACCGACCGGCTCCAGGCCGAGGGCGACGACCCGGCCAACTGGACGCTCGCCACCGGCGAGGCCCTCTCCGCCGACGAGCTCAGGGAGCTCGAGTTCGCGTGGAAGGCCTGCCGGGCGGTCAAGTCCAACGCCATCCTGCTGGCCAAGGGCGGCGCCTCGGTCGGCGTGGGCATGGGCCAGGTCAACCGCGTGGACTCCGCGAAGCTCGCCGTCGAGCGGGCCGGCGAGGAGCGGGCCACGGGCGCGTACGCCGCGTCCGACGCCTTCTTCCCCTTCCCCGACGGTCTTGAGATCCTGACCGCCGCAGGCATCAAGGCCGTCGCCCAGCCGGGCGGATCCGTCCGTGACGAGCTGGTCGTCGAGGCCGCGAAGAAGGCGGGCGTGACCATGTACTTCACGGGCACGCGCCACTTCTTCCACTGACGCCGCCCGCAGTGACGGACCGCAGGCCGTACCCGTTCCGGGTGCGGCCTGCGGTGCGTCCCGGCGTACGGAGATCAGTCGCCCCTCTGTTCTAATGAATGGCTTGTCGGGCCGTGACGGGCGGGACCGGTGCGACCGGCAGAGACCAGTGGGGGATTCCGTTGCGGGGGCACCGTGCTTGACCTGAACGAGACCGAGACCGACGTGCCCGGGGAGCAGGCCGCCGAGCCGACCGAGGGCGTGCCGCACCGGGCACCCCTGCGCCCGTACCTGATCGCCGCCGTGGTCCTGTGCGCGCTCTACTTCCTCTACGGGTACCTGCGGTACAGCCACTTCCAGTCGCCCTCCTGGGACCTCGGCATCTTCGAGCAGGAGGTCCGGGCGTACGCAGGCTTCGACGCCCCGATCGTCGACATCAAGGGACCTGGCTACCTGATACTCGGCGACCACTTCAGCCCGGTGGTCGCCCTCCTCGTCCCGCTCTACTGGATCTGGCCGTCCGCCGTCGCCCTGCTGTTCGCGCAGGCCGCTCTCTTCGCCGCCTCGGCGGTCATCGTCGGGCGTACCGTCCAGCAGATGCTGGGAGGCCGCTCCGGCCTCTGCGTCACCGTCGCCTACGGTCTTTCCTGGGGGCTTCAGGAGGCGGTGAAGGCCGACTTCCACGAGATCGCCCTCGCCGTCCCGCTGGTGGCACTGGTCTGCCGGGCCCTGCTCATGGAACGCTGGCGTGCCGTCGTCCTGTGGTCGCTCCCGCTGGTCCTGGTCAAGGAGGACCTCGGGGTCACCGTCGCCGTCGTCGGAGGGCTCCTCGCCCTGTACGGGCGACGGCTCCAGGGCTTCCTGCTGGCCGCTTTCGGCGTCTTCGCGTTCGCGCTGACCGTGCTCGTGCTCATACCCGCGGCCAGCAGCGCGGGGAGCTACGACTACTGGAAGAAGATCGAGGAGAACGGCGGGCAGGAGGTCTCCCCGCTCGACTCCGTCCTCGGCGTGTTCAACTCCTCCGTCAAGCTGGAGATGCTGGTCTTCCTGGTCGGCATCACCGCCTTCATGGCGCTGCGCTCACCCCTGATCCTGCTCGTGCTGCCCACGCTCGGATGGCGGCTGCTCTCCCAGGACTCCAACCACTGGGGCATGGTCTGGCACTACAGCGCGATCCTCATGCCGGTCGTCTTCCTGGCCATGGCCGACGGGATCCGCCGCAGCCAGGGTTCGAAACGGCCCTGGCTCGTCTCCTACGCGAACGTCGCCGTCCCGATGGCCGCGGCGATCGCCGTGGCCCTCACCCAGCACCTCCCGCTCCGCGACCTGCTGCGCCCCGAGACGTACCGTTCCGACGCGCGTACCCACGCGGCCGAGGAGGCGCTGGACGCCGTCCCCGTGGGCGCGCGGGTGGAGACGGACATCACGCTGATGGCGCACCTGACCGGGGACCGCACGGTCTACTGGGTCGGCGGCGCCCCCGGCACGGCCCCGGACGTGGTCGCCATCAACCTGGACTTCGGCTGGTCGCGGCCGATCGACGACCCCGTGAAGTACGCCGAGCAACTGCATCCCGAAGCGAAGTACCGGATCACCCGCGAGGCCGGCTCCTTCGTCGTCATGGAGCGGACCACGCCGGTGCCCGGAAAGGGCTGAAGGCCGCACACCCGCGGGTGAGCGGGTGCTGCGGCCTTCGAGCGCACCCCGCGTCCGGGGGTGACTGTGGCACGCTGCGTCAGTGGCGCGGACGCTGGAACCACTGGGCGCCGTCCTGCTTGGCGCAGAACACGATGATCATGATGCCCAGCGCGATGCTGATGAGGGCGAAGACGTTCGCCGTCAGCAGGCTGATGACGCTGAAGAGCGTGACGAGCGAGCCGTACACGATCGCCGAAATGCGGATGCCGTTGGCGCCGGAGGAGAACTTGGCGGCGGTCAGGATCGCCCAGAGCGCGATCCCGAGGGTCAGGATGCCGGCGACGACGAAGATGCCCATGCTGATGTCGGCCGCGTCCTGGGTGCTGGACGAGCCGTAGGACGACTCGGCGTCGGACAGCTGGTCGCTCAGCCAGGCGCCCCCGACGACCATCACGATGGCGCCGATGACCTGGAGACCGCCGAGGACGTAGAGCATGATGCGGGCGGCCTTGACTCCGCCCGGCATGGTCCCCGGTCCGCCCGGATAGCCGTAACCGCCCTGGACCGGCGGGGCCTGCGGGTAGCCGTAGCCCTGCTGGGGGACGCCCTCGGGGGCCTGCTGGGGGTAGCCGTAGCCCGGCTGGCCGCCCTGCTGCTGGCCCTGCTGCTGGCCGTAGGGGTTGTTGGGGTCGCCGAAGCTCATGGCGAGGTTCCTCCGTTGTGGAAATGCGGGGACGACGCGGCCCGGGCGGAGGAATCGTGTGCAAATCAGAACGGCGGTCCCCCCGACACTGTCCGCGTGATGCGGGCCTTATCGTCGTCGTGACATCGGCTTTTTGTCCAGCTGATTGCCGAATGCGTTGTGCAAGTGCAATCTCGCGTCCACGTGGCAAGCCAGAATTGGTATGCGGGCGGGGTCATCCGCGAGGATGGGTGCCATGACTGCCCAGATTCTCGATGGCAAGGCCACCGCAGCTGCGATCAAGTCCGATCTGACCGTCCGCGTGGCGGCCCTGAAGGCACAGGGCATCACCCCCGGCCTGGGGACCCTGCTCGTCGGTGACGACCCGGGCAGCCGCTGGTACGTGAACGGCAAGCACCGCGACTGCGCCCAGGTCGGCATGGGCTCCATCCAGCGCGAACTCCCCGACACCGCCACCCAGGAGGAGATCGAGGAGGTCGTACGGGAGCTCAACGCCAACCCGGAGTGCACGGGGTACATCGTGCAGCTCCCCCTCCCCAAGGGGATCGACACCAACCGCATCCTGGAGCTGATGGACCCGGCGAAGGACGCGGACGGCCTGCACCCCATGAGCCTGGGCAAGCTCGTGCTGAACGAGACGGGCCCGCTCCCCTGCACCCCGCAGGGCGTCGTCACCCTGCTCCGCCGCCACGGCGTGGAGATCAACGGCGCCCACGTGGTCGTGGTCGGCCGGGGCGTCACCATCGGCCGCCCCCTCCCGCTGCTGCTGACGCGCAGGTCCGAGAACGCCACCGTCACCCAGTGCCACACCGGCACCCGTGACCTCTCGGCGCACCTCAGGCAGGCCGACATCATCGTCGCGGCCGCCGGTGTGCCCCACCTGATCAAGCCCGAGGACGTCAAGCCGGGCGCGGCTGTCCTGGACGTCGGTGTCAGCCGCGACGAGAACGGCAAGATCGTCGGCGACGTCCACCCCGGTGTCGCCGAGGTGGCCGCCTGGGTCGCCCCGAATCCGGGCGGCGTCGGCCCCATGACCCGGGCCCAGCTGCTCGTCAACGTGGTCGAGGCGGCCGAACGCGCCGCCGCCGAGGCCTCCGCCGTATCCGCCGGCTGACCTGAACCGGAGGAGCGTCATGGGTGCTGGGACGAGTCCGGCGGACGGTACGCACGCGGACGGGCCGGCCGCGGGGACGAGCGGGACCGAGGAGGCCGTGGTGCCCGGGAGCGCCCGGGTGTCCGAGGGGTCCGGTGCCGAGAGCGGGCCCGGGGAGCCCGCCGGTGCGGACGGTGCGTCGGGGGAGGCCGGGGGCAGCGGTTCGACCTGGGCGCCCTCGCGCCGCTTCTCGCTGACCCGTGACACGGCGCGGCCCGAGGGCGGCGGCCGCGCGGCGCCGGGGGACGCCCCCGCCCCCGCCCGTCAGTGGCCCTTGCTCACGGTGCTCTGCACCGCCGGGATCGGGCTGCTGATCGTGGGGACCAACGCCTTCGACCAGGCGTTCAGGGTCGGCGCGATGCTGATGGGTATCGCCCTGCTCGCCGGTGCGGTGCTGCGCTGGGTGGTCCCCTCCGTCGGCATGCTGGCCGTGCGGTCGCGGTTCACCGATCTCGTCACGTACGGCCTGATGGGGACGCTGATCGTGCTGCTGGCACTGATGGCGCAGCCCGCGCCGTGGCTGCAGGTGCCGATCCTGCAGGACGTCGTCCACTTCACGATCCGCTAGGCCGCGCGTCCGAAGGGTGTCCGTCCCCTCCCCCGAGAAGGGACGGACACCGGACGGGGCGCGACAGGGCGCCGGCGCGAGAAACGCCGGAATGCGGCGACTTGGGCGTCCTTGCCCCGTCCTGGATCAAGCGTCATGGACATGAGGTATCTCGTTCAAGGGGTGCCTGGTGCCTGTGGCACGGAAGTGACCATTCCGCCATCGTGTGATCGTTGGGCAACGGCGGCAAGCGGGACCGGTACGTCCTACGGCGCACTACGGAGCGTGCGCTCATACCGAAGCACCCGTGCGCCTCTCCGTCCGCAACTGGCAACCTGGATCCGTGCATCCTTCTGGGTAGTTCGGAGGGCGGGACCGACCGTTCCGACAGCAGGGGAAGGGCCGGCGCCGGGGAACGGGGGCGCGCCGGGAGCACTCGGGGGACTCGACTGGGGGGAATCAATGCCTCGCTGGAAGGCGCTACCGGAAGAACTCGATCCGCAGGTGCGGGAGTTCGCGGGACAGCTGCGCGGACTGGTGGACCGCAGCGGTCTGAGTCCGGCGGCGGTCGCCGACCGCACCGGTTACAGCAAGACGTCGTGGGAGCGCTACCTCAACGGCAGGCTGCTCGCCCCCAGGGGGGCGATCGTGGCGCTGGCCGAGGCGACGGGCACTCCGCAGCACCATCTGTCGACCATGTGGGAGCTGGCCGAGCGTGCCTGGAGCCGCTCCGAGATGCGCCACGACATGACGATGGAGGCCATCAGGATCTCCCAGGCTCGTGCGGCACTCGGTGAGGCCGGCGTCCCCGCCGCCCCCGTGGCGGGGAGGCACGCGGGCGGCGGCGCGAGCGTCTCCACCGTCGAGGCTCCGGGGGGAGAGGCCCCCGACACCGGACGACGGCCCTCCGTGCCCGTCCGGCGAGGCACGGTTCCGCGGATCCCGCAGCAGCCCGGGCCGGCGTCCGCGTCGGACTCCGGCGGAAGCGGAACGCCTGGAAGCGGAACGCCCACGGGCGGGGCTCCCGGGGAGGGCAGCGGCCGTCGCCGGCTCACTCTGTTCCTCGCGGGGACCGTGGGCGCGCTCCTGCTGACAGCCGGGGCGGTCCTGATCGTCGATCCGGGCGGGGACGACGGCGCCGGCGCAGTGGCGGCGGCCCCGTCCGCGGGTCCCGCCTCCCGTGCGTCCCGGCTGCCCGCCGGGGTCGGGTGCAGCGGCGCCGACTGCACCGGGCAGGACCCGGAAGCCATGGGCTGCGGCGGCCGGTTCGCCGACACGGTGGCCAGGGCGACCGTCGGCGGAGGGCTCGTCGAGGTCCGCTGGAGCAAGACCTGCGGGGCCACGTGGGCCCGCCTCACCCAGGCGTCCCCGGGTGACACCGTCCGGATCACTTCGGGCTCGTCCGGGCAGGACGGTGCCGTGGATGCCGACGCCGAGGCGTACACCCCCATGGTCGCCGTGGAGAAGGCATCCGACGCCAAGGCTTGCGCGACCCTCGCCTCCGGGGCGACCGGCTGCACCACGCCGGAGTGACGCGGGGGACCGGCTGCGCTGCGTGACCGGCTGTGTGCGGTCCCACAGGGGGGCGGGCGCCCCGGGCGGCGAGGGTCGGATAGCCTGACCGCTGGATATCTCTTCACGTCAAGATTCAGAGGTATCCAGCACCAGGGGCAGGGACCCCCACCGCCAGCTGTCTAACGGAGATCGCCATGACCCGCACTCCCGTGAATGTCACCGTGACCGGCGCAGCCGGCCAGATCGGCTACGCGCTGCTCTTCCGCATCGCCTCCGGCCACCTGCTCGGCCCGGACGTGCCGGTCAACCTGCGACTCCTCGAGATCCCGCAGGGCCTGAAGGCCGCCGAGGGCACCGCCATGGAGCTCGACGACTGCGCCTTCCCGCTGCTGCGCGACATCGAGATCACCGACGACGCCAACGTCGGCTTCGCCGGCGCCAACGTCGCCCTCCTGGTCGGCGCCCGCCCGCGCACCAAGGGCATGGAGCGCGGCGACCTGCTGTCCGCCAACGGCGGCATCTTCAAGCCGCAGGGCAAGGCCATCAACGACAACGCCGCGGACGACATCAAGGTGCTCGTCGTCGGCAACCCGGCCAACACCAACGCCCTCATCGCCCAGGCCGCGGCCCCGGACGTACCGGCCGAGCGCTTCACCGCGATGACCCGCCTCGACCACAACCGCGCGATCTCGCAGCTGGCCGCCAGGACCGGTGCCGCCGTCTCCGACATCAAGCGGCTGACGATCTGGGGCAACCACTCGGCGACCCAGTACCCGGACATCTTCCACGCGGAGATCGCCGGCAAGAACGCCGCCGAGGTCGTCAACGACGAGGCGTGGCTGGCCGACACCTTCATCCCGACCGTGGCCAAGCGCGGCGCCGCGATCATCGAGGCCCGTGGCGCGTCCTCGGCCGCCTCGGCCGCCAACGCCGCCATCGACCACGTCCACACCTGGGTCAACGGCACCGCCGAGGGCAACTGGACCTCGATGGGTATCCCGTCGGACGGCTCCTACGGCGTTCCCGAGGGCATCATCTCCTCCTTCCCGGTCACCACGAAGGACGGCTCGTACGAGATCGTCCAGGGCCTGGACATCAACGAGTTCTCCCGCGCGCGCATCGACGCGTCGGTGAAGGAGCTCACCGAGGAGCGCGACGCGGTTCGCGAGCTCGGCCTGATCTGACCGGAGTCCGGCCACCGGCCGGAACCGGAGCCGTACGAGGGCGCCCCCCGTCAGCACCTGCTGCGGGGGGCGCCCTCGTGTGCCTGCTCGGCGACCGGATGGGTGCGCCCGGGACGCGTGCGTGCTCCGCCGGACCGGACGCGTGCTCGGCCGACCGGACGCGTGTGCTCAGCGACCGAGCAGCCGGTCCCCGAGGCCGCGTACGGCGTCCGTGGCTCCGCGCTGCAGCTGGGGACCGAAGGTGATCCGTGCCGCGAACATCTCGGCGGCGGGCGTACGTCCGTCGTCGTAGCCCAGGGAGGCGGCGACGGACGCGCTCGGCGTCGCCAGGGCGGGGAAGCCCGCGTCCTCGAACACGCGGGCGCTCGCGGCGTCCCACGGCCCGGGCAGGACGAGGGGATCGCCCGGCGGGCGGCCGTGGTGCAGGGCGCGGAAGGCGGACGCGAGCTCGGTCATCGGGGCTCCGGGGGGAAAGAGGCACGGTACGCAGGGGCCGGGGCGGCCCGGTGCGGTGCGGCGCCGGCCGAGAGGGGCATGGGGCGCGGCACGGCGAAGCGCGGCCAAGGTATGGCCCCGCCCCGCGCCCGGCACCGCGTGCTGGTCGCCCCGGGCCCGGCGGCCCGGCCTCAGTGCTTGATGTCGCCCGGGGTGTAGTGCCCCGGGGTCAGCCGGGCGGTCACGCCGAACCGGTTCCAGGCGTTGATCACCGTGATCGCGGCGATCAGCTGGGCGAGCTCGGACTCCTCGAAGTGCCTGGCGGCCTTCGCGTAGACCTCGTCGGGCACGAATCCCTCGGTGAGGACCGTCACCGCCTCCGTCAGCTCGATCGCGGCCAGCTCCTTCGCCGTGTAGAAGTGCTGCGACTCCTCCCAGGCGCTGAGCTGGATGATCCGCTCGACGGACTCGCCCGCGGCGAGGGCGTCCTTCGTGTGCATGTCCAGGCAGAAGGCGCAGTGGTTGACCTGCGAGGCGCGGATCTTCACCAGTTCGAGCAGCGTCGGGTCGAGTCCCTTACGCGACGCGGCGTCCAGCCGGACCATGGCCTTGTAGACGTCGGGCGCGAGCTGGGCCCACTGGAGACGGGCGGGGTGCTCAGGGGCGTTGGCGGTGGGCGTGTGATGCGTGTGCGTGGTCATGGATGCGACGCTACCGGGCGGGTGGCACACTGGTATGGTCCATTTCCATGACAGA
Organism: Streptomyces sp. SM10; assembly: GCF_002910915.1. GTDB lineage: Bacteria > Actinomycetota > Actinomycetes > Streptomycetales > Streptomycetaceae > Streptomyces. Next base: position 12,082 of record NZ_NEUF01000185.1, on the reverse strand, counting down.
TTCCTGGGCCGCTTTCGGTGCCGACCTGCACATCGAGCCGGTCGGCTCGGGCCTCCGCAGCGGGCTGATGAACGCGCTGCGGGAGGCCGTACGCACCGGACGGCTGACGCCGGGCACCCGGCTGCCCTCCTCACGGACCCTTGCCGTCGACCTCGGGATCGCCCGCAACACCGTCGCCGACGCCTACGCCGAGCTGGTGGCCGAGGGGTGGCTCACGGCACGGCAGGGCTCGGGGACCACGGTCGCGCGGCGGGCCACCGCGCCCGGGCCCGCGGACCGGGGCGCCAGGGCCCGGCCTGTCCGGCGGCGCCCCACGCACAGTCTGATGCCGGGGTCGCCCGACCTCTCGGCCTTCCCCCGTGGGGAGTGGCTCAAGGCCGCCAGGCGCGCACTCACGGTGGCTCCCGACGCGGCCTTCGGCTACGACGACCCGCGGGGGCGCGTCGAGCTGCGGACCGCGCTGGCGGACTATCTGGCTCGGGCACGCGGGGTGTACGCGGACCCGGACCGCATCGTGATCTGCTCCGGCTTCGTCCACGGGCTCACCCTCATGGGGAAGGTGCTGCGGCGCCACGGGGTGCGGGAGACGGCCGTCGAGTCGTGCGGGCTGGACATCCACTGGAACCTCCTGGCCGATGCGGGTCTGCGCACCCCGTGCATCCCGGTGGACGCGCTCGGTGCCGGAACCGGGGAGCTGGGGATGTCACCGGGTGTGGGGGCGGTGCTGCTGACCCCCGCCCACCAGTTCCCGACGGGAGTCCCGCTCCACCCGGACCGCCGGGCCGAGGCGGTGGACTGGGCGCGTTCCTCGGGCGGGCTGATCCTGGAGGACGACTACGACGGCGAATTCCGCTACGACCGCCAGCCGGTGGGCGCGCTGCAGGGGCTGGATCCGGAGCGGGTCGTCTACATGGGGACGGCCAGCAAGTCGCTGGCGCCCGGGCTGCGGCTGGCCTGGATGGTGCTGCCGGAGCGGCTGGTGGAGGAGGTCTGCGAAGCGAAGGGCGGCTTCGACTGGATGTCCGGTGCGCCGGACCAGCTGACCCTCGCGGAGTTCATCACGTCCGGGGGGTACGACCGGCATGTGCGGGCCATGCGGCTGCGCTACCGACGTCGTCGGGACCAGCTCGTCGAGGCGCTTGCCGAGCGGGCACCGGACTTCCGGGTGAGCGGCATCGCGGCGGGACTGCACGCCGTGCTCGAACTGCCCGAGGGGACGGAGCAGTCGGTCGTGCAGGCGGCCACTTGGCAGGGGCTCGCGCTGGAGAAGCTCTCCCGCTTCCGGCACCAGGACGCGGAACCGGGCCGCGACGGGCTGGTCATCGGCTACGGCACCCCGTCGGAGAGCGGATGGGCAGGGGCGCTGGACGCGCTCTGCCGGGTGCTCCCGTAGGCACGGATGCCGGGGTGCGCCGGGAGAGGGAGCGGCACCGGGTTTCGGCCGAAGGCGTCATGCATCTAATCTGACTGGCAGTTCGCGGGTGGGTGGACACCGGTACGTGGGTACGACGGGGGAACAGCAGATGGACAAGCACAGGCGCAGGCTGCGGTCGGGCACCGTCGTGCTCGGGGGCATGGGAGTACTCGCGGCGACGCTCACCGCGTGCAGTTCGGAACCGGACCAGCGGTGCGTCGATCCGGTGACCCAGGAGATCCTGCCGGACTACGAATGCGACGACAGCAGCGGCAGCGGTACCTACTACTACGGCGGAAGCAGCCACAACAACCGGGTCTCCGGCGGCAGTTTCAACAAGTCCGCGGTCGAACGCCATGGATTCGGCTCCTCCGGCTCCAGCGGCGGCTGAGACCCGCATGGAACGCCACACCACGGAACCGCGCCCCGGCTGGCAGGAGACCGTCGAGGAGCAGGGGCTGATCTACCCCCTGACCCGCTTTCCCGACGGATCCCTGCGACCGTACTGGGACGAGAGCGCCTACTACGTCTTCTCCCTGCCCGAGGTCGAGGCGCTGGAAGAGGTCGTGGAGGAGCTCCACACGATGTGCCTGGCCGCCGCCGCGCACATCGTCGAGCACGACCGCTTCGCGGACCTCGGCGTCACCGACCCCCGGCTGGCGCGCCTGATCGCCGAGTCCTGGCGACGCCGCGCGGAACTTCCTTCCCTGTACGGCAGGTTCGACCTGCGGTACGACGGGGCCGGCCCGGCGAAGATGCTGGAGTACAACGCGGACACCCCCACCTCGCTCGTGGAGGCGGCCGGCCCCCAGTGGTTCTGGATGGAGGACCGCTTCCCCGGGGCGGACCAGTGGAACTCACTGCACGAGCGTCTCGTCGACGCGTGGAAACGGCAGGCCCCGCTGCTGCCCCCCGGACCCCTGCACTTCGCCCACTCCGACGGCGACGAGCTGGGCGAGGACCTGATGACGGTGGCCTACCTCCGGGAGACCGCAGCGCAGGCGGGGATCGACACGGAGGCGCTCTCCGTCGAACGGATCGGCTGGGACCGGTTGTCCGGCCGCTTCGTCGACGAGCGGCTCCGCTTCATCCGCAGCTGCTTCAAGCTGTACCCCTGGGAGTGGCTGGCCACGGACCGCTTCGGCCCGCATGTGCTGGACACCCTCGACAACGGCGGGGGCACCGGCAGCACGTGCTGGATCGAACCCGCCTGGAAGATGCTCCTCTCCAACAAGGCGCTGCTGGCCGTCCTCTGGGAGCTGTACCCGGGCCACCCCAACCTCCTCCCCTCCTATCTCGACGGCCCCCGCGAACTCGCCGGGCCGGGGGCCGCCGGCTACGTCGCCAAGCCGCTGCTCGGCCGTGAGGGCGCCGGAGTCACCGTCCACGAACCCGGCAGTGCTCCGGTGCTGCGCGACGAACCCTGCTGCTACCAGGAGCTCGCGCCCCTGCCCGACTTCGCGGGCAACCGCGTGGTGCTCGGTGCCTGGGTGGTGGAGGACGAGTCCGCCGGGCTCGGCATCCGGGAATCGGCGGGGCTGATCACGGACGAGTACGCCCGCTTCCTGCCCCACGTCATCCTCTGAACCGTCGACCGGCCACGGCCCCGGAGCGGCCCCGGTTGTCCCGCGGAGCGGGTGGTCCCGAGGGACCGGCTGTTCCGCAACGGCCGGGGCGGGACACTCCCCCCGGGGCGGAGGGTCCGGGTTCAGCCGGCCAGCACGCCGCGGAGCTGGTCCAGGCCCCAGTCCAGGTCCTCCTTGCTGATCACCAAGGGCGGGGCGATCCGGATGGTGGAGCCATGAGTGTCCTTGACCAGCACGCCACGCTCCATCAGCCTCTCCGAGATCTCCCGGCCGGTCCCGAGAGCGGGCGAGATGTCGATGCCTGCCCAGAGCCCCCGGCCCCGCACGGCCTCCACCGCACCGCCGCCGGTCAGCAGCCCCAGCTCGTGGTGGAGATGATCGCCCAGCCCGGCCGCGCGCTGCTGGAACTCACCGGTGCGGAGCATCGCGATCACCTCCAGGGCGACCGCGCAGGCCAGCGGATTCCCGCCGAACGTGGAGCCGTGCTCACCCGGCCTGTGGACGCCGAGGACCGCGGCGGAGGACACCACGGCGGAGACGGGCACGACGCCACCACCCAGGGCCTTGCCCAGCACGTACATGTCGGGCACGACCCCCTCGTGCTCGCACGCGAAGGTCCGTCCGGTGCGGCCCAGACCCGACTGGATCTCGTCCGCCACGAAGAGCACGTTCCGCTCCCGGGTCATCTCCCGCACCCCGGCGAGATAACCCGGCGGCGGGACCAGCACCCCGGCCTCGCCCTGGATCGGCTCCATCAGCACCGCGACCGTGTTCTCCGTCATCGCCTCGGCGAGCGCTGTGAGATCGCCGTACGGCACGATCTCGAACCCCGGTGTGTACGGGCCGAAGTCGGCCCGCGCCTCGGCGTCCGTGGAGAAACTCACGATCGTGGTCGTCCTGCCGTGGAAATTGTCCGCGGCCACGATGATCTTCGCCATCCCGTCCGGGACGCCCTTGACGCGGTAGCCCCACTTGCGGGCCGTCTTCACCGCCGTCTCCACCGCCTCCGCCCCGGTGTTCATGGGGAGGACCATCTCCATGCCGCAGAGCTCGGCGAGCTGCGCACAGAACGCGGCGAACCGGTCGTGGTGGAAGGCGCGCGAGGTCAGCGTCACGCGTTCGAGCTGGGCCTTGGCCGCGTCGATCAGGCGCCGGTTGCCGTGTCCGAAGTTGAGCGCCGAATAGCCGGCGAGCATGTCGAGGTATCGGCGCCCCTCGACATCGGTCATCCAGGCGCCGTCGGCCGTGGCGACGACGACCGGCAGCGGGTGGTAGTTGTGCGCGCTGTGCGCCTCGGCGGAGGCGATGGCGGTTTCCGTGGTCGACACGGGATCTCCGTTCGTCGTGCGGCGTGGGCGCGGGTGGTGCCCACTTTGTATCGTCGGTCGGATTCAGGACCTGGAAACCTTCGGCGCGCGGCGCGCCTCGCCACGCCCCTCTCCGGCCCTCGCCACGGCGTTTCGCCCGCCGCCCGGCTTCGTCAGCTCCGCCCACAGCCGCGCCCGCCGTCCCTCCTCAGGCCGCCACGGCCGGGTCCGACGCATCGGGTATCACCGGATCCGCCCTCCGGTAGCAGGCCTCGCGTCCGGTCACGGCCCGTGCCCGCCCCGCCGAGCGGACCGTGTTTCTCGTCTCATTCATCACGCTGCGCAGCAGCCACGGCCGGAAGGGGGCACCGTCCCGGAAGCGGCCCAGCGCCTGATACGCCTTGAAAAGGTGGCCTGCACCACGTCCTGCGCGTCGGCGCCCGCTCCGGAGGCGACCGCGGCCCGCAGCGCGACCCCCGTACGAGCCCGCACCAGCTGCGCGTATGCCTCAGCGTCCCCGCCACGCACGCGAGTGATCACCGCGGCCTCGCCGCCGCCGTCGCCCGCGGACGGCCCTCCGGCACGCCCGGCGACACCGCCCCCGCCCCCGTCGTCGACGGTGCGGCCCTCCTGCGGGCCCGGCTGCAGAGCCCCTTCCCGCGCCCTCACATCATTCCTACACCGGTTGCCGGAGATCGGTTCCGCACCTGAGACAATGAGTTCATGGCCTCTGATCGACCCCGTGTGCTTTCCGGAATCCAGCCCACCGCAGGCTCGTTCCACCTCGGCAACTATCTCGGTGCCGTCCGCCAGTGGGTGGCGCTGCAGGAGTCCCACGACGCCTTCTACATGGTCGTGGACCTGCACGCGATCACCGTCCCGCAGGATCCGAAGGAACTCCGGGCGAACACCAGGCTCGCCGCCGCCCAGTTGCTGGCGGCCGGGCTCGATCCGGAGCGCTGCACCCTCTTCGTGCAGAGCCACGTGCCCGAGCACGCCCAGCTCGGCTGGATCATGAACTGCCTCACCGGCTTCGGCGAGGCGTCGCGCATGACGCAGTTCAAGGACAAGTCCGCCAAGCAGGGCGCCGACCGGGCGACCGTGGGCCTCTTCACCTACCCGGTCCTCCAGGTCGCCGACATCCTCCTGTACCAGGCCAACCAGGTCCCGGTCGGTGAGGACCAGCGCCAGCACATCGAGCTCACCCGGGACCTTGCCGAGCGCTTCAACGGCCGCTTCGGCGAGACGTTCACCATCCCGGCGCCGTACATCCTCAAGGAGACGGCGAAGATCTACGACCTCCAGGACCCGGCGGTCAAGATGAGCAAGTCGGCCTCCACGCCGAAGGGCCTGATCAACCTCCTGGACGACCCGAAGGCCACCGCCAAGAAGGTCAGGAGCGCGGTGACGGACACGGACACCGTGATCCGCTTCGACGCGGAGAAGAAGCCCGGCGTCAGCAATCTCCTGGGCATCTACTCCACTCTCACCGGCACCACCGTCGCGGACCTTGAACAGAAGTACGAGGGCAAGGGTTACGGTGCGCTCAAGACCGACCTCGCCGAGGTCATGGTGGAGTTCGTCACCCCGTTCCGGACCCGTACGCAGGAGTATCTGGACGACCCGGAGACCCTGGACGCCTTGCTGGCCAAGGGAGCCGAGAAGGCCAGGACCGTCGCCGCCGAGACGCTGGCGCAGACCTACGACCGGATGGGCCTTCTGCCCGCGAAGCACTGAGGCCAAGGACTCTGGCGAGACCGGGGCCGAAGGGGCCACACTGGCGTCGGCACGACCGAAGAAGACCTTCGACGGATGAGGAGAACGATGTGGGGACCGTAACGCTTGGCGTTTCGATCGCGGTCCCGGAGCCGTACGGCAGCCTGCTCCAGGAGCGGCGCGCGAGCTTCGGGGACCCTGCCGCGTACGGCATCCCCACCCACGTCACCCTTCTCCCGCCGACCGAGGCCGAGGCGTCCGGCCTGCCGGCGATCGAGACCCACCTCGCGCAGATCGCCACGGCCGGGCGCGCCTTCCCGATGCGCCTGTCCGGCACGGGCACCTTCCGGCCGCTCTCGCCGGTCGTCTACGTGCAGGTGGTCGAGGGCGCCTCGGCCTGCTCCTGGCTCCAGAAGCGGATCAGGGAGGCTTCCGGGCCCCTCGTGCGCGAGCTCCAGTTCCCGTACCACCCGCACGTGACCGTGGCGCACGGCATCGCGGAAGAGGCGATGGACCGCGCGTACGAGGAGCTCTCCTCGTACGAGGCGGCCTGGACCTGCGGTTCCTTCGCGCTGTACGAGCAGGGCCCGGACGCCGTCTGGCGCAAGATCAACGAGTTCCCGTTCGGTGGAGGCGGGGGCGCGCCCGCCGTGCCCGCCCAGGGCGGCAGCTCCATGGGCCAGCCGTCCCTGCGCCCCTGAACCCACTGCCGGCCTGATTCCGGGTGGCTCCCGCCTCCGGCAGCCGATCGAGGCCTACCGCACGCCCGCCCCAGCAGCCGGACGATGCCTACCGCACGGGCAGCCGACGGAACAGTGGGCGCGGGACGTGCCGCAGGGCCGACATCACCACCCTCAGGGCCCCGGGCACCCAGACCGTCTCCGAGCGCCGCCTCAGCCCCGTCACGATGGCGTCCGCGACCGCGCCCGGTGTCGTGGACAGCGGTGTCTCCTCGCGGCCGGCCGTCATACGCGACCGCACGAAGCCGGGGCGTACGACCATCACGTGCACCCCGGTCCCGTGCAGCGCGTCGCCGAGCCCCTGTGCGAAGACGTCCAGACCCGCCTTGCTGGAGCCGTAGATGAAGTCGGCGCGCCGCGCGCGTTCACCGGCCACGGAGGAGAGCACCACCAGCGACCCGTGGCCCTGCGCCTGGAGTGCGCCCGCGCACACCAGGCCGGCGGAGACCGCCCCGGTGTAGTTGGTCTGCGCGACGCGCACGGCGGAGAGCGGCTCCTCCTCGTCGCGTGCCTGGTCGCCCAGGACTCCGAAGGCCATCAGCACCATGTCGATGTCGCCCTCGGTGAAGACCTTGCCGAGCACCTCCTCGTGGGACGCGGAGTCGAGCGCGTCGAAGTCGACGGTGCGGACGTCGGCGCCCAGCTCGCGGAGTTCGGCGGCGGCCCGCTCCAGGGCGGGCGAGGGCCGTCCCGCCAGCCGGACGGTCCGCGTGCGGCGGGCGATCAGCCGCCGTGCGGTGGCCAGACCGATCTCCGAGGTGCCGCCGAGGACGAGCAGGGACTGCGGGGCACCGAAGGCGTCCTTCACGGGATAACTCCTAGCGGGAGGGAGGAGAGCGCGGGAGGGAGGAGAGCGCTGTCGAGTGGACGGAGAGCGGTCGAGGGGGCAGGACGGTGGCGGGGAAACGGGCCCGTGCCCCCGGACAGGCGCCGTGGGACGGGCGAGTCGGACGCGCCGCGTCGGCGGGACGGGGCCATGCCCGCGGCCCCGCGGGGCGGGTCAGAGTGCGAGCCGCCGGGACAGGTCGGAGCGGAAGGCCCCGGTCGGGTCCAGCTCCTCGCGCAGGGCCCGGAACGAGGGGAGCCGCGGATACATCGCGGCCAGCAGGCTCGGCCGCATCCGCCCGTCCTTGGCCAGGCAGACCCGGCCGCCCGCCGCCGCGACCTCCTCGTCGAGCCCGTCCAGGAGACGCCCCAGGCCGGGCAGGGCGACGGGCAGCCCGAAGGAGAGGGTCCAGCCCGGCGCGGGGAACGACAGCCAGCCGGGGCCGCCCTCGCCGAACCGCTTGAGCACGGCGTGGAAGGCGGGGCACCGGCGCAGCGTGACCTGCCGGACGATGCGGTGCAGGGCCTCTTCCTGGCCGCGCCCGACGGTGAACTGGTACTGCACGGATCCGGACCTGCCGGGGACGCCGCTCCACCGGGGGGCGGCGTCCATGGGATGGAAGAAGGCGGAGATCCCCTGCAGCTCCCCGGTCCGCGAGACGGGGGAGCCGCGGTGACGCAGCTGGTTCAGGAGCGCCGCCGGGGTCCTGCCGAGCAGCACCTCGGGGATGAGGGCGGGTACGGCGGGCAGCCGCCCCGGGCGGAAGGCCAGCGCTGTGCGCCGGGCGCGCGCCGGGAGCGCGTCGAGAGGTGCGTGCTCCCCGCGGGTGACAATTGCGCGTCCCGTCGACCGGCCGCATGCCAGGAGGTCGATCCAGGCCGCGGCGTACGGGGTGCGGTCGCCGCAGGCGGCGAGCCGGGCCAGCGCCTCGTCCAGATCGGCCGCCCGTGCGGTGTCGACGGACATCAGGGAGGTGGCGACGGGGCGCAGCCCCAGGGTGGCGGAGAGGATGATGCCGGTCAGCCCCAGGCCGCCGGCGGTCGCGCCGAACAGATCGGTGCCCGGGAGCACCGTGCGCACCTCCCCGTCGGCGGTCAGCAGCTCGAGGGCGCGGACGTGCCGGGTGAAGGAACCAGCGGTCCGGTGGTTCCTGCCGTGCACGTCGGAGCCGATCGCTCCGCCCACGGTGACCTGGCGGGTCGCCGGAGTGACCGGGAGGAACCAGCCGAGCGGGAGCAGGGTCTCCATCAGGCGGTGCAGGCTCACCCCGGCGTCGCAGACGACCGTCCCCGCGACGGCGTCGATCGCGCGGATCCTGTCCAGCGCGGTCATGTCGACCACGGATCCGCCCGCGTTCTGCGCGGCGTCCCCGTGTGCGCGGCCGAGCCCCCGGGCGACGACCCCGCGGGGCCCGCGGCCCCGCACCGCGACCGCGGCGTCTTCGTACGTCCGGGGGCGGAACCGCAGCGCGGTCGTCGGGGCGGTGCGGCCCCAGCCGGTCAAGGACACCGTGTCGACAGACATGGTGGTGACCGTATCGCCCGGGAAAACCCTTTTGAGGGATTTGTTACAGCACTCACCGAAATGGGTGATTGGAGGTTCGGCAGGCCCCGGACATCGGTTTTCTGCGCCCGGACGGGTACGCGTACGTCATGGACTGGCTGAAGAATCTTCCCGGCATCGGGCCGCTCGTCGCACGGCTGATGGAGACACACGCCTGGCGCTCCTACGAGACGCTGGACCGGGTCCACTGGACGAGGCTGGCCGCCGCGATCACGTTCCTCAGCTTCCTCGCGCTCTTCCCGCTCATCGCGGTCGGTGCCGCGATCGGTGCCGCACTGCTCTCCACCAAGCAGCTCGACACGATCGAGGAGAAGCTCGCCGATCAGGTTCCCGGCATCTCGGACCAGCTCGGGATCGACAACCTCGTGGCCCACGCGGGCACGGTGGGACTCGTCGCCGGTGTGCTTCTGCTCTTCACCGGCATCGGCTGGATCGGCTCGATGCGGGACTGTCTGCGTGCCGTGTGGGAGAAGGACGACGTGGACGAGGGCAATCCCGTCGTCCGCAAGCTCAAGGACGCGGGCCTGCTCCTCGGCCTCGGCGGCGCGGCGCTGGTGACGATCGCCGTGTCCACGATCGCCTCCACGGCCATCGGCTGGACGGTGGACCGCCTGGGGATCCCGGAGAACGGCGTGGGCGGGGTGCTGCTCCAGGTGGCCGCCGTGGTCGGGGCGGTCTTCGCCGACTTCCTGATCCTGCTCTACCTGCTGACCCTGCTGCCCGGGGTGGAGCCGCCGCGCCGCCGCCTGATCGTGGCCGGCATGGTCGGCGCGGTCGGCTTCGAGCTCCTGAAGCTGCTGCTCGGCAGCTACATGCGGGATGTCGCCTCGAAGAGCATGTACGGCGCCTTCGGCGTGCCGATCGCGCTCCTCCTGTGGATCAACTTCAGCGCGAAGCTGCTGCTCGTCTGTGCCGCCTGGACGGCGACACCGAGCAAGGACGAGAAGCCGGTGAAGACGGAGGGCGCGGACGTCAGCGACGAGGAAGGCGACGCACCAGGTCCGGCAGCGGCCAGCGCCGGTTGACCAGGAAGACCCCGCCGGCCAGGAGCACCAGCAGCCCGCCGGCGACCGACAGAGCGGTCCAGGCGCCGCTGGAGCCCGCGGGGGCGGCGGCGGCCGCCGCCGGGGGCTTCTTCTCGGCCTTGTCCGCCCCTGCCGCGGGTTCGGAATCCTTGGTGGGGACGGCGGACTTCGGCGGCACCAGCTCGCCCACCGGGGTCACCTTGCCCTCGGCCGCGAAGCCCCAGTCGAGCAGGTGGGCGGCCTCCTTGTAGACCGCGTGGCTCTCGTCGGACGAGGGGTTCATGACCGTCACCAGGAGCACCTTCCCGTCGCGTTCGGCGATCCCCGTGAAGGTGTTGCCCGCGTGGGTGGTGTAGCCGTTCTTGATGCCCGCGATGCCCTTGTACGGGTCCACCCCGATGTCACCGGTGATCAGCCGGTTGGTGTTCTGGATCTCGAAGGACTCGCGCTTGCCCTTCTTCTCCCCGCCGGGGAACTCCGCCGTCGCCGTCGCCGCGTACTCGCGGAAGTCCGCCTTCTGCATCCCGCTCCGGGCGAACAGCGTCAGGTCGTACGCGCTGGAGACCTGCCGCGGGGCGTCGTAGCCGTCGGGCGAGACGACCGTCGTGTCCAGGGCCTGGAGCTCTTCGGCGTGCCGCTGCATGGCGGCGACCGTCGCGGGGACGCCGCCGTACATCTCCGACAGCACGTGCACCGCGTCGTTGCCGGAGCGCAGGAACACGCCGAGCCAGAGGTCGTGGACCGTGTAGGAGTGGTCCTCCTTGACGCCCACCAGACTGCTTCCCTCGCCGATGCCGGCGAGTTCGTCCTCGGTGACCAGGTGGGTCAGCGTCTTCGGCTGCAGGGCGGGCAGGACCGTGTCGGCGAAGAGCATCTTCAGGGTGGACGCGGGCGGCAGCCGCCAGTGCGCGTTGTGCGACGCGAGCACCTGTCCGTCCTCGGCGTCGGCGACGATCCAGGACCGTGCGCTGAGTTCCTTGGGCAGGACCGGGGCACCTGGTCCCAGGTCGACCTGGGTCCCCACCTCGCCCAGCCGCTTGCCGCCCACGGTCGACATCTGACCGGTCGGCCTCGGCTGTTTGTCGTCGGTCTTGTCCTTGTCGGCCGCCCCTGCGGGACTGACGACAGATACGGACAACAATGCGGCAGAGAGGACCGTCATTACGGTCTTTTTCAGAGCAGGCACGGTCGGAAACGTACAGGGCGTTGCCGAGGATGGGGACCCGGATGAGCTGACCCGCCGAGCACACCGCCGGGACAGACCACCCCGGGCGCTCGGACGGGAAGGCGGCGGCGATACTGACTCCATGAAGCTCAGCCGCCCCGTCTCCTGGTTCCTGCTCGTTTTCGGAGCGTGGAGCTGGGTCATCTGGGTCACCTTTGTCAAGAATCTGTGGAAGGACGGCAGCGGGCTCGCGTTCGACGACGCGGGCGGCCCGACTGCGTACTTCTGGGTCCATCTCCTGCTCGCCGTCACCTCGTTTCTTCTGGGGACGGCTGTGGGGGTCATCGGGTTCCGTGGTGTCAGGGCTCTTCGTCACCACGGCAGATGACGCACCGGGCGCAGGCGGGCGTCCGGGCAAGATCGTTTCAGCGGGGGAGTGTACGTGATCGTGGTCTTCGTGCTTGTGGCGGTCGCGGTTCTCGCGCTGCTCGCGGGCGTGCACCGGTACGTGTGGCGCCGGCTGATCGGTGACACGACGGAGAAGGGCGGCCTCGCCCGCCGGGCGGGCACCGCCGCCGCCTTCGTGCTTCCGCTGCTGACCATCGGCGCCTTCGCCTCCAGCCGCTCGGGGCTGCCCTTCCCCGTGCAGCAGGTGCTCGCCTGGCCGGGGTATCTGTGGCTCGCCGCCCTGCTCTACCTGACGCTGGCCCTGCTGGTGGGGGAGGCCGTCCGGCCCCTGC
>NZ_NEUF01000184.1 GCF_002910915.1 Streptomyces sp. SM10 | reverse complement strand
CGAGCCGGACCGCGCGCAGGAGCCCGGCCCCGGCCCCGGCCGCATCGCCCGAGCGGCCCGAGCCCCCGGCCGTCACGGCCGGGCTCTACCGCCATCCGCAGTCCCAGGTCCTGGACTGGGTCGGCGCCCACCGGGGCGACCCGCGTCGCCCGCTGATCGAGTCCAGGATCGCCGCGCAGCCCGCCGCGGTCTGGTTCCCCGCGTACAACCCCGGTGCCGTGACCGGCCAGGTCCGGAGGGTGACGGCCGCGGCGGCAGCCGCCGGCCGCACGCCCGTGCTCGTGCCGTACGCCATCCCCGACCGGGACTGCGGGGGTGCCTCCGAGGGCGGGGCACCCGGCCTGGACTCCTACGACGCGTGGATGGAGGACTTCGCCGCGGGTCTCGGCAGCGGGCCGGTCATCGTGGTCCTGGAACCGGACGCCATCGCCCTGTCCGACTGCCTCACGGCCGGAGAGCGGGCCGACCGCTTCGCGTCGCTGGCCCGCGCGGGCCGCACCCTGCACGCCGCGAACCCGCGGGCCAGGGTCTACTTCGACGGCGGGCACTCCGGCTGGCACAGCGCGGCGAAGCAGGCCGCCGCGCTCCGCGGGGCGGGGGCCGCGACGAGCGGCGACGGCATCTTCACCAATGTCTCCAACTTCCACAGCACCGCCGACGAGACCGCGTACGCCCGTCGGGTGCTCGCGGCCCTCGGCGGACCGCCCCGGCTGGGCGCCGTCATCGACACCAGCCGCAACGGCAACGGGGCGCCGGAGGCCGGGGAGTGGTGCGACCCGGCGGGCCGGGCGCTCGGCAGGACCCCGACGACGGACACCGGCCTGTCCGGGATCGACGCGTACCTCTGGGTGAAGCTGCCGGGGGAGTCGGACGGCTGCAAGGGATCGGCCGGTTCGTTCACCCCGGACTACGCCTACGAGCTGGCCACGGGCCGATAGCCGCGGGCCGTCACCGGACGCGGGGTCACTCCAGGGCTTCCGATCGCTCGGCCGCCATCGGTCGACGTCGCTACCGAGAACCTCGGCGAAGGCGGCGCGGAAGTGAAGTGGTCCTCGAACCGGTCCACCCACAGCGAGTAGGTGATGGCCTCGGTGTCCTGGTCCGCCTCCAGCCGTCGACGGTAGCCGTCCCACAGCACGTCGGCCGGTAGGGGACTCTTCGCATCCTCATTCGCGACCCTGATCTCGCACGTGACCCAGTACTCGTTGAGGAGGTCCAGCAGCCCGAAAGCCAACCGGACCTGGCCGGCTGCATCCAGGTCTTCGGCAAACACATCACCGGCCCAGGACCGCGCCACTTGATCGGTGGTGAGCAGGGCTTCCGGCGTTGACGGGGGCTCCCGCCTGGCGGCCGCGATTCACGGTCAGCGCCCGGAGATGACCAACGGGCGCGGCGAGCCAGGCGGGCTGTGCAGGCGCCTCGCTCGCCGTTCTCCGGCAGAGCATCGCCGACAGCGCGGCCGTGGTTGCCCTCGCGGGAGGGTCAGGCCCCCACCGGTGGACAGCCGGTGGACAAGCGTGTTTGACGCTGCCTCAGGGAAGCCTGCGCCTTCCGTGGGAAGGGGAAGGCTTCAGGTGCCTGCGGAGGGGCGGTTCGGCCGGAGGGCTTTCTGTGCTGGTCCGACATGGGGAAGAAGCCTCTGAGCAGTAGCTGCCTGTCGCTGTTCCACCAGCCTGCGGGTCGCCGTCGGCCGTCAGGTCCCTCGCTGTGTGCGGGAGTGCAGCGACCGTTTGCGGGCTGGGCCAAGTGCTTTAAGGGGAAGCGCCTCGTGGTGTGCCGCAGGGGTACGGCACCTCACTCACGACCCAGGTGTGCGAACCCGAGCCTGCGGCTGTCGTCTGCCGCGGACGCGCGTTGCCGAGCCCGGCGCGAGAGCCTGCTTTCAGACGTTCGACCAAGCGTCGAGGAAGGCTCTCCGCCCAACAGGATCGTCGGACCTGTGGTCGGCGTGCAGGACGTGCCAGGCGGTGAGTTCGAGATCGCGGAGCCATAGTTCGCCGATGACCTGTGTCTTGAGGTCGGGAAGGTGGTCGGACTCGATGAGGGCTTGGCCGACTACCTCTCCGGCTGCGAGGCGTTGGGGCGGGGTCATCTCGTCGACGGCCGAGAGAATCTGCCGGGCCAGGGTGGTCCCCTCGCCGGTCAGTGATTCGAGTACGCCGGCCTTGATAGTGGCGGGGAGCAGGTAGGCGGTTCCCGAAGACCTCCACAGGTCCGACCAGAAGCGTTCTCCTGCCTCGGTGGGGGCGGGGAGCGCGGACAGCAGTCCGAGGAGATGGCCGATTGCCGCGTAGCCACCGGAGTGGGCTGCTGCGACGACCGCGATGCCTGCGACGCGCTCCACGTCGAGCTGGCTGGATTCCGAAGCGGGTCCCAGCTGATGTTTCAACTGATCGGTCAGAGGAGTGGACAGGTGGGGACGAACATCAGGGAGCATGGGCGATCCTTGCGGGTGGGCGAGCGCAGATGTCGGTTCGGAAGCCTGATCGTTCCCCACGGCCGGTCGGTCTACTCGGCTCCGGCAGGCCGAACCGGCTTCGGGGTCGCGGGGGGCTCGTCTGGCGGCGTCGGTTCCGTATCGGCGACGATCCCTTTCTCCCGGACCTCTTGAAGGATTTCGCGTGGGCTTTTCTGGCATGGGCGCATGATTGCCGGTGACGCTCATGAGTCCGGTTGAAGGCCGGGCGCGGTCGTCTACGCAATCCAGCGACCCGACCCTCGCCTCGCTGGTTCGGCTGACACGAGGTCTTCCACGCGCTCACCGTGGCAGCGTTCACCGCGCACTACATCGCCATCCTCCTAGTCGCGTCCTGACCGGCCCCCGCCCTCGGCGGGGGCCCAGGCCCCAACCAACCGTGCTGCGTTCAGCGGCGTGTTCGGGCGACGTCGTACCGGGCGAGGAGGGGCTGACGGGCTTCCAGGTCGAGGGCCCGCACGCGAGGGGGCTGCGGGCTGTTGTCATGGATGGCCAACGAGCTGTTGTCCCAGCAGGTGACCAGGTCCAGGTGCCGCCGCCTGGCGCGGCGCCTCGGTGGCGAGCTCCACCTGGATGCGGACCCGACTGTGGAGCGTGTCCACCGGATCGGCGGCGCAGTCGGAGCGGCCGGCTGCTCGGGTTGCGCTCCCGGTCAGGGCCCGATGCGCTCGGTCCGGACGGCCTACACGTACACCGTCGGTGGCCCGGGTAGTGAGTCTCCCTGGCTAGCATCTGAAAATCTGTTCCGACTGAGGTAGACATTGACGTGCAGGGTGGTTATGGTTTCTCTCGTAGCCAAGAAGGACAGCAGAGTTTGGCAGAGATGAACTGCCAGGCAGCAGTACCCAGCAGTTGCAGTGTGCAGGTCGGTGCGGTGGCGGAGTTCCGAAGCCAGGGTTGTTGCAGGATGGCGACGGGGCTGGTGACCGGACCGGGTGGCCCGCGGTTTTCAGGGGCTGCCGTCAGCAGTGCCGCAGTAGGTGAGTGCAGTCCGCAGTACCAGTGGTTCCTCGGTAAATGGCGTCAGGCTGCGGCGCGCGTGCCGCGAGGTTCGGCAGTGGGGTTCCAAGCCAGAGCAGATGCAGGACGGGTGACGGGGCTGGCTGCCGGAGTGGCGCTGTGAGAGGCCACCAGGAGTACGGAAGTAGTTTGCCCAGAGGGAAAAGAACGGAGGGGTTGAGCGCCATCAGGATCGCCCGGGTGAACGTTATGAGCCCGGGTACCGCAGGACATCGATAGTGAGGTGGTCTCCGGTCAAGCAACCGCGATCCCCGCAACCCCCGGACCTCTTCCCGGCAGGTATGCGGAAACACAGAGCCGGCGTAGCCGATCAAGGCCGGCTGATGGTGTAGCAGTTCCTTCGGGGCCCGGGTGCCAATTGGCCCCCGGGCCCCTCCGACGCGTGTTCCACAGGAAGGTACAGATGACAGCAGGCGACTCGTTCGGCCGTCTCGATGACGACGACTACCCCGCCTACACCATGGGTCGGGCCGCTGAGATGCTCAACACCACACAGGGATTCCTTCGCGCCATCGGCGAAGCCCGTCTCATCACCCCCCTGCGCTCCGCGGGTGGCCACCGTCGCTACTCCCGCTACCAGCTCCGCATCGCCGCCCGCGCCCGCGAGCTCGTCGACGCCGGCACCCCGATCGAGGCCGCCTGCCGCATCGTCATCCTCGAGGACCAACTCGAAGAAGCCCAGCGCATCAACGCCGAACACCATCGGGACACCACGCCGCCCAGCGCACCATCCGCCGCCTGAAGCCCGTCGCGACCGGTGGAAGCCCGCCGGCCGCTGATCCCTGCCGGGGGCGCGCTCAAGGGCTGTCTGCCGCTGCGGTTGTCATGCTCGAAAGTGTGCTCTCGCCCTGGGCGTTGGCGCTCTGTCGTGCCGCTGCTTATTCGCGCAGGATGTCCATCGGCTGGTCGCGGCGGTGTCTGCGGGTTGACTTCAACACAGTCAAGGGCCCCGGCTGCAGCGCCAACGGCGCCCGGAGGCGCACTGCTCAGTTTGTGGTGGGCTGTGCCAGGTGCGACTTCCCTGGTCCTTCGTCCGGCGGGCGACGCGCTGACCTGCTTCGCATGGTCGGCATCCTCGCGCTGTAAGCGTAAGTGTCCTTTCTGCAACGCTGTGCTCAGGTCGGGCCAATATCTATGGCCACGGCGTGAGGGTTTAACGCGCCGCGCCGGGAGTGTTATTGCGGCGGTGCAGAGAGTGGCGTTATTCGCCGTACGCGGATCATTACGGCATGCTACTGTCGATCTCGGTTGCAGTTGTGGTTCCCAGAACTTCAGGCTTCTGCTCGGGTGTTTTCGACCAGTGGAAGCTTCATTGTGTTTCCGGGTTTCTCCGGTCGGGGCATCATCGCGGCGACGCGGGATCCGTACCTCACGGGTCTCGGCGTACCTGCCCCCTGAAGGAGATATGACATGGCGTCAGGCACTGTGAAGTGGTTCAACGCGGCCAAGGGTTTCGGCTTTATCGAGCAGGACGGTGGCGGCGCTGATGTGTTCGCCCACTTCTCGAACATCGCCGCCCAGGGCTTCCGCGAGCTCCTTGAAGGCCAGAAGGTCACCTTCGACATCGCACCGAGCCAGAAGGGCCTGACGGCCGAGAACATCGTTCCCGTCTGACGCTGACGCGCACTTCGTAGCTGGGTCTCGCATCCTTCGGGGTGCGGGACCCGGCTCCGGGCATCCTCCCGGATCGGTGCCACCTGCGGCAGAACCTCCGCCCGCAGAGCCGCCGCCCACTCCTGCGGAGTCCCACGTGCCAGTGGGCTGGATTCCTCGCCCCTGTGGCGTCACTCATTCCACGGCCTGCATCCCGATCCGGGATAAATCGCCGGCCTCATTTATTTGTTGCATTTCGCTCGGCCCGTTCTTGTGATTCCTTGCGCTGTTCTTCCGCTGCGGGAATTCCTTGATGCGTGCCGTATCAAGGAAGGTTCTGAATGAACCCCACACGTACGAACAACCGCTCTTCCCGCGCCCGTAGCCGTACCGCCGACTCCGGCCGGGGCGGTAGCCGTTTCACCTCGACCTCCCCGGCCCGTTCCGGCGGTTCGGGCCGCTCGGGTGGACATGGGCGGCGGCCCGCCGCGGTCCAGGGCGAGTTCGCCCTGCCGGTCACGGTCACGCCCGCGCTGCCCGCCGTCGAGACGTTCGCCGCCCTCGACATGCCGGGGCAGCTGCTCGCGGCGCTGACCGCGCAGGGGGTGAGCGTTCCGTTCCCGATCCAGGGTGCGACCCTGCCCAACACCCTCGCGGGCCGCGACGCCCTGGGACGTGGGCGCACCGGCTCCGGCAAGACCCTCGCTTTCGGCCTCGCTCTGCTGGCCCGCACCGCCGGTCAGCGTGCCGAGCCCCGACAGCCGCTGGCCCTGGTCCTGGTGCCGACGCGTGAGCTGGCCCAGCAGGTGACCGACGCCCTGGCCCCCTACGCCCGCTCGGTGAGGCTGCGCCTTGCCACCGTCGTCGGCGGGATGTCGATCGGGAGGCAGGCCAACGCGCTGCGCGGTGGCGCGGAGGTTGTCGTGGCGACGCCGGGCCGGCTCAAGGACCTCATCGACCGGGGTGACTGTCGGCTCGACCAGGTCGCGATCACCGTCCTCGATGAGGCCGATCAGATGGCTGACATGGGCTTCATGCCCCAGGTCACCGCGCTCCTGGACCAGGTACGCCCCGAGGGGCAGCGGATGCTGTTCTCCGCCACCCTGGACCGCAACGTCGACCGCTTGGTCCGCCGCTACCTCAGCGACCCGGTCGTCCACTCCGTCGACCCCTCCGCCGGCGCGGTCACGACGATGGAGCACCATGTGCTGCACGTCCACGGCACCGACAAGCACCGAGCGACGACTGAGATCGCTGCTCGCGAAGGCCGGGTCATCATGTTTCTGGACACCAAGCGGGCCGTGGACAAGCTCACCGAGCACCTGCTGGCCAGCGGGGTGAGGGCAGCGGCCCTGCACGGCGGGAAGGCGCAGTCGCAGCGCACCCGGACCCTGACCCAGTTCAAGACCGGGCACGTCACCGTGCTCGTGGCCACGAACGTCGCCGCACGCGGCATCCACGTCGACAACCTCGACCTCGTCGTCAACGTCGACCCGCCGACCGACCACAAGGACTACCTGCACCGCGGCGGCCGAACGGCGCGTGCCGGGGAGTCCGGCAGTGTCGTCACCCTGGTCACCCCCAACCAGCGCCGGGACATGACCCGCCTCATGGCCGCCGCCGGCATCGTGCCCCAGACCACCCAGGTCCGCTCCGGCGAGGAGGCACTCGGCCGCATCACCGGCGCACAGACCCCCTCCGGCATTCCCGTGACGATCACCGCGCCGGTGGCCGCGCGGCGTCAGCGCAGCGCGCCTTCACGAGGCCGTCGCAGCCCCGCCTCCGCGGCCCGGCGCGTGACCGCACATCAGTCCGCCTTCGACGCGGCGGCCTGAGAACTTCGTGATCCGGAAGCTGACTCACCTGTGCAGGAGGCACCTTTTGACGCTGGTCCAGATACAGCCCCGCTCGACCCAGGCCACAGCCGGAGGCGACACGGTGGCAGACGCCATGGACACCACCGGGCCGCAGGTCTGCGACGACATGACCGTCGAGGTGGCCCTGTCCGTCATGGCCAGTGCCCGTACCGGGCATCTGCTTGTCTGCGACGGCTCAGGCCGGTGTACCGGGCTGGTCACCCAGTCTCAGCTCGCAGCAGTTCGTGACGGCTCCGCGTACTCGGACAGGGTCCGGCTGCGGGACATTCTCGGGGACCGAGGGCCGTTCACCTCGCCCGTGACCACCATGGTCGAAGCCGGGCACATGATGCGCTACACCGACGTCGATGCCCTGCCTGTGGTCGACGAACACGGCAGTGCCCTGGGCGTCCTCGCCCTCGCCCGCTGAGCCGTCCCATCCGCAGCAGAACCACTCCCTCTTCGTTCCTCTCCCTGTGAGGCATCATGCGCTGTGTCATCGCCCGCTTCCCGTTCGACCTCACCAGGAGCGGCGTCCTGGAATCGATGAAGGGCATCAAGCCCGAGCACGCTCCCGGCGAGTCCGTGATCATCGGCCGACGCACCTACCCCGTCAAACAGGTCGGACAGGTCATCACGCGCCAGGATCGCCGCGACTTCAGCGCCGGAGAGGTCCTGCGGGCCATGACCCAGCTCGGCTTCACCTGCCGCGACCTGGCCCCGGTCCCCGCACCCACCCGCGTTCTCGACCCGGTGCACCACGCATCCGCGATGCTCGGCGCCCCTGTGGCCGCCTGACGGACGGGCAGGCGCGAGCTGTCGGCAAGCATGGGTGAGGGTCCGGCCGGAGCACTCCGGCCGGACCCTCACCGCGTATCGAGGTGCACCGGCCTGGCAGCGGGTCAGTGGTCGGAGTAGCTGAAGTCGCCCATCGTCCAGGCGCTGACGTCCTCGATCGCGACCCGGTACATCCCGCCCGTCTCCGGGATCCCCACCGTGCCCTGCAGAATCCGCGCCACGTGGAAGTGCAGATGGGTGGGCGGCCCTTCCTCGGGTGCAGCGGTCGTGAACATGGCGGAAAAGTCGCCCAGGCGGGCCGAGTCCGCAAGGACATCCGACACCCGCTGCCTCCAGACGGCTTCGGGTGCCAGCCGGCCCGTGATGACAGCTCCTCCGGCGACCACGGTCAGAGACATCTGATTACTGCGCCCGGACTCCACCAGGGCGGCAACGTCAACAAGCAGCGCGTCAGGCTTCGACATGGGGCCGATTATATGCGTCGAACATCGGCAGGCTTTCCCGCGCTGCCGCTTCGGGCAGGACAGCGCTGAGGCGCTGAACCGCCTGTGAGCGGCACCGCAGCCGACACGTCTCCTGCCCGCGGACGCCTGCTCCGAGAGGGAGACGAGTCGCCCTACCTCCGTGTCGAGTGGATCCCTGCGCTCGGCGCATGTTCCGTTACGGGGATGAGTTCGGCCGGGTGCCTTCAGCACGGCGGGAAGGTCGAGGAGATCACACCGGCCGTCGACATGCCCTTCGGCAGGGCGATTTCCTGCGGCCCGCCGGCGGCTGCGATCAAGATCCGCCCGGTCGGCCGTGGTCGAACCCCGGGTTGTCCGATTCGGTGAGCGGCGGCTCATTCTTCATGTGCGCAGGCGCCAGAGCCCGAAGGGCGTGGTAGCCGATGACGACGATCAGTGTCCCCAGCGCGATGCCGCTGAGCTCGAAGTTGTCGGTGAGCGTCAGGCTGACGTTGCCGATTCCCACGATGAGTCCTGCGGCTACGGGCACGAGGTGGAGCGGGTTGGACAGGTCGACGCGGGAGCGGACCCAGATCTGGGCGCCCAGCAGGCCGATCATGCCGTAGAGGATGACGGTGATTCCGCCGAGGACTCCGCCGGGGATGGCGGCCACGACGGCGCCGAACTTGGGGCAGAGTCCGAACAGGATCGCGAAGCCGGCGGCGCACCAGTAGGCGGCGGTCGAGTAGACGCGGGTGGCGGCCATGACGCCGATGTTCTCGGCGTACGTCGTCGTGGCGGGGCCACCGACGGACGTCGCCATCACGGTGGCGGCACCGTCGGCCATGATCGCTGTGCCGAGTTTGTCGTCCAGGGGGTCGCCCGTCATCTCGCCCACGGCCTTGACGTGTCCGGCGTTCTCGGCGATGAGCGCGATGACGACGGGCAGAGCCACGAGAACCGCGGAGAGGGAGAAGCTCGGGGCGTGGAAGGTGGGAAAACCGATCCAGTCGGCCTTGGCCACCCCGGAGAGGTCAAGACGCCAGTGGTCGACCGCTTCGGTGCCTCCGGCGGGGGAGTGGATCTTGCCGAAGACGCGGTCGAAGACCCAGGAGATCAGGTAGCCGAAGGCCAGGCCGAGGAAGATCGCGATACGGGACCAGAAGCCACGCAGGACCACGAGAGCGAAGCCGGTGAAGAGCATGGTGAGCAACGCGGTCCACTGATCCTGGGGCCAGTAGGTGCCGGCGGTGACGGGAGCCAGGTTGAACCCGATGAGCATGACCACCGCGCCGGTGACCACCGGCGGCAGGACGGCGTGGATGACACGGGCACCCAGGGCGCGAACGATCGCCCCGCACAGGAAGAGGACCGCTCCGACGACCAGCAGTGCCCCGGTGAGGGTTGCCGCGTCGCCGCCCTGCGTCTTGATGACCGCGGCCACGCCGATGAACGACAGGCTGCTGCCGAGATAGCTGGGGATACGGCCACGGGTGATCAGCAGGAACAGGATGGTGGCCGCACCGGATGCCATGACGGCGAGGTTGGCGTCCAGCCCCATCAAGATCGGGGCGACGAAGCAGGCCCCGATCATCGAGACCACGTGCTGCGCGCCGAGGCCGGCGGTGCGGCCCCAGGTGAGCCGCTCATCCGGTCGTACGACCTCGCCCAGTGCGAGGCTCTTGCCGTCGCCGTGCAAGGTCCAGCGCACGCCGAGGCCCATGGTCGCTCCCTGATTGGTGTGTGCGGTGCGCCCTGGGGTCCGCCCGCGGAAAAAGATCAGAGCCATGCTAGTGCCGTGGGCCGGGTGCCTCGCGCTCGGCCCCGCCGCAAGCGGAATCTCATGTTCCGAAGCCTCGATTCCGCCCCTGTCCCGTCGGCCCCGCGCCGCCCCGGGCCTGCGCCCGGCCGGCGTCGCGGCTCCGCTGCCGTCAGCCGCCCGCCGGGCTCCGGGCCGGTGCCGGCTGCGGTGCGCCGCTCTCCGTGACCTTGCGGTCACCCGCCTTCAGGACGCCGGCCCCCAGCACCAGCCCGAAGGTCAGCGCCGTCACCACGCCGAACGACGCGAGCAGGGAGGTCGCTTCCGCAAGCGAGCCGATCGCGGAGGGTGCGATGAGCCCGGAGGTGTAGGTGATGGTGGCGACCCCCGCGATGGCCCGGCTCGGGTTCGTGCCGGTGCGTGCGGCCGCCGCGAAGGCCAGCGGTACGACGACCGCCACGCCGAGGCCGAGCAGCCCGAAACCGCACAGCGCGAGGGCCGGGCCGGACGCCAGGACCACCAGCAGCCCGCCGGCCGTGGCCAGGGCGCCTCCGACGCGCACGGTCCGCACCGCGCCGAAGCGGTCGACGACCTTGTCACCGGCGATCCGGGCGACAGCCATCATGAGGGCGAAGGCCGTGGTCGACGCTGCCGCGAGCCCCGCCGAACTGCCCATGATGTCCCGGAGATAGACCGCGGACCAGTCCATGCTGGCCCCCTCGGCGAACACCGCACAGAAGCCCACCGCGCCGATGACCAGCGCGGACTTCGGCGGCAGGGTGAAGCGCGGCGGCGGCTCCTCGTCCGGCTCGCTGTGCAGGTCCAGGACGCCCTGGCAGGCGGCCAGACCGAGCACCGTCAGCACGAGTGCGGCCACGGTGTGGTGCAGCCGGGCATCTGCCCCGGCGTGCGCCGCGACCGTGCCCGCCGCCGAGCCGAGCAGGGCGCCCACGCTCCACATGCCGTGCAGCCCCGACATGATCGACCGGTCGAGGCGGTTCTCCACCTCCACGCCGAGGGCGTTCATCGCCACGTCCGACATCCCCGCCGATGCCCCGTACGCGAACAGGGCGAGGCAGAGCGTGAGCAGGTTCGGGGCCAGGGCGGGCAGGATCAGTGCCAGGGTCCAGAGCGCCAGCAGTCCCCGCAGGGCCGTACGCGTCCCGAACCGGTGGCTGACCCGGCCGGCCAGCGGCATGGCCAATGAGGCGCCGATGGCGGGGAAGGCGAGAGCGAGGCCGAGCTGGCCCGCGCTCACCGAGGCGTGGTCCTGGATCCAGGGGACCCGGGTCGCGAAGCTGCCGGTCACCGCCCCGTGCACGGCGAAGACCGCGGCGACGGCGTATCTGGCCCGCCTGACCTGCTCCGTGTCGAAGACCGGGACCGCTGAGTCCTTTGTCATGCGCCGTGCCCTCCCCTGGGAATCCTGGCCCGCCGTGTCTCCGGCGGGCATCGCGCGGTGCGGGGCGTAAACTATCAGGAAGCCTGCCTGATAAATAACCCCCATGGCAGCGGACCGTCAGAGATCTGGAAGGATCCCGGCATGCCCGCATCCCCGAGCACCGCCCGGGCCCTCAACGACCGGCTCGCCCTGCGACTGCTCCAGCGGGACGGCCCGCTGACGGCCACTCAGCTGAAGACCCTGACCGGTCTGTCCCGTCCCACGGTCGCCGACCTGGTGGACCGCCTCCAGGGCGCCGGACTGATCCAGGTCGTCGGGGAGAGCGGCGCGGACCGCCGCGGACCCAATGCCCGGCTGTACGGGATCGTCGCCGACCGCGCGCACCTGGCCGCCCTCGACGTGCGGACGGACAGCGTCGCCGTGGTCGTCGCGGACCTGCTCGGCGTCACGCTCGCCGAGGCCACCCTGCCGATCGGCAGCGACACCGGGACACGGCCCGCCGTCGAGCGGGCCGTGGCGATGCTGGAGCGCACCGCCCGTACCGCCGGGACGGCGCCCCTCCACAGCGTCGGTGTCGGCGCCCCGGGCCTGATCGACCCGGTCACCGGCGAGCTCAGGAACACCGCCGGACTTCCCGCCTGGCACAGAGGGCTGGTCACGGAGCTCCAGCAGCGCCTGTCGGCGACCGTCCTCGTGGAGAACGAGACCAACCTGGCCGCCGTCGCCGAACACCGCATCGGGGCCGCCCAGGACCGGGACACCTTCGTCCTGCTCTGGCTCGGCCACGGCATCGGAGCCGCCGTCATGCTCGACGGGAAGCTGCGGCGCGGCGCGTCGGGCGGCGCCGGGGAGATCGGGTTCCTGCCGGTGCCCGGCACCTCCGGGGTCCCCTCGTCGGTCAACTGCGAGGGAGGATTCCACTCCCTGGTCGGCTCGGCCGCCGTCTGTGAGCTGGCCGCGCGGCACGGCATCCGGGCCTGGGGCTCGCCGGAGGAGACGACGCAGGAGCAGGACCCCGCCGCCGCGTTCGCCGTACGGGCCGCGCTGCGCGCCGGCACGGGCGGTGAGGCCTTCCTGGAGGCGCTCGCCGGCCTCCTCGCCCTCGGAGCCGCCTCCGTCGTCTCCGTGCTCGACCCCGGCTGCCTCGTCCTCGCCGGTGAGGTCGGCCGCGCCGGCGGTGACGTCCTCGCCGCGCGGGTGGAGGAGCGACTGGCCCGGATGTCTCCTCTCCGTACGGAGGTCAGGGCCGGGACGCTCGGTGGCGGGGCGGTCCTGCGCGGCGCGCTGTTCGCGGCACGGGAGTCCGCCCAGGAGGCACTTTTCGCCCCGGGAGGGTGAAGACGACCCGCGGTGCCGACGACAGCGGCCCACGCAGCTGTGCCTGGGATGTCATCGCCATTCCAAACGCAGTGGGGGTACTGCCCCGGTCGACGAACGAAGATCCAGTATTCGTCGTCTTCCTCGGTGACCGCGCACAGGTAGCTTCCGTCGCCTGACAGGCTCAGGAGTTCTGGCGACCCGGTCAACTCTGCGATACGGGAGGGCAGAGGAATTCTTGCGGCGTCGCTCACCCGAACCCATCCGACAGAGGCACCCCCGCCTCCGGGCGGCAGAATGAGGAACTCTCTGACTCCTGGAGTGATCAGTCGGCCGGAAGTCTCGGTCTGCCATCGGCGGTCAACCTCATCGAGGGCGGCCGGCCCTGTCATTTCAACGCTGCTGGTTGGCTCCCCTCGTACGGAAGAGCGTCCGCCGACACGACGCCGGCCCCGCGGTGACCGGCGTCCTGCCGGTCACCGCGGGGCGGTGGGGTGCGGGAGCGGTATCAGCAGGCCCCGAGGTCCTGCCAGACGCCCCACTCACCGGTGGTGCCGGGGGTCTCGCCCTTGGTCCACCACCGGGCCTTCCAGGTGTGCGAGCCGTGGCTCACCGTCGCCCCGCCCCCGTACTCGGCCGTGGCGCTCCATGCCGTCGCGGAGCAGCTGCCGCCCGGACCCGAGGTCGAGGTCGGACTCGGCGTCGGGGAGGGAGTCGCGGAGGAGGTGGGCGTCGGGGTCGGTGTGGGCGTGCTACCCGCCCCCGGCTGGACCACGGTGGTGCCCCGGGCCAGGTCACCGGCGAGGGCGTATGTGGACCCGCCGAAGGTCACCGTCCAGTTGGACGGGGTCGACGTCGGGAGGTAGTAGACGAAGTCCAGCTGTACGGAGGCTCCCGGGGCCAGCGTCTGCCAGGACGGCAGCTTCAGCGAGACCCGGTTGTAGTCGCCCTTCAGCCCGCCGACGTTGTTCGCCGCGGTGTGGTCGCTGCGTACGATCTTCGTCCCGAATCCGGACTGGTCCTTGGCGTTGGCCGGGGCGGAGGTCGCGTAGTCGAACTGGAACTCCGTGCCGCCCGGCAGGGTGGCCGTCGTGTTGTTGGTGATCTTCAGCTTCGGGCTGATCGGGTAGTTCGAGTCCCCGAGCGGGAACTGGTCGAACGACACGTCGATGTCGAGCGCTTCTGACGGCAGGTCGATGGTGGACCGCTTCGCGCCGTAGGGGGCGGCCGACTTGAAGGCGTCGTACATGGCCGAGGTCAGAGTGGAGCCCGGCTCGTACTGCCCCTTGGCCGCGTTCCAGGCGTAGTCGCCGGCGAGCTCCCAGATCATCGTGCCGCCGATGCCCCTGTCGACGACGTAGTCGGCCTTGGTGGTCACCGACTGCTCGTCCTCGGTGGACAGGAACACCTTCTTCTGGGCGTTCCACAGCCAGGGCGCGACGAGTGTCGAGTCGTAGTTGCGGACGTAGGTGCCGGTCAGCTGCGTGGACGCGGGCAGGCCGTACTGGGTGACGTAGTCACCGACGACCCCCTTCTCCAGGTTCTTCGCGTGCCACATCGGGTTGGAACCCGCCGGGGACTCCCTGCCGTTCGTGTCCAGGTCGTGCCAGAGGTTGTCGATGCCGACCGCGCCGTCACCGCACTTGGTCAGGCCCGCGCCCGCCGGGCAGTCCGTGGTGGCGGCCTTGCCCCACAGTCCGTTCGTGCCGCCCTGCACGTTCTTGAAGCCGCGGGTGTAGTAGGGCAGTCCGATGTTGATCCGGCCGGCCGGCATGGAGCCCCGGAAGTAGTGGTAGGCCCAGTCCGTGTTGAGGTAGCCGACGCCGCCGTACTGGGAGGTCGAGTAGACACCGGCCTGCGCCAGTTCGGCGTCCTTGCCGTCGTCGAAGAGCGAGGCGTTGGGCCCGACGTACTCGTTCCAGGCGCCGTGCAGGTCGTAGGACATGATGTTCACGTAGTCCAGGTACTTCTGGACCTGGAAGGTCTCCATCCCGCGCAGCAGATAGCCGGAGGAGGGGGCCGCGACCGTCAGCAGGTAGTGCGTGCCGTCGGCGGCGGAGGCGCGGTCGAGCTTCTCGCGCAGCGTCTTCATCAGGGCGCCGTAGCTTTTGACGAGGCCGGCGCGGCGGGCGTTGGCCAGGGTGTGGTCCAGCGGGTTGCCCGCGTCCTTCATCGTCGTCGGGTACTCGTAGTCGATGTCGACCCCGTTGAACCCGTACTTCTTGATGAAGGCGACCGTGGAGTCGGCGAAGGTGTTGATGCCGCTCTGGTTCACCGAGCCGTCGGCGTTGGTGGCCATCGAGTAGAAGCCGCCCGAGTCCACCCGGTCGCCGTTGTCGTCGAAGTAGCCGCCGGTCTCGGCCCAGCCGCCCACGGAGACCAGGGTCTTCACGTCCGGGTGCTGCTTCTTGAACTTGTTGAGCAGGTTGAAGTGACCCTTGTACGGAAGGGCGGGGTCCATCTCGGCTCCCGCGACGCCCGGCCAGGTCATCCCGGTGGAGGCGTTGTCGGGGCCATCGGTGCCTACGGAGATCTTGTTGGCTCCGTCGACGTGAGCGAAGGCGTAGTTCAGGTGGGTGACCTTGTCCCACGGAATGTCCGAGGCGAGGTAGGCGGGCTTGCCGTCCTTGCCGGTACGCCAGTTCGTGAAGTACCCGATGACACGCCGCTGGTGGTCGGCGCCCATCTTCTCGCGGCCTTCGCTGTCGTAGACCGAGCAGTACGGCACGTCGACGCCGGGGGTCTCGTAGAGCCCGTCGGGCCGACAGGACTCCTGGTCGGCGGCGGCCGAGGGGGACGCGGTGAGAGAGCCCAGCAGCAGTGCGGCGGCGGCGCCGGCTGCCATCAGGGTGGCTCTCGCGCGGGTGGGGGACAGCATGTGTTGTTCCTCCTGGGGAGGTCGGCAGAACACAACTGGCAAATGGGGATGGGTTGCGCGGTGTCCGGGTGTGCGCACACCCGGACGACGTTCCTCGGAGGTGACGCAGAGATTAAGAGGACTAGACCAATGAGTCAATAGGTATGGACCAGCCGGGAGGGGGGAGTGTTCCGCGAAGGGCCCCCAGTGGCTTGTGAGCTGTTCCACAGAGGGCACCCGTATGGACCATGGCCGAACGTGGCAGAATGACCCTGTACCAGCAGCAGCGCACTCCGGGGTCGGTGTAATTCCGAACCGGCGGTTATAGTCCGCGACCCGTCCGCATCCAGCGGCCGGTTGACCAGGTGAGATTCCTGGACCGACGGTGAAAGTCCGGATGGGAGGCAGTGCGCGGCGGGCCGTCACAGGTACGCCGCCGTAGGCGGATGCGTTCCGGGATGCCCCGGGACGGTCACATCCGTTCCTCGGTCTCCGGCGTCCCCTGTCGCGTTCCGTTTCTTCTGTCGTCCTCGACAGGCCCCGGAGTCCGTGCCCGAAGAGGCAGGAGGATCCGGTGGCCACCGCAGCCGAAAACAACGCCATGCGGCGGGCGATCACGCTCGCGGCCCGCGGACTCGGCGCCACCAGCCCCAATCCCGTCGTCGGCTGCGTCATTCTCGACGCCGCAGGGGAACAGGCGGGTGAGGGCTTCCACCAGCGTGCCGGAGGACCGCACGCCGAGATCCACGCCCTGCGCGAGGCCGGCGAGCGCGCCCGGGGCGGCACCGCCTTCGTCACCCTCGAACCCTGCAACCACACCGGACGCACCGGTCCCTGCGCCCAGGCACTCACCGAGGCCGGCGTCAGCCGGGTCGTCTACGCGGTGGGCGACCCGAACCCGCAGGCCACGGGCGGTGCGGACACGCTGCGTGCCGCCGGGATCCAGGTGGAGCAGGGCCTCCTCGCCGACGAGGCGGAGACCGGCAACACCGCCTGGCTCACCTCGGTCCGCCTCGGCCGCCCGTACGTCCTGTGGAAGTACGCGGCCACCCTCGACGGCCGGATCGCCGCCGCCGACGCCACCAGCCGCTGGATCACCTCACCCGAGGCCCGCGCCGACGTCCACCGGCTCCGTGCCGAGGCCGACGCCGTCGTGGTCGGCTCGGGCACCGCCCGCGCCGACGACCCCCAGCTGGGCGTACGCGGCATCGAGGGCGCCTCCCAGCCGCTCAGGGTGGTCGTCGACACGGGCGCCACCGCTGTCCGGCCCGGGGCCCGGGTCCTCGACGACACCGCTCCCACCCTGATCGCGGTCGCCGACGACGCCGAGGCCGGCCACCTCCCCGAGGAGGTCGTGCTGCGTCTGCCGCGCGCCGCCGCCGGCCCCGGCCTCGACATCCATGCCCTGCTGGCCGCCCTCCACGGGCGCGGCGTCCGCTCCGTACTCCTCGAGGGCGGTCCGGTCCTGGCCGGCGCCTTCGTCGCCGCGGGAGCAGTCGACACCGTCGTCGGCTATCTCGCCCCGGTTCTCCTCGGCGCGGGCCCGGCGGCCCTCGCCGACGCCGGAATCTCCACCATCTCCCGGGCGTTGCGCCTCGACGTGACCGAGACCGTCCGTCTCGGCCCCGATCTGCGCATCACCGCCGTCCCCGTTCCTGCTCGGAAGGGAAACTGAGTGTTCACCGGAATCGTCGAAGAACTGGGTGAGGTCACGGCCGTCGAGAAGCTCGAGGACGCCTCCCGTTTCCGACTGCGGGGCCCCGTGGTGACCGAGGGCGCCAAACACGGCGACTCCATCGCCGTCAACGGCGTCTGCCTCACCGTCGTGGACCTCGGGGAGAACGAGTTCACCGCCGACGTCATGGCCGAGACGCTGGACCGCTCCAGCCTCGGCGCGCTGGCGGCCGGCTCCCGGGTCAACCTGGAGCGCCCCATGGCGCTCGGCGGCCGCCTCGGCGGCCATATCGTCCAGGGGCACGTGGACGGCACCGGCCACATCGTCGAGCGCAAGGTCTCCGAGAACTGGGAGCTCGTCACGATCTCCCTGCCCGCAGGTCTGACCCGCTACGTCGTGGAGAAGGGCTCGATCACCGTCGACGGGGTGAGCCTGACCGTCGTCGACGCGGGGCCCGACTTCTTCACGATCAGCCTCATCCCCACCACACTCGCGCTGACCACGCTCGGCCTCAAGGTCCCCGGCGACCCGGTCAACCTCGAGGTGGACGTCCTCGCCAAGTACGTCGAACGGCTGCTCGCCCACGGCACCGCCCCCGCGCCCGGGGAGCCGGTCGCATGAGCGCCCTGGACTGGCTGAACTCGGAGGCGTTCACCGCCTTCGACCAGCACATCATCTGGTCGGACATGATCGGCAACACGATCGGCCTGATCGCCCTGGCCCTCGGCTGGCTCCGCTCGGTGTGGACCTGGCCCGCCCAGCTCCTGTCCGGCGTCGTCCTGGTCGCCGCGAACGTCTCCGTGCAGCAGGCGGGCAGCGTCGGCAAGCAGCTGATCGTCATCGCCGTGGCCGTCTGGGGCTGGCAGCAGTGGACCCGCGGCAGGCAGCAGGCGCAGGACGGCACCCTCGCCGTGCGCTTCGCCACCTGGCGCGAGCGTGGGTACCTGGTGGGCGGCGCCGCGCTCGGCACGCTCGCCGTCGGCGGGCTGTTCACGGCCTTCCCGTCGCTCTCCTGGAGCCCGTGGGCCGACGCCTACATCTTCGCCGGCACCCTCGTGGCGATGATCGCCCAGGCGCGCGGCATGGTCGAGTTCTGGTTCGCCTGGCTGCTCGTCGACCTCGTCGGCGTACCGCTCAACTTCCACAGCGGCCTCGCCTTCTCCGGTCTCATCTACGTCGTCTACGGCGCCCTCGTCCTGTGGGGCATGCGCGACTGGTGGCTGCGTACGCGGACACCAGCTCTGGAAGGAGCCACGGCATGACTGCCCAGCCCACCTGGTTGCACGACCGCACCCGCGAGGACCTCTCGCTCGACCCCGTCGAGCAGGCGATCCGCGACATCGCCGCCGGCCGGCCCGTCGTCGTCGTCGACGACGAGGACCGGGAGAACGAGGGCGACCTCGTCATCGCCGCCGAGAAGGCGACCCCCGAGATCGTCGCCTTCATGATGAGCGAGTGCCGCGGCCTGATCTGCGCGCCCATGGAGAACGACGAGCTGGAGCGCCTCGAACTCCCGCAGATGGTCACCCACAACACCGAGTCGATGAAGACCGCCTTCACCGTCTCCGTGGACGCCTCCGCGGAGCACGGCGTGACCACCGGGATCTCCGCGGCCGACCGCGCCACCACGCTCCGGATGCTGGCGGGCGGCAAGGCAGGCCCCGGTGACTTCGTGCGGCCCGGCCACGTCTTCCCGCTGCGCGCCCGCACCGGCGGTGTCCTCGTCCGCAACGGTCACACCGAGGCCGCCGTGGACCTGGCCCGGCTCGCCGGACTGCGCCCCGCGGGCGCCATCGTCGAGATCGCCGGCGAGGACGGGGTGATGCTGCGGCTGCCCGAACTCGTTCCCTTCGCGCGCAAGCACGGCCTCACGATCATCTCCATCGAGGACCTGATCGCCTACCGCCGCAGCTCCGAGCCCACGGTCCGCCGCGAGGCCGAGGTCCGGCTGCCCACCACCTTCGGCCCGTTCACCGCGTACGGCTACCGCTCCACCGTCGACGGCGTCGAGCACGTGGCACTCGTCCACGGTGACATCGGCGACGGCCAGGACGTCCTCGTCCGGGTCCACTCCGAATGCCTGACCGGCGACATCTTCCAGTCGCAGCGCTGCGACTGCGGTCCACAGCTGCACACCTCGATGGAGCGCGTCACGGCCGAGGGCCGCGGGGTCGTCGTCTATCTGCGCGGCCACGAGGGCCGCGGCATCGGGCTGCTCTCCAAGCTGCGCGCGTACGAACTGCAGGAGCGTGGCTCCGACACCCTCGACGCCAACCTCGAACTCGGCCTCCCTGCCGACGCCAGGGACTACGCGGCGGGCGCCCAGATCCTGCGGGACCTCGGGGTGCGCACCCTGCGGCTGATGACCAACAACCCGGACAAGACCGCCGCGCTCGTACGCCACGGACTCGAGGTCACCGGGCGCGAGCCCATGCCCGTCCAGGCCGGCGAGCACAACCTCCGGTACCTGCGCACCAAGCGCGACCGGATGGGCCACGACCTGCCCTGGCTCGACGCCACCGCGTCCGCCTGCGGCAACCAGTAAGCACCGACGAACACACAGGAGAGACATGAGCGGCAAGGGTGCACCCGAACTGTCCGTACGTAACTGCGGAGACCTGCGGGTGGCGGTCATCGCGGCCCAGTGGCACGAGCAGGTCATGGACGGGCTCGTCGACGGGGCCCTGCGCGCCCTGCACGACCTGGGCATCGACGAGCCGACGCTGCTGCGGGTCCCCGGCAGCTTCGAGCTCCCGGTGGTGGCCAAGGTGCTCGCGGGCCGCGGCTATGACGCGATCGTCGCCCTCGGGGTGATCATCCGCGGCGGCACCCCGCACTTCGAATACGTGTCCCAGGGCGTGACCAACGGCCTCACCCAGGTCACGGTCGACACCGGGGTTCCCGTCGGCTTCGGCGTGCTCACCTGTGACAACGAGGAACAGGCCCTGGACCGGGCCGGACTCGAGGGGTCCAACGAGGACAAGGGCCACGAAGCGGTCACCGCGGCGGTGGCCACCGCGGCCACACTGCGCACCGTCAGCGAACCCTGGCGCTGAGCAGCGGTCCGGGACCCCGTATTCTAAGGACCATCATGGCGAACAAAACCTTCGAAGAGCTCTTCGCCGAGCTCCAGCTCAAGGCCGCCGACGGCGACCCCTCCACCTCCCGCACCGCCGAGCTGGTGGGCAAGGGCGTGCATGCCATCGGCAAGAAGGTCGTCGAGGAGGCCGCCGAGGTCTGGATGGCCGCCGAATACGAGGGCAAGGAAGCCGCTGCCGAGGAGATCTCGCAGCTGCTCTACCACGTCCAGGTGATGATGGTCGCCCGCGGGATCTCCCTCGACGACGTCTACGCCCACCTCTGAGCACGACCCGCACGTACGTTCCCGGAACCCCTCCGCACAAAGGAAACCTGACCTCATGCTGCGCATCGCCGTCCCCAACAAGGGTGCAATCTCCGGGCCTGCGATGGCGATGCTCCATGAGGCGGGTTACCGGCAGCGCAAGGAGTCGAAGGAGCTCGTCCTCGTCGACCCCACCAACGAGGTGGAGTTCTTCTACCTGAGGCCGCGCGACATCGCGATCTACGTCAGCTCCGGCCGCCTGGACATCGGGATCACCGGCCGCGACCTGCTGCTGGACTCCGGTGCCGACGCCGAGGAGATCCTCCAGCTCGGCTTCGCCCGGTCGACCTTCCGCTACGCCACCAAGCCGGGCACGGCCGCCGGCCCCCAGGACTTCGACGGCATGACGATCGCCACGTCCTACGAGGGCATCGTCGCCGCGCACCTGGCCGATGCCGGGGTGAAGGCCTCCGTCGTCCACCTCGACGGTGCGGTCGAGACCGCCATCGAGCTCGGTGTCGCCCAGGTCATCGCGGACGTCGTCGAGACCGGCACCAGCATGCGCAACGCGGGGCTCGAGATCATCGGCGAGCCGATCATGACGTCGGAAGCCGTTGTGATCCGCCGCAGGGGGGCCGTCGACGACGACCCCAAGGTGCAGCAGTTCCTGCGCCGGCTGCAGGGCGTCCTGGTCGCCCGCAGCTACGTGATGATGGACTACGACTGCCGCGTCGAGCACCTGGAGCGCGCCGTAGCCCTCACCCCGGGCCTGGAGTCGCCGACGATCTCCCCGCTGCACCACGAGGGCTGGGTCGCCGTCCGCTCCATGGTCGCCTCCAAGGAGGCCCAGCGGATCATGGACGACCTGTACGAGCTGGGTGCGCGCGCCATCCTCACCACGGCCATCCACGCCTGCCGCCTCTGACGGCCGGCACCAGCACCTCTAAGGACCACAGCGCCGCCATGCCCGCCCCCTCGCCCAGGCCGAACGAACTCCCCGCCCTTCCGGCCACCTTCAGGCCCACCCTCACCCGGGTGGTCCTGCTGACCGTGGGGGCGGCGACCTTCGTCGTCATCACGGCGGTCGCGATGATCCTGGAGAACCTCGGCGCGGGGGAGCGGGCCAGCTTCGTCTTCGTCGCCCTGCTCTTCCTCGGCGTCCTCGTCCTGCTCAGCAGGCCCCGTGTCACCGCCGACGAGACCGGGGTCACGGTCGTCAACATCACCCGTTCGCGCCGGCTGGCCTGGGCCGAGATCCTCCGCGTCAATCTCCGTGCCGGCGACCCCTGGGTCTTCCTCGACCTCAGCGACGGCACCAGCATGCCCGCGCTCGGCATCCAGCCCGGAATGGCCAAGAAACAGGCCATTCGTGACGCCCGCGCACTCCGTGCCCTCACCGAACTCCACGGCAGCGGAGTGAAGGACGCCACGGAGAACGGCTGAGCCCCCTGCCCCGTTCGGCCGGATCCCGATTATTCTGGATCCGGCGGCGCACCGGGTGCGCCCCGCCCCGCACCAGAAGGCCCCCCAGGCCCGCGGGGCACATTCCTGCGACCCAAGGAGTGACTCCCTCCAGCAATGGACGGATCGTCCGGTAGTACCTGCGCCGCCCTCTCTCCGGAGGCGGCGGCATGACCACCCCCCTGTTGCTGCTCCTCGCGGCATTCCTTCTCATCCTCGCCAACGGGTTCTTCGTGGCAGCCGAATTCGGGCTCGTCACGGTGGAACGGCCGGACGCCGAACGCGCCGCCGCCGAAGGCGACCGCAGGGCCCGCACCGTCGTCGCCGCCCTGCGCGAACTCTCCTTCCAGCTCTCCGGCACCCAGCTCGGCATCACCATCACCTCGCTGGTCGTCGGCATGCTCGCCGAACCGGCGCTCGCCCAGCTCCTCACCGGACCGCTCACCGCCACCGGACTGCCCTCAGGGGCCGTGCCCGGGGTGAGCGTCGTGGCCGGCATGCTGTTCGCCGCCGCCGTGCAGATGGTGATCGGCGAGCTCGTGCCGAAGAACTGGGCGGTCTCACGGCCGCTCCAGGTCGCCCGGTTCGTCGCCGGGCCCCAGCACCGCTTCTCCACCCTCCTGCGGCCGGTGATCACCGCCCTGAACACCGTCGCCAACCGGCTGGTCCGGCTGCTGGGCGTCGAGCCGACCGACGAACTCGCCTCCGCGAGGACCCCGGGCGAGCTGGTCTCCCTGGCCCGCCACTCCGCCGAGGCGGGAACCCTGGAGCAGGACACCGCCGATCTCTTCGTGCGGACCCTGTCCCTGGCCGGCCTCACCGCGCAGCACGTCATGACCCCGCGGGTGAAGGTCAGCGCGCTGCAGACGTCGGCGACGGCCGCCGACGTCCTCAACCTCACCCGTGCCACCGGCCTGTCGCGCTTTCCCGTCTACCGGGACCGCATCGACGAGGTCGTCGGCATGGTCCACCTCAAGAACGCCCTGGCCGTCGCCTCCGAGGACCGGATGCGCACCCCGGTGAGCCGCATCGCCGTGCCCCCGCTCCTGGTGCCGGAGACCCTGCCCGTCGAACAACTGCTCCAGCGGCTGCGCAGCGAGCAGCCGATAGCCGTCGTGGTCGACGAGTACGGCGGCACCGCGGGTGTCGTGACCCTCGAGGACATCATCGAGGAGCTCGTCGGAGAGGTCAGGGACGAGCACGACGCGGAGGGCGCGGACCGCCCCGAGCTGACGCCCGTCGTCGCCGACGACGGACGGGCCGGCTGGGACGTGGAGGGCAGCACCCGGGTGCTCACCCTGCACCGCATAGGCCTCGACGTGCCCGAGGGCCCCTACGAGACCGTGGCGGGGCTGGTCGCCGATCTGCTCGGGCGCATCCCCGCACCGGGTGACCGGGCCGAGCTGCCCGGCTGGCGGATCTCCGTCCGCCAGGTCGGCCACTACCGTGCCGAACAGGTCCGCTTCGTCCGTCTCACGGACCTTCCTGGCCCTCCGGCGGAACGCCTCACCCAGGATCTGATGGAGGCCGTGCGATGAGCCTCGTACAGCTGGTGTTCGCCGCTCTCCTCGTGCTGGCGAACGGCTTCTTCGTCGGCGCCGAGTTCGCGCTCGTCTCCGTACGGCGCAGTCAGGTCGAACCCCTCGCGGCGGGCGGGTCGAGCCGGGCCAGGCAGGTCCTGTACGGCCTGGAGAACCTGCCGCAGATGATGGCCGCCGCACAGTTCGGCATCACCATCTGCTCCCTCACCCTCGGCGCCGTCGCCGAGCCGACCGTCGCCCACCTCCTGGAGCCGGTCTTCCACGCGGCGCACCTGCCCGAGGGGCTCGTCCACCCGCTCGGCTTCGCGGTGGCCCTCGTCTCCGTGGTCTTCCTCCACCTCGTCATCGGCGAGATGGTCCCGAAGAACCTGGCGATGGCGGCCCCCGAGAGGACCGCGATGTGGCTCAGCCCCGGCCTGGTCGGCTTCGCCAAGCTCTGCCGGCCGGTCACCTCGGCCCTGGGGGCATGCGCCCGGCTCGTGCTGCGGCTCTTCAACGTCGAGCCGAAGGACGAGGTCGAGGCCGTCTTCACGAGTGAGCAGCTCAACCGGCTGGTGGAGGACGCGGGCCTCGCCGGCCTGCTGGAACCCGAGGCGCAGGAACGCCTCGGGGACGCCCTCGAACTGGGCAGCAGGCCTGTCACCGACGTCCTGCTGGACCGGGCGTCCCTGGTGACGGTGGATCCCTCCGTCACCCCGCGCAGGGTCGAGGAGCTGACCGTACGGACCGGCTTCTCGCGCTTTCCCGTCTGCGCGGAGGGCGGCGGCCCCTTCATGGGGTATCTGCACGTCAAGGACGTCCTGGAGCTGGAGGACGGCGAGCGGGCCGTTCCGCAGCAGATCTGGCGCCCTATGGCGACCGTACGGGCGGAACTCCCGCTGGACGACGCCCTGACGGTCATGCGGCGTGCGGCGACGCACCTCGCCCAGGTCGCCGACGCGTCGGGCAGGGTGCTCGGCCTGGTCGCCATGGAGGACGTCCTGGAGACGCTCGTGGGCGAGGTCAGGGACCCGGCCCACCGCGTGTCGGTGCCCCGCCGTACGGTCGAGGCGCCGAAGGCCATGGCTCCGCTTGGCTGATCCCTCCTGCCGGGCGGCCCTGCGGGGCGGCCCGGCAGGAGCGCGCCGGAGACCCTCCCTACAGGGTCCCGGGCTCCTGCTTCCCGCGGTTCACGGGCCCCCGCCCGGACAGCACCTCGCCGTAGGCCTGCATCAGGTCCGGCAGACGCAGGGTGGCCAGATCGTCCCGGGTCGGCACGGCGGCGTAACCGGAGAGCCGAAGATCACGGTAGGCGCAGCTCTTCTCGTACAGGGTGCGCAGGAAGCGGCCGTTGCCCAGCTCGTCGATCCAGCCCTGGTCGATCACGTGCCCGCTGATGCTGCGCAGCTCGTCGAGGGACTCCTGGTCCCACACGTCACCGTTCTCGGCGGCCAGCACCTCGCCGATCGCCGTGAGTTCGAGCGGACGGTAGCTCGGGAAGTCGACCCGCGTGGTGAAGCGCGAGGACAGCCCCGGGTTGGTGGAGAGCAGCCGGTCCATGCCCTCCGGGTACCCGGCGAGGATGACGACCAGGTGGTCCCGGTTGTCCTCGGCCCGTTTGAGGAGCACCTGCAGGGCCTCGTCGCCGTACGCGTCGCCCTTGCTGTAACCGGAGTTGGAGAGGCTGTACGCCTCGTCGACGAACAGCACACCGCCCAGAGCCGAGTCGATCAGCTCGTTGGCCTTCACCGCGGTCTGCCCGAGGAACTCGCCGACCAGGTCGGACCGTTGGGCCTCGACGAGATGGTCACCGCCGAGGAGCCCGAGTGCGTAGAACACCCTGCCCAGGATCCGGGCGACCGTGGTCTTGCCCGTCCCGGACGGGCCGGAGAAGACGAAGTGGCGCTTGGGCGGCTGCACCGGAAGCCCCTGCTCCGCACGCAGACGTGCCATGTTGAGCTGGGCGGACAGGGCCTTGACCTGGCGCTTCACGGGTTCCAGCCCGACCATGCGCTCGAGCTCCGCCAGGGCCTCCGCGAGCATCACCGGATCGCTCGGCCCCGCGGGGAAGACGGCGGCCTTCGGGGCCCCCGGTTTCGCCCGCGCCCCGTCCGCGCCGGGGCCGGACGCCGGCAGCGTGGCCCCGGGAAGGCCCCCCGGGTCGGCGCCGGGCCAGGGATCCCGGCCGTCCGCCAGATCGGTACCGAGCGCCATGTCCCCGTCCGTCTGGGCCTCCGCGCCCGCGCCGTCCGAACCGACACCGGCCAGGGAGACCGAGGCGAGATCGGCGGCCTCGTCGTAGCCGTCCCCCTCGGAGATCGCCGCGAGCCGGGCCGAGGTGTCCATGAAGGCCGGGTCGACCCGGTGCACCGCCCGGTACAGGGGCAGGGCCGCCGCACTGCGCCCGGTGCCCTCATGGGCCCGCGCCAGCCAGTATCGCAGCTCCTTGCGCTGCGGCTGCTCGCTGCGGCACCGCATCAGTGCGGCGGACAGGAGGGGCTCCGCCTGCCCGTACATCTCCAGACGCACCCGAGCCATGCCACCGAAGAGCCCCGCCTCGATGCCGAGCAGCGGATCGTCGACCAGTTGTTCCGTGGTGCGCACGAGCTGGTCCCAGTCCTTCACCAGGTAGGAGCGGCAGGCGTGCAGGAACCGCACCTGGTGATCGGTGTCGACCGGCGGCAGACCGGCCAACGCCCGGTCCAGCTCCGGCACATGACGGCCGTCGAGCCAGTGCGAGGCGTGGGCGAGGAGCAGGTCGCGTGGGCTCTCCAGCACCGGCTGCACCCACCACCCCAGCCAGTACCAGGAGTTGAGCGTGCGGCGATGGCGGGCACGCTGCTCGCCGAAGCGGTCGCGATGGCGGTACATGCGTAACAGGGCCGTGGCGGTGTCGATCCGCAGCGCGTGCAGGCCCAGCCAGCCGTCGGCCATGCCGGGGTCGAAACGCACCGCGGTTCTGAACTCCTCCTCGGCCTGCGGGTACGCGCCCATGGTGTATGCGTCCACCCCGCGCAGCCAGGCAAGGTCGGCCGGGGCCTGCGTGCCCGGCGTGCCGATGTCCATCAGGTCCCCCACAAACCGTGCCCCCAGAATGTCCCGCCCGCACAGCATGCCCAGCTCGGCACGCCTAATCACCGCGCCGGGGACGGGAATTGACCACACCCGGGACGCATCGTACCTGCACAGGGAGTGAGCGGTTAAGTACGTAACCGGCGCTTCGCCGGTGGTCACCGAGGGTGAGTGAGGCGCTCGGGGAAGGGGTGCGGGGAGGCAGGACGAAGCCCCCGATCACGGGGGAACGACCGGGGGCTTCGTGTCTGCGGGGGCTCCGAAAAGCCGCACATCCAGAACGTAAGACCTCTACGGCTCCTCGGTCAAGCCGAGTCGGGGGCACCGCAGGGGCTTTTTCCGACTGGTCGGTATGGCGACCCTCATCCTTCACCGACCGTGACGATGTGACTCGCCACCGCTGTCGGGCCAGGCCCTTTGAGCCAGGCGTATCCCGTGGGTGTCCGCCGGATCACCACGTCCGCGAAGGGGCGGGAGGGGTCGTCGGCGAAATGGCTCCGCTCCGCGACGGTCCAGCCGTCCCAGAACTCCGACAGCCCGGGGCCGTCGCGGAGTCTTCCCCGCTCCCAGGACGCCTCGCTCTCCCCCTCGATCCACAACAGCCCCGCGAGGAAGGGCCGCACGGCGGCCCGGCCGGCCCCCACGCCCTCGACCAGCATCACGGGGGCGGGGGTCAGGGTCCTCGGTGGACCGAAGCGCCGGGCCGTCCAGTCGTAGGGGGAGTACCGCGCGGGCTCCCCCCGCGAGAGCGGATCCAGGACCTGCGCCCGGAGCCGGTCCGTCCAGCCGAAGAGCTCCTCGTGCGTGGCCACGTCGTCCAGGTGCAGGACCGGTGCGCCGCCGAGCGCCGCCGCCAGACGGCCGGCGAAGGTGCTCTTGCCGGACCCCGCGTGGCCGTCGACCGCGAGCAGCCGCACCGACCCGCAGGACGGGGGCAGTGCACGCAGCCGGCGTGCGTGGTCCGCCAGGTCGTTCATGCCTCCACCCTACGAGAGCGCGGAGGGTCCGGTTTTGGCCTCCCGCCGGTCCCGTCCTCCGCGCTTCCCCGTTCCGGCGCAGGTCACGCCAGTGGACCAGACCAATATTGCTGCCGCGGCGCGGGCCGAATCACTGGCCGGATGCCACCTCGACCCGCAATAGTTGGCCCACCGATCGGCACCCGCAGCCCCATTCCGCTCAACGACCGGGGGTCTCGACCATGACCAGACCGACTTCACGCAGGGCCGTGCTCACCGCCGCGCTCGCGGCAGCGGCCGGGGCAGGCACCGTCGCCTCCCCCGCGAGCGCCGCTCCCGTCCGTACCCCCTCAGCCGCGGCGGGGGCCTCGCTCGTGGACAACCGTTTCTGGACCACCTACGCCGACTGGCGCTTCGGCTCGTCGTCCGGCACCCGCGCCGTCGCCGGACGCCGGCCGGGCCTGGTGATCTCCGCGCCCGCCGGCACCACCGACTACACCGACCCGCACACGGGCACGACCAGCACCTGGGAGTACGCGACCTGGACCTCACCGGTCCACCGCTCGGCCGTACCCGCCACCGAGGTGATCGCCTCCTGGAACGCCCGCACCCCGCAGGGCACCTGGATCCAGATCGAGCTGCGCGGCAGCTACTCGGACGGGACGGACACGCCCTGGTACGTGATGGGCCGCTGGGCCGCCGGAGACACGGACATCCGCCGGACCTCGGTGGACGACCAGACCGACGGCAGGAGCACCGTCTGGACCGACACCCTCTCCCTGGACGACGCGGCGAGCGGGCTGCGCCTGGTGTCGTACCGCCTGAGGCTCACCCTCCACCGCACCCCGGGCACCCGCCTCACGCCGACGGTCCACCGGA
The DNA here is from genome assembly GCF_002910915.1 of Streptomyces sp. SM10. Taxonomy (GTDB): domain Bacteria; phylum Actinomycetota; class Actinomycetes; order Streptomycetales; family Streptomycetaceae; genus Streptomyces. Next base: position 52,583 of record NZ_NEUF01000184.1, on the reverse strand, counting down.
TCGGCGCCATGGCCTCGGACATCCCCGACCGCTTCACCGTGCCCGCCACGACGCCCGGCATCGCCAGGGAACTCGCGGTGCCCCGCTACTCGCAGAACGTCCACGTGGGGGAGTACCCGGAGTACGACAACGGCGGCGAGGCCTGGTGCAGCCCCACCTCCTCCCAGATGATCATCGAGTACTGGGGCCGCGAGCCGAGCGCCGAGGACCTCGCCTGGGTCAAGCCGGATCTCGCGGACCCGCAGATCTGCCACGCGGCCCGCTACACGTTCGACTACCAGTACGACGGCTGCGGCAACTGGCCCTTCAACGCCGCCTACGCCGCGACGTACAAGGACATGAGCAGCGCGGTCACCCGGATCGGCTCGCTCGCCGACGTGGAGAAGCTGGTCGACGCGGGTATCCCGGTCATCACGTCACAGTCGTTCCTCAAGGGCGAGCTGACGGGGGCGGGTTACGGAACGTCGGGCCACCTGATGACAGTCATCGGCTTCACGGCCGCCGGCGACGTGATCGCCAACGACCCCGCGTCTCCCTCCAACGACGCGGTGCGCCATGTCTACGCCCGGCGCGAGTGGGAGAACATCTGGCTGCGCACGAAGCGGTACGACGCGAACGGCGCGGTCAGGAGCGGGACGGGCGGGGTCTGCTACCTCTACTGGCCGACGGATCCGAGCGCGCGTCAGCGACGCGTCCTGAGGTCGCTCGGGCTGGCCTGAGAAGGTGAGGACCCGCGGCCGCCTCGACGACCTGGCGTCGGCGGTCGCGGCTGTCCCGCGGCAGCCGGCCGTGGCTGGGGAGGCTGTCTGACCGCTGCGCCGGCAGGATCCGCAGTTGGACGGCCGCACCCCGCTGGACGGCTCGGTCCTCATGAACGCGGAGCTCCACGCCTGGGCCGATCGGGGGGAGCCGCTCCGTCCGATGGCCCAACAGCGGCCCGCCGGAGCTGCCGCCGCGCACATCCGGTGATTCCCTGATCCCCGCCTCCCGGGCAGCAGCCGGGCGGACCGGAGCGGCGCAGCGAGGAGACAGGGCCTCATGAATTCCCACGTCGAGGCAGTGCGGGGTGCTGTGCCCGCCGACTTGCTGAAGGGCCAGACGGCGCTGGTGACCGGCGCCAATTCGGGCATCGGGAAGGGTACGGCCATCGCGCTGGGCCGGGCGGGCGCCGATGTGGCGGTGAACTACGTGAGCGGCCGGGACGCCGCCGAGCACGTGGTCGAGGAGATCACGTCGTTCGGGGTGCGTGCGGTGGCCTACGAGGCGGACGTGTCGCAGGAGACCCAGGTGACCGCGATGGTCGACCGGGCGGTCCAGGATTTCGGGACCCTCGACATCCTGGTCGCGAACGCCGGTATGCAGCGTGACGCCAGGTTCACCGACATGACTCTCGCCCAGTGGCAGAAGGTGCTCGACGTCAACCTCACGGGCCAGTTCCTGTGCGCGCGGGAGGCGGCGAAGGAGTTCCGCAGGCGCGGGGTGGTCCCGGAGGTGTCCCGGGCGGCCGGGAAGATCATCTGCATGAGTTCGGTGCACCAGCTCATCCCCTGGGCCGGGCACGTGAACTACGCCTCCTCCAAGGGAGGCGTGCAGATGATGATGCAGACCCTGGCCCAGGAGCTCGCGCCGGAGAAGATCAGGGTGAACGCTGTCGCCCCCGGTGCGATCAGGACTCCCATCAACCGCAGCGCCTGGGAGACCCCGGCGGCCCGGGAGGATCTCCTGCGACTGATCCCCTACGACCGGATCGGCGACCCCGAGGACATCGCCCACGCCGTCGTCCTGCTCGCGTCCGACCTCATGGACTACGTCGTGGGGACGACTCTCTACGTCGACGGCGGGATGACGCTCTTCCCCGGCTTCGCGACCGGCGGCTGACCTCTTCCGCGGGACCCGAACAGCGAAGGCGGTCATGCACCCCTCGGTCCACCTGCTGGCCAGTGCTCCGGATCAACTCCTGCCGGCCAGAGAACTCATGGCCTTCACCCTGGCCTCCCACATCATCCTGGTCCCGCTGGGCGTGGCCCTGCCTCTGATCACCCTGGTCATGCACTACCGCGGGCTGCGCCACAAGGACGCGACCGCCCTCCTGCTGGCACGGCGATGGTCGGCGGTCATGGCCGTCCAGTTCGCCGTCGGGGTCGTCACCGGCACCGTGCTCTCCTTCGAGTTCGGTCTGCTCTGGCCGGGCCTGATGGGCCGGTGGGGCGACGTCTTCGGAATCGGCTTCGGGGTCGAGGCCTGGGCGTTCTTCCTCGAAGCGGTCCTCATCGCCATCTACCTCTACGGATGGCGACGGCTGAAGCCCCGGACACACTTCCTGCTCGGCCTGCCGCTTCCGGCCGCGGCGCTGCTGGGGGCGTTCGGCATCCTGGCGGCCAATTCCTGGATGAACACACCGCAGGGCTTCTCCCTCGACACCTTCGGCAATCCGACGGACGTGGACGTCTGGGAGGCGATCTTCACGCCGATGTTCGGGCCGCAGTACTGGCACTTCGTCGTGGCCATGCTGCTGACCGCGGGCTACATGGTGGCCGGCGTCTACGCGGTCGGCCGGCTGAGGGGGCGCCGGGACCGGTACCACCGGCTCGGCTTCACGGTTCCCTTCACCATCGCCGCGGTGGCGACCCCGGTGCAGTTCGTCCTCGGCGACGCCATCGCCCGGTCGGTGTTCCACAAGCAGCCGGTCAAGTTCGCGGCCATGGAGATCGTCTGGAAGACCGACACCCGCGTACCGGAATACCTGTTCGGCCGCCTGCACTCCGACGGTTCCGTCTCAGGCGGTGTCAAGGTCCCGCTCCTCGACTCCCTCCTGGCCGGCTTCAGCCCGAACACGAAGGTCGTAGGGCTGACCTCCGTCCCGCCGGACCAACGGCCGACAGCCGTTCAGGCGACGATCGCACACTGGGCCTTCGACATCATGGTCCTCATCGGCTCCGCCCTGGTGCTCCTCGCGCTCTGGTACGGGCTGGTCTGGTTGCGGCACCGCAGGCTTCCCGGGTCCAGATGGTTCTACCGCGGCGCGGCCTGTGCCGGTCCGGCTTCGGTGGTGGCTGTCGAATGCGGCTGGATCGCGACCGAGGTGGGACGCCAGCCCTGGATCGTCTACCAGAACATGCGGGTCTCCGAGGCCGTAACGGCGACGCACTCGTCCACCCTGTGGATCATGCTCGGCCTGGTGATCGTCGTGTACCTGTTCATCTTCGGCTCGCTCCTGGCGGTGCTGCTCAAGCTGCGCACCCGCTGGCGGCTCGCCGACGAGGAGCGGGATTCCGGGCCCCCGGCGGACCCGCCGGAGTCGGACAGCCCGTACGGCCCCCGGGCGGCTGTCCGGGCGGGTGACGGCGGTGCGGCGGCCCCGCCCCAGGGCGACCAGCCGTGACGGCGGACCTGATGGCAGTAGTACTGCTGCTGGCCATCGCCGCGTACACCTGCGCGGGCGGCACCGACTACGGGGCGGGCTTCTGGGACCTGATGGCGGGGGGTACCGAACGCGGCAGGCGTCCGCGGTGGCTCATCGATCACGCGATGGCCCCCGTGTGGGAGGTCAACAACGTCTGGTTGATCTTCGTCTTCGTCATCATGTGGACCGGCTTCCCCACTCTCTTCCAGGCCGTGTTCTCCGCGATGTGGCTGCCACTGGCGCTGGCCGCCGTGGGCCTCGTCCTGCGCGGCGCCGGCTTCGCCTTCCGCAAGGTCGCACGCCGCATCGCCGGCCGGCGGCTCTACGGTGCCGTGTTCGCAGTGGCCTCGCTCGTGACGCCGTTCTTCCTCGGCACCGCCGCGGGGGGAGTCGCCTCAGGCCGGGTGAGGCTCGGCACGGAGGCGTCGGCGGACGCCTGGGCCAACCCCACCTCGATCGTGTTCGGCCTGCTCGCCGTCGCGGCGACGGCCTTCCTGGGCGCGGTCTTCCTGGCGGGTGATGCCCGCCGCTTCGACGCACCCGACCTGATCCCCTACTTCCGGCGGCGCGGGCTGCTGAGCCTCACCGCGCTCGTGGTGCTCGTGGTGATCACCCTCTTCGTCACCAGCCAGGACGCCCCGCACGTGTGGCACGGGCTCACCCATGGGGCGGGGCTGGCCTTCGGCCTCGCCGCCGGAGCGGCTTCTCTCGCCGCGGCGTGGCTGCTCACCCGGGGACCGGGCGGCTGGGCCCGCGCCTTCGCGGCCGTCGCCGTCGCCTGCGCGGTCATCGCCTGGGGCCTGGCTCAGCGTCCCTACCTCCTGCCGGAATCGATGACCGTCGCCGAGGGCGCCGGGGCGTCGGCCACGCTCACCTGGCTGGCCTTCGTCACCCTCGTCGCCCTGGTGGTCGTCGTACCGGCCGTCGTCCTTCTGTACTGGCTCGACACCAGGGGCGATCTCGAAGAACTCACCGAGGCCGACCTGCGACGAGGCGGCGATCCTGGAGGCGGTGGCGAGGCGGGCACCACCTGATGGCCAGCCCCGGTACACCACCCACGACGTCAGGGCTCAGCCGGAGGGAGCCGCTGTCACAGACGACGAGATCTACCTCGGGATCGCGCTGACCCCGATCCTCACCGCGCGATCACAGATCCTGGCGAGCAAGCCCGGACGAGCTGATGGGCCGGAACTTCGATGTCCTCGTGTCGATGTCCGTGGCGGTGATCCTCTACGACGCCGGTCACGGGCTCAACCTGCGCAAGCTCACTACGGGGCAGCATCCGTACAGGTCTGCCGACGGCTACGGGCGTCGCTCGACGCGCTGCTCGAAACCCTGCCGCCCACCCACCATCCGTGGGTCCGGGCGGAGTCGGACCTGCCGCGTGGCGCCGTCGCGCGGACGGCCGACAGCCAGGGCGTGGGAGGCGGGGTCTGACCTGGCCGGTCACCGGGACGGCGCGGCGGCGCCGGGGCGAGGGAATCGCGGTCGTTCATGGAGCGACAGGCTGCTGGCGTGATCCGGGAGGTCAGTAACCTGTCCCGCGCTTGACCTGGGCCCGCTCGACGCCGTGGGTCGAACCCTTGTCGTCCAAGGTGCGGCACGCGTCGGTGATGTCCTGGCTCAGGCGATGGATCTGCTCGCGGCTCAGGGTCTCCTTGACCAGGGCACGCATGATCTTCACACTCTCCGCCTCGGGCGGGAGGGTGTACGCCGGAACCATCCAGCCGCGCTCGGCCGAAAGTTGCCAGGCGACGTCGGACTCGTCGTAGGAGTGCTTGCCGGCGAGCCGGAAGGCGACAAGGGGCAGCTGCTCGGCCTCGCTGCCGATCACTTCGAAGCGGCCGCTGCTCCGCAGGTTGTCCGCCAGCGCGTGGGCGTTCTCCTGCATGATCTTCATGACGTAGGTGTAGCCCTGGCGACCGAGACGCACGAAGTTGTAGTACTGCGCGAGCACCATGGCCGAACCGGTCGAGAAGTTCAGGGTGAACGTCGCGTCCGTCTTGCCCAAGTAGTTCTCGTAGAACACGAGGTCCTTGGCGAGGTCCGACTCCTCACGGAAGACCAGCCAGCCGACGCCGGGGTAGACCAAGCCGTACTTGTGCCCCGAGACGTTGATGGAGCGGACCTGCTCGAGCCGGAAGTCCCACTTCGAGTCCGGGTAGAGGAACGGCCACACGAAGCCGCCGCTGGCGGCGTCGACGTGGATCGGGATGTCGAGGTCCCGCTCCTTGCGGACCTCCCGCAGGAGCTTGTCGATCCCGACGACATCGTCCTTGTGTCCGGTGAAGGTGGTGCCGAGCACGGCGACGACGCCGATCGTGTTCTCGTCGAGGTGGGGTTCCACATCCTCAGGGCCGATCGTGTACTTGCCCTCCGAAAGGGGCACGATCCGCGGCTCGACGTCGAAATAGCGGCAGAACTTCTCCCACACGACGTGGACGTCCCCGCCGAAGACCAGATTCGGCCTGTCCATCGACAGGTTGGCCGCTCGGCGGCGTTCGCGCCATTTCCACTTCAGTGACAGCGCACCGAGCATGATCGCCTCGGAAGAGCCCTGGGTCCGGCAGCCGGTCGTCTTTCCCGGCGCGTGGAAGAGATCGGCGAGCATGCGCACGCAACGCTGCTCGATCTCGGCGGAAATGGGGTACTCCGCGTGGTCGATGAAATTGCGGTGGAGGTTCTCGGCGATGAGTCGCTGCGCCTCGGGCTCCATCCACGTGGTCACGAACGTCGCGAGGTTGCGCTGGGGGTCGCCCTCCATGGCCAGATCGACGTCCACCAGCCTCATTGCGTCCGTCGCGGCCATGCCCTTCTCGGGGAAGGTCTCCGAGGGGGCGGGCGCGGTCAGAAACCGGTTGCCGAAGAGGGCCGCGTCGTCGCGCATAGTCATGCGACGGATTCAAACAGTTTCCTCGCTGGCCCCGGGAGGGACACGCCGGGGCACAGGGCGCCGGTCCCGGTGAGGGGTGAGGTCTCGTACCGCTGCTTCTCGCACAGGAACGTCGACCCGTGAGAAGGCCGGAGCAGGGACCCGCCGGAGGCGCGGAACGGGGTGCCGTGGACACCCGGCTCCCGACTCGTCGGTGTTCGCCCCCGAGCATGCGCGGAACAGACCGCTGCCGCGGGCCGCCCGTGGTGGCGGAGAACGTCGCGCCCCCTCGCCACCTCGCGTCACCACCTCGCCAGGACGAGGCGCCGTCGCTGACCTACGCTGGTCGTTCGAGGTCGAAAGGGGCTTGAAGTGGACGATTATCCCCTCATCGAGAACCACGGTCTGATCGGCGATCTGCAGACCGCCGCACTTGTGACGACCGATGCGACCATCGACTGGTTCTGCTGCCCGCGCTTCGACTCGCCCAGCGTCTTCGGCGCTCTGCTCGACCGGCGGAAGGGCGGCCACTTCACGGTCAGGCCGGTCGCGGACACGTACACCACCAAGCAGCTCTACCACCCGGACACCGCCGTGCTGGTGACGCGATTCATGACCGAGGCCGGGGCCGGTGAGGTGGTCGATTTCATGCCGGTGACCGGCACGACGGCGACCGACCGGCACCGTCTGGTCCGCATGCTGCGCTGTGTCCGGGGGAGCATGACGTTCGAGGGCGAGATCGCTCCGCGCTTCGACTACGGCCGTAAGCCGCATGAGCTGCACATCACCCAGCAGGGAGCCTTGTTCACCTCGCAGGACATGGACCTCGCCGTCCATGCCGTCCGTGAGCCTCAGGACGAGCGGCTGCTGACCGCTCTCTCCGGTGACGACGACCTGCGTTTCACCCTGGCCCTTCGAGCGGGGCAGCAGCGCGGGCTGGTCCTCGAGTCGTCCCCCGGCGGGCCGCCGCACGAGGTCCGAGGAGCGGAGTTCGAGCAGCTCTTCGACGAGACGGCCCTCTTCTGGCGCTCCTGGCTGGGGCAGTCCACCTACACGGGCCGTTGGCGGGAGGCGGTGGAGCGCTCGGCCGTGACTCTGAAGCTCATGACGTACGCACCGACGGGCGCCCTGGTCGCCGCCCCCACGGCTGCTCTGCCCGAACAGCTGGGGGGAGAGCGCAACTGGGACTACCGGTTCACCTGGATCCGTGACGCGTCGTTCTCGGTGTACGCCTTGCTGGGCATGGGATTCAGGGAAGAGGCGGCGGCGTTCAACGGCTGGCTGCACGATCGCGTGAAGGAAGAGGCCGGCCGGGGTGACGGCGCGGGGCCGTTGAACATCATGTACCGCGTCGACGGCTCGTCCGACATGGTCGAGGAGGCCTTGGAGCACTGGGAGGGCTACTGCGGCTCCGCACCGGTCCGCATCGGCAACGGAGCGGCGACCCAGCGGCAACTGGACATCTACGGCGAGGCACTCGACAGCATCTACTTCGCCCACCAGCACGGCATGCACCTCGACCACAGGGGCTGGACCGCGCTGCACACGCTTCTCGACTGGCTGGTGGACCACTGGGACCAGCCCGGAGAAGGGCTGTGGGAGACCCGCGGCGGGCGGAAGGACTTCACCTACGGCCGGGTGATGTCCTGGGTCGCCTTCGACCGTGCTGTTCGGATCGCCTACGACGACGGCCGCCCCGCCGCCCGCGGTCGCTGGGTGGAGGCGCGTGACGAGATCTACACGCAGGTGCTCGACCGGGGATGGGACCCGCGGAAGCAGGCCTTCGTCCAGCACTACGACGACGATGTGCTCGACTCGTCGCTGCTGCGCATGCCGACGGTCGGCTTCATCACCCCCGATGATCCGATGTGGAGGTCCACGCTGGACGCCATGGAGCACGAGCTGGTCAGCGACAGCCTCGTCTACCGGTACAACCCCGAGGCATCACCCGACGGGTTGCGTGGCTCCGAGGGAACGTTCTCCCTGTGCACCTTCATGTACGTCGACGCCCTGGCGCGAGCCGGACGCACCGACCAGGCCCGACTGGTGCTCGAGAAGATGCTCACCTACGCCAACCACCTGGGGCTGTACTCCGAGGAGATCGGTCTCACCGGGCGGCAGCTGGGCAATTTCCCGCAGGCGTTCACGCACCTGGCCCTGATCGACGCGGCGATCACCTTGGACGCCAAGCTCAACGGGGCCCGCACGGGCGGGACGTGAGGGCTCCTTGTGGTGCGCTTGGCCTCGTCGGCGTTCGGCGCCGTGCACGAGGCCGCAGGGCAGGGGCAGCCACCCGGTCGCAGGTGACGAACCGGGCGTCGTCGGCCTCTCCGAACGCGTCTTGACGGACCAGGACGCCGGACCAGGATGCCGGCGCGGGTGACGCGCTGGTGGGAGAGGTCGGCGACATGCTACGGGAGGGCATGGAGCCTGCCGGGGGCGTTCGCGGAGCTCGCGGCGCGAGCTCACCAGTCGTCAGGCGCCCCGGGTTCCTCCGGTGCGGAGCGGGTGGTGAAGGGGCGCGCCACGGCGATTTCCTCCCCGGCGGCCGGGGTACGGGCAGCGGATTCGAGCACGGCCGCGCCGTACAGGTCCTCGGCCCAGTTGTCCTGGTACACGGTGTCGAGGTAGCGCTCGCCGAGGTCGGGGGCTATCGCCACCGCTGTGACGTCCGGGGTCCCGTGCCGGTCCAGCCAGTCGACCGCTCCGCTCACCACCGTCCCGGTGGAACCGCCGAAGAGGAAGCCCCGCCTGGCCAGGCGGCGGCAGGCGCGGATGGTGTCGGTCTCCTCGACCCGCACCACCTCGTCGACGTAGGACTCGTCCAGCAGGGGCGGGCGCATGCTCATGCCGAGCCCGGGGATCATCCGGCGGCCGGGCGCGCCGCCGAACGCCACCGAACCGGCGATGTCCACCGCGACGATCCGGACCGGCCGGTGCCAGTCGTGGAACCAGCGTGCGCACCCCATCAGGGTTCCCGTGGTGCCCGCACCCATGAACAGGACGTCCAGCTGCGGGAAGGACCGGGCGATCTCCGGAGCGGTCGTGAGGTAGTGCGCCCTCCAGTTGGCCGGGTTGGAGTACTGGCTCAGCCACACGCACCGGTCGTCGGAGGCGCACAGCTGCCGGACGTGGGCCAGGCGCGCGGCGAGGAAGCCGCCGTTGGCCTCCTCGGCGTCCACCAGGCGCACTTCACCGCCCAGAGCCTCCATCATCAGCCGCGTGGCCAGATTGCAGCGTGAGTCCGTCACACAGATGAACCGGTAGCCCTTGCTGGCGGCGATCATGCTCAGTGCGACGCCCAGGTTCCCGGACGAGGACTCGACGAGGACGGAGTCGGCCCTCAGCGTGCCGTCGCGTTCGGCCGAGGCCACCATCTCCGCGGCCGCCTTCAGCTTGATCGATCCGGCGAAATTGAACCCCTCGCACTTGAGGAGCAGGGAGTGGCCGAAGACGGCCTCGACGTCCACATAGAGATCCTCCTCGTTGAAGGCCTGGGGGACGGTAATGACCGACACGGTTAACTCCTCCTCCGGGTGGTTCTGGTCGTCCGGGCCGGGGCGGCGGACCGCCCCGGCTCCGTCATCCGTAGCGGCTCAGTTCGTGGAAGAAGCCGTCGACACGACGCAGTTCGCCCGTGCGGGCGATCCGGTCGTAGACATAGCTTCCGACCGCCAGATCGAGTACTCCGAGGCCGAAGGGCGAGAAGACCGCGGGCCGGTCGCCCGGCACGGTCACGGTGCCCGCCATCACGTCGTCCAGCGTGCCGTGCACGAACTCCCGGTTCCCCGTGAGCTGCTCGGTCAGATGGGGCGAGGTGGAGGCCCTGAGGCAGTGCTCGATGTCGTCCACGATGTTGGTCGAGGCCAGGAGGACCTCCGGCGCGAGATCGCGCAGTGACACGTGCAGGACCACGGGGTTGTGGTCGAACCACGCCGGGTCGGTGACGTGCGGCTCTCCGGCCACGGTCGCGAAGACCACGAGATCGCTGGTGCGGATCAGTTCCTCGGGGTCCGGGTGCACGGTGACGGCCGCGGCGCTGCCGGACTGCTCCACGTACACACGGAATCCGGCCGCGCTGTCGGCCGACAGGTCGTACACCCCGACGTCGTCGAACGACCAGCCGGAACCTTCGAGGAAGGTGTGGATGTAGCGGGAGATCAGGCCCGTCCCGAAGAACCCCACGCGGGTGGGGCGGGGCCGGTCCCGGCTGAGCCGGTCCGCGGCCGATGCCGCGGAGGCGGCCGTACGCGTCGCGCTGATGATCGAGCTCTCCATGCAGGCGAACGGGTAGCCGGTGGCGGGGTCGTTGAGGATCAGCACGGCCGAGGCGCGCGGTATGCCCGACGCCACGTTCCCGGGGGAGCTGGAGATCCACTTCATGCCGTCCACCGGCGACTCACCGCCCAGGGAGGCAGGCAGGGCGATCATCCGGGAGGTGGGGCGGTCGGGGAAACGGAGGAACGAGGACGGCGGGTTCACCGTGCGGCCCGCCCCGTGCAGCCGGTAGGCGGCCTCGACCACCTCCACGATCTCCTTCTCGCGGCCTTCGAGGGCTTGCTGGACCTGGCCGCCGGGGACCACCGCGAACGGGGGTACGACACTCTCCCCGGCTGAGGCGTGCCCTGGACTGCTGCTCCGGTCGGTGTTCATCGCAGCCCCGCCTCCTCGGCCGGTGAGACCGGTGAGCTGGTCCCCGGCCGGTTCGGCGAAGCCATCGCGACGACGACCTCGCGCGGTCCCTCGTAGGCCTCCCTGCTGTGCGCGGTGCGGATGTTGTCGACCAGGAGCAGGTCGCCCGCCTGCCACGGCATCCGGACGGTGTGCTGCTCGTAGACCGCGTTGAGGGTGCGGACGACGTCCTCCTCGATGGGCTCGCCGTCGCCGTACCACGTGTTGAACGGCAGCCCTTCGGGCCCGTATTCGTCGATCAGGTACTCGGCCACCTCCGGAGCGAGCGTCCACCGGTTCAGGAAGGCGATCTGGTTGAACCAGCAGCGCCGTCCGTCGGCCGGGTGGCGCACCACGGCGTTCCGGCGCTGACTGGTGCGCAGCGTCCCGTCGGGCTGCCAGGACCAGTCGATGGCGTGGTCCCGGCAGTAGCGTTCCACCGCGTCGCGGTCGTCGGTGCCGAAGGCCTCGGGCACCGTGGCCCCGATCTCGCCGTTGTAGCTGCGGGTGAGGAGCCATCCCTCCCGCTCGAACCTCTCGGCGAGCCCCGGGGGCAGCGCGTCGAGGACCGCTGCCGCGTCGGCGAGGCCGGTCGCCCCGCCCTCGGTCGGCTCGGACAGGCAGGCGAAGAGCAGGAGGCCGGGGAAGCCGAGCGTGTAACTCAGCTCGTGGTGCATGCACATCGGCTGGTTCGGCGGCCAGGCGGACGAGGAGTGGACCCCGGGCGAGTGGGTCTGCCTGGGGGCGAAGGCCTCCTTTTCCGTGACCGGTTCGACGGCCAGCTGCCTCAGGACGGCACCGACGTCCTCCACGTCCCGCAGGCCGAGCCCGCGGACCAGGACGGCGCCGTGCTCGACGAGTGCGGCCAGGATCCCGCTGCGGGCTTCCGAGGCCCAGCGGGCCGGGTCGTCGGCCGGCGGCACCCGCAGCGTCGCGGGCCGGCCGGGTTCCCGCTCCAGGTCGATCGGAGGGGCGGTCGTGTCGATGGAAAGCATCTGGGTCTCCTTCGGGGTGGGCGGGTTCATCGTTCGGAACGTGTGTCGATCAGGGCGGCCAGATCGGTGAGTACGGGGTGACGGACCAGGTCCTTGAGCGAGATCTCCCGGTCCAGGGAGACCGCCACGCCCACCGCCGACAGCGAGGTGCCGCCACGGGCGAAGAAGTCGTCCTGCCGGCCGAGGCGGGCCTGGGGGACTCCGAGCACCTCGGCCCAGGCCGCCGCCAGACGCCGTTCGGTGGGGGTGCGGGGCGAGTCGCCGTCCGCCCGCTCTTCCGGTTCGTCCGGCTCCGGTGCTCGCAGCGTCAGTTCACGGCGGTCGATCTTTCCGTTGGCGGTCAGGGGAAGCGTCTCCAGCCGGTGGAAGGCCGAGGGGACCATGTACGGGGGCAGGGTGCCGCCGAGGCGGTCTCGCAGGGCGTCGGCCGGCAGCGGGTGTGCGCCGGTGTAGAAGGCGACCAGCCGCCGGCCGTGGGCGGTGCCTTCGGCGACCACCACCGCGCCGGCGCGCACACCGTCCTGACGCAGCAGGGCGTTCTCGACCTCCCCGATCTCGATCCGGAACCCACGGACCTTGACCTGGGAGTCCCGGCGGCCCAGGAACGCGAGCGTGCCGTCGGGCAGCCAGCGGCCGTAGTCCCCTCCCAGGTGGAGCCGTTCACCCGCGCGGTGCGGATCGGGCAGGAACGCCGCCCGCGTCCGCTCGGGGTCGTTGATGTACCCGCGGCCGACGCAGACTCCGGAGAAGGCGATCGCGCCGGGGGAGCCCAGCGGCACGGGGGAGAGGTGCTCGTCCACGAGGTAGACGCGGACGTTGTTGACCGGCCGGCCGAGTGGTACGCCGTCGGTGTCCGGAACCCCGTCCATGACCGCGTGATTGGTGTCGTCGGACGTCTCGGTCAGTCCGTAGGCGTTGACCAGCCGGACTCCTGGACCGACGGTGAACCAGCGCTCGACGAGCCCCTTCTTCAGCGTCTCGCCGGTGACCGAGACGCAGCGCAGGTGGGGCAGCGGCCGCGGGTGCCGTTCCAGGTAGGAGAGGACGACGTCGAGGTAGGACGGAACCACCTGGAGCACGGCCGCCCTGCCGTCGGCCACGGTGTCGACGAACCGCCGGACGTCCAGGACCGCGTCCTGACCGACCAGGAGGGTGTGCCCACCGGTGATCAGGGCGGCGAGGAGCTGCCACAGGGAGATGTCGAAGCACTGGGGTGCGGTCTGGGCGACCACGTCCCCCTCACGGATCCCCAGGTCGTCGATCTTCGCGAGGAGATGGTTGAGCATCCCGGCGTGTTCCACCATCGCGCCCTTGGGCTCGCCGGTGGAGCCGGAGGTGAACAAGACGTACGCGAGATCCCCCGGGCCCACCTCCACGCCGGGACCGGTGTCCTCGTGGCTCTCCTCGCAGATCCTCTCGATGCCGAGGGCCCGGACGTCCGGCAGCGAGTCCAGTGCCTCGCCGAGGGCGGCGGCGCTGCCGGACTCGGTGAGCACCAGACGGCAGTCGGCGCGGGCCAGCATGGCCGTGACGCGCTCGGCCGGGAAGCGGGGCTCGACGGGCAGGTAGGCGCCGCCGGACTTGAGGACGGCGAGGACCGCGGCCAGCCACTCCGGACTCCGTTCGGACACCACGGCGACGACGTCCTGCCGGCCGAGACCCGCGCCGAGCAGCGCGTGTGCCAGCCGGTTGGCACGGTTGTCGAGCTCGCGATACGTCCACCGCCGCTCGCCCTGGACGACCGCGACGGTGTCCGGGTGGGCGCGCACCCGCTGTTCGAACAGCTGGTGGAAGCGCAGGTCCGGCAGCGCGCGGTGGGGGCCCGCGAGCCCGTCGAGCTGGTGGTGGATCTCCTCCGGCGACAGCAGGGTCTGCCGCCCGTGCTCCGCATCCGGGTCCTCGGCGATCAGCCGGAGCGCGGCGAGGTGGTACCCGCCGATCCTGGTCGCGCACTCCTCGTCCAGGACGTCGGTCCGGTACCGCGTCCGGAGCACCGACCGTCCGCCGCGACGCACGAGCGACACCTGGAGCGCCGCGTCCCGGGACACGTCACCCGCGCCGGTCGGATCGAACGCCACCTCGGGGGCGGTGGGGGGCAGGTCCATCTCCGCGCGGAGGGTGGCGAGGGGGAAGTCCTTGTGGGCCAGCAGCTCCGACTCGGTGCTGTCCGCCTGCCTCATCAGCGTCCGCCACGTCGGGGAAGCGGTCGTCAGCCTGCACGGCAGCGGCCCGACGCCCGCCCCCGCGACGTAGCCCGTGGTGACGTCCCGGTCGCCCGACAGGGCGGAGAGCACCTCGGCGTGGGCGGCCAGCACCGGTGCGGTGGGGGAGATCCCCATCGATGCCGCGATGGTGCGCAGCTCCGTGACGAGCCCCTCCGGGACGTCCGCCTCGACCACGGCGGTGCCGGGCCGCGGGGTACGCGTCCAGGGAGTCACGGGGGTGGACCCGCCGGCGGCGAGCACGTCGCGCCAGTACTCCGCTCCGGTGCGTGTGAGCGTATCCATGGGTGTCAACTCCTCGTCCCGGGCGCTGCCCGGTCGATCTGGCGGGCCGGATTGCCGCCCCACAGGGCATGCGGCGGGACCGTCTCGCCCTTCATCAGGAAGGAGTCCGCGGCGAGCACCGATCCGTCGTCGACCGTGACGCCGTAGTGGACGAAGGCTCCGACCCCGAGCGTGCAGCCGGCCCCGATGGTGGAGCGGTCGGACTTGAAGGCGCCGTCCTCCTGCGAGTGGCACTGCACGACACTGCCGGTGTTGAGCGTCGAGCCGTCCCCGATGGTGACCATGCGGCGCTCCGTCAGCGCGCAGCCGTCGTCGAAGACCCTGCGTCCGATCCGGACGCCCAGCAGACGCCAGACCAGAGTCTTGAAGGGTGTCCCGTTGAGGGCCTGGAGATACGTCTCCGAGGGCACCTTCCAGTAGCGTTCGCGCTGCCAGAAGCGGGGGTCGTAGATCGAGCAGAAGAGCGGACCGGGCGGATGGTGCGCCGTCACGGCGCGTTCGACGAGGACGAAGAACACGGCGCCGACGAGCACGACGAGGACGTTGCCCAGAGCGATCGCCGCGGCGCCGACCGAGGTGTAGAGCTCGGCGGATCCCGACACGATCAGGGTGAACACGAACACGTAGATCCACCGGACCAGCAGGTACAGCCCCATCGTGGCGCCGTTGTGCCTGTTCTTGCCGGCCAGGCCGTTCGACAGCTCCTCGCCCTTCTTCATGCGGTCGAAGCTGCTGTCGCGCCGGACGGACCGGGGAATCTCGAAGCTCGGCGAACCGAGGAGGCCGACGCCCTCCCGGATCCTCCCGTCCACCGGGACCATGACCTTGGTCGCCAGCAGGCAGTTGGCCCCCGTCCTGCCCCGGGCGGGGTAGGCGATCCGGTTGCCCAGGAAGTTCTGCGGGCCGATGGCGGTCCGGGACACGCGGAAGGAGGTACTGGAGAATTCGGCGTTGTTGATCGACAGACCGTCGGCGACCATCGTGCCCGTCCCGACCGTGCTCAGGAACGGCGTCTCGTGCTTCACCTCGGTCCCGAAGTTCGACCCCGTCTGCTCCACACGGGAGAGGTCGTAGCCCAGCAGGCGCAGGTAGGGAACCACGGCGGAGCTGTCCCCGAACAGACGGGTCAGGAAGCGGCGGTTGGTCAGCAGGGTGATCGCGCGGTGCACCCCGTAGTGGAAGCCGTAGAGAGGGTAGACCCTGTCCGGTGTGATGGCGCGGCTGAGCAGCCGCGGGACGGTGGCGAGCAGGAGGAAGCTGAGCGGAACGACCACGAAGACGATCGCGAACGAGGCCATCAGGCCGTCGCGGTAGAACTCCCAGGTCGTGAGGACCGTGGGTCCCGGCTCCAGCACCGCGTCGAGCTGCGGGGCCTCGGCGAGCAGGATGCCGATCCCGCCGACGGCCAGCGGCAGATACACCAGCAGTGCGCTGAGCAGCTGCATGACACTGTGCACCGACCGGCGGACCGGCCCGCAGGGCGCCGGTGCCACCACCGGATACTCCGATCCCGCGCGTTCCGCCGGTGAACCGTGCCAGTGCTCGCCCGCGGGCACCGACTGCCCGCTGTGCAGGGCCGAGGCGTGGGCCAGGCGGGAGCCGTCACCGAGCGACGTGCCGATGTCGAGCACCGAGGCCTCGGCGACGACCGCGTCCTTCCCGAGCGTCACGGTCCCCGTCTCGATCACGTCGCCGTGGGCCCGGTAGCAGGTGAGGAAGGAGTCCTTGCGGATGACCGTGGAGTCCCCGACGGTCAGCAGATCGGTGCAGACGGGTACATGGCGCGAGAAGACCGCGACGCCGGCCCCGATGTGCGCCCCCAGCGCCTTGAGGTAGAGGGTGTAGAGCGGTGACCCGACGAAGAGGACCAGCGGGTTCGCGCGTACGAGGGTCTTGACGACCCAGAACCGGAAGTAGGCCAGACTCCAGATGCGGATCTGCCGGGGCTTCGAGCGCCCGACGAGCACCCACTTCACGACGATCGGCAGACCGGCCAGCCCCAGGAACACCGCGGCGCCGAAGACGACGGAGCGGAGATACACGTCGAGCACGCCGGAGCCCGCGGATATCCATTCGTAGCCGCGGACGCCGGCGAAGGCGATCAGGCACGAGTAGACGACGAAGGTCAGCAACTGCAAGGTCCCGCACAGGACGTACCTGGCCCGGCCCGTCGGTGCGGGCGGTGCCGGGACCGGAGCGGGCCGCGACCGGGCAGGGGGCGAGGGTTCGACGGGGGCGGGGGAGGCCTCCGTCGTCAGCGCGAGGCTCAGGGAGCCGATGGTGGGGTGGGCGTAGACGTCCTTCATCGACACCGACGGCAGGTCCGCGCGCTTTCTGACCTTCGCGCAGAAATGGGCCATCACCAGGGAGTCGGCACCCAGGTCGTCGAAGAACCGGCTGTCCACCGGCACGTGTTCCAGGTGCATGACGTCGGCGAGCACCCGGGCGAGTGTCTCCTCGGTGGACGCGGACGTGACGTCGGGCAGTTCCTGGCGCACCGCCTGGGTGCTGTCCCCGGGGTTCGGGGACAGTGTGGCGACCTGCTTTCCGATCATGGGGGGCTCCTCGCGCGATTTCCTCGGCGTCCCGGTGCTTCCGTGCCGTGCGCGGGCGGACCGCGGGCGCACATGCGTCGGGTGGTGAGCCGGGCACGAGTGGTGACCCGGTCGGCCGGGCTGGATGCTCGGCGTGCCGCACGCGCCTCGATCTGAGTGGTGAGCCGCGTGGGGCTCTCTACAAGGCATTCGGGACCGGTGTGGATAAGGTTTGCCTCTGGAAGAGGAAATTTCGCTTTGATCCTCGGATATCGCCTGATGCCTCCTGATAAGGGTGTAAGTCGGGCGGACCGATGGGTGTGGCGATCGGGCGGCGGCCGGGTGAGGGAGCCCCCTGTCGCGGCAGGGCACGTGGCGCGCGCCGTCGCCCCCTTCGCCGTCGGCCCGGCCTCCTCGCCGCGGGCGCACGTGCGGGGAGCGCGCACGGGGGCGTCGCTCCCGGACCCGCCTCTACGATGGGCGCATGGCTTCACGCGCGGGTTCAGCAGGTGCGACGCATCTGCAGGAGGAGAAGGCGGGGGAGCGGCTGGACGTCGCCGCCTCGGTCCTGGCCCTGCTCGCCGACCGCACGCGCCTGGCCCTGTTGCAGCGGCTCGGTCAGGGCGAGGCCGATGTGACCACGCTGACCGAGGCGTGTGGTGCCGCCCGGACCTCCGTCAGCCAGCACCTGGCCAAGCTGCGTCTCGCCGGGCTGGTCGCGACCCGCAAGGACGGCCGCCGCGTCGTGTACTCCCTGCGCCACGGCCATCTGCGGCGGCTGGTCGACGAGGCGCTGAGCGTCGCGGACCACCGGATCAGGGCTCTTCCGCCGCACGACTGACCGGAATCACACCCCGGGGTGGCAGCGGTGACCTGAAGGCAACAGGTGCACAAGTGTGCACGTGTTGTCTAATGGCGTGGTCTCCTCACGCCGATCAGGGACGGGGCCGATGCTCTCCGTGATGCGCAACCGCACCTACCGCCGCCTGTTCACCGCACAGGTCGTCGCGCTGGTGGGCACCGGGCTGGCCATCGTCGCCCTGAGCCTGCTCGCCCACGACATCGCGGGCCCTGGCGCCCCGGCCGTCCTCGGGACCGCCCTGGCGATCAAGATGGTCGCCTACGTGGGCACAGCCCCCCTGGTGGGTGCCCTCGCGGACCGCCTTCCGCGCCGCACGCTGCTGGTGGCGACGGACGTCACCCGGGCCGGTGTCGCGCTCGCCTTGCCGTTCGTCACCCAGGTCTGGCAGATCTACCTCCTGATCTTCATCCTTCAGGCGGCGTCCGCGGTCTTCACCCCGGCCTTCCAGGCGACGATCCCCGAAGTGCTCCCCGACGAACGCGACTACACCCGCGCCCTCTCGTTCTCCCGGCTCGCCTACGATCTGGAGAGCCTGTTCAGTCCCGTGCTCGCCGCCGGCCTGCTGACCCTGGTCTCCTCCCGCTGGCTGTTCGCCGGGACCGCGGCCGGCTTCCTCGCCTCCGCGTCCCTCGTCGTCTCCGTGGCGCTGCCACGGCCCGCCGCGCCGGAACACCCGGGGGGTGCCCGCGCCAAGGCGGCCCTCGGGACCCGCCTGTTCCGGGCGACCCCGCGGCTGCGGGCCCTGCTCGCTCTCGACCTCGCCGTCGCCGCGACCGGGGCGATCGTCTTCGTCGACACCGTCGTTCTCGTACGGGATCACTTCCACCGGCCCGACAGCGCCCTGTCCCTGGCGCTCGGCGCCTACGGTGCCGGGTCCGTCGCCACGGCGCTCCTCCTGCCCCGACTGCTGCACAGGGCCGGGGACCGCACCGTGATGCTCACCGCCGCGCGCACGCTCCCCGTCGCCCTCGTCGCGGTCGCCGCCCTCGGAGCCGCCGCGCCGAGCACCTGGTCGTGGGCGGCGGTGCTCGCCGTCTGGGCCCTGACCGGCGCGGCCTGCTCCGCCGTTCTCACGCCGGGCGGACGCGTCATCCGCCGATCCGCCGCGGTGTCCGACCTGCCCGCCGCCTTCAGCGCCCGCTTCTCCCTCTCCCACGGCTGCTGGCTGCTGACCTACCCGCTCGCGGGATGGCTCGCCGCGGGTGCGGGGCTCCCGGTCGCCGCTGTGGTCCTCGGCGCCGTCGCGCTCGCCGCGACCCTCACCGCCGCGGCGATCTGGCCGGCGGGCGACCCCGACCAGCTCGACCACGTCCACGCGGGACTGGAGCCCGGCCATCCCCACCTGACCGGAGCGAGCCCCACGCGTGACGGCTGGCGGCACCGCCACCACTACGCCATCGACCGCTACCACCCCACCTGGCCGTCCACCGGGCGGGCACCGTCCCGGTCCTGAGGCGGTCGGAGCAACTCCCACACGCTCAGCGGTCGTTCCTCCCGGACCCGAGGTCCAGCCACAGCTCCGTGAACCGGTCGAGCAGCCCCGCCGCCACCGTCACGTCGTCCGTCAGCGGCCGGTCGGCCGCCTCCGCGTCCAGCGCGGCGTCCGCCAGCGCGAAGGCGCGGCCGACGGGCAGCTCCGGGTCGAGCCGCATGTCGCGCTGGCGCAACGCCCTCACGGCCGAGACGAGTTCGCACCCGACGACGAGCCGGTACGCCTCGCACGCGCGCAAGGTCTGGCGGGCCGCCAGCGAGGCGAAGCTGGCCTGCTCCTCGACGCCCCGGGAGAGCACCGCGTGGCCCAGGGAGGCGGGTGCGGAGAAGGCCCGCAGGTCACCGAGGGCGGCCCCGGCCGCGTACTCGAGGATCATCACGCCCGACGACGCGGGTTCGCCGTCCGCGAGGAACGGCCGCAGGCGGGTGAAGCCCGGTTCGTTCAGCGTCGAGAGGCGCGATGTCGACAGGCGCGCCGCCTGTGTCACCGCAAGCCTGAAGTGGTCCAACGAGAGCGCGAGTTGGGCGAGGTAGAAGCCGCCGTGGTGGTAGGCCGCCCGGTCGTCCGCCGAGATCAGCGGATTCTCGGCCGCCGCGTTGATCTCGACCGTGAGGACGTCCTCGAGCGCGTCCGCCGCGTCGTGTGCGGGCCCGTGGATCTGCGGCACGCACCGGAAGCCGTACGGGTCCTGGATCCGGCCGAGCGGCGGTGTGGGGCGGTCGGGCGCGCCGAGCAGCCGCCGCATCCGTTCCGCGACCGCGTACGAACCGGCGTGCCGCCGCGCCTCGTGCACGGGCAGGGCGTACGCCTCGTACGAACCGTCGATCGCCATCAGGGACAGCGCCGCCACCACCTGGGTGGCCGCGATCAGGCCGCGCAGCTCGTGGAGGGCGAGCGCGGACTGGCCGAGGGTGAGGGCGTTGCTGCTGATCAGGGCGAGAGCGTCGTTGTTGTCGAGAGGCTGCGGGTCGGGGGCTGTCCCCGACCCCTGCCAGGGGTGTTCGCCCGCCAGGGCGAGGCCCATCTGCGCCAGGGCGGCGATGTCGCCGGTGCCCACGGAACCGAATTCGTTGACCTTCGGGTGGGCACCCGTCTCCAGCGCCTCGCACAGAGCCGTGACGACGGTCGGGCGCAGGCCCGCTCCCCCCGCGAGCAGCTGGTTGGCGCGGACCGCGAGCATGGCGCGGACCTGCCGGGCGGGGAGTTCCTCGCCGATGGCTCCGGCGTGGCTGCGCAGGAGCCGCAGGCCGTGATCGGCGGCCGCCTCCGTGGGCACGGACTCATTCCGGTTGGCGCCCACGCCGGTGGAGCGCCCGTAGACGCGGCCCCACGAGGCGATCTCCCGCGCGGCGTCCCAGGAAGCCTCCACGCGCTTCATCCCGTCCTGCGCCGGAACGGGCCGCGCGGTGGATTCGGCCATGCGTACGACATCTGCGACCATCAGTCGGCGACCGTCCAGGACGACGGTCGCACTGCTGTCTCCGGTCGCCCTGTTCACGATACGAGACGACATCACTCGCCATTCCTCCTCAACCGGACGCTCCGTCTTGCTCTACGGCCATGAGTAACCAGGGATTTACGTCTGAGTGGCGACCGACTATTGACAACCTATTCAGTCACCAAGAAGTCTGCATGACGATATACAGCCGGGCAAGGGACTCCTCATGATCCAATTCGATACGGTCCACAAGCGCTTCCCGAGCGGCACAACTGCGGTGCACGACCTCACTCTTGAGATGCCGGAAGGAGGCGTGACCGTCCTCGTCGGATCTTCCGGTTGCGGCAAGACGACGACGCTCCGCATGATCAACCGGATGGTGGATCCGACCTCCGGGACGATCAGGGTCAACGGGAAGGACGTCCTGGAGCAGGACGCCGCCGAGCTGCGCCGCTCCATCGGCTACGTGATCCAGCAGTCCGGGCTCTTCCCGCACCGCACGGTCCTGGACAACATCGCGACCGTGCCGCTCCTGCTCGGCTGGGGGCGCAGGAAGGCGCGGGCGAGGGCGGCGGAACTCCTGGAGACGGTCGGCCTCTGCGCCGACGCCGGGAAGCGCTACCCCCACCAGCTCTCCGGCGGGCAGCAGCAGCGGGTCGGTGTGGCCAGGGCGCTCGCCGCCGACCCGCCCGTGCTCCTCATGGACGAGCCCTTCGGCGCCGTCGACCCCGTGGTACGCACCCAGCTCCAGGACGAACTTCTCAGGCTACAGAGGGAGTTGAGCAAGACCATCGTCTTCGTCACCCACGACATCGACGAGGCCGTACGGCTCGGGGACCGCATAGCCGTCTTCCGTACGGGCGGCCACCTCGTCCAGTGCGCGGGCCCCGCCGAGCTCCTGGCCCGCCCCGCGGATCCGTTCGTCGCGGACTTCCTGGGCGCGGAGCGCGGCCTGAAGCTGCTGTCCCTGACCACGCTCGCCGAGGTACGCCAGGGGCCGGCCCCGGAAGGCACCCGCTGGCAGCTCACCCTCGACGCCGCCCGCAAGCCGCTGGCCTGGCGCGACACCGAGACGGACGCGCAGGCCCCGGTCCGCCCCCTGCGGGACACGGACTCCCTCCTCTCGGCGCTCAACGAGTCCATCGCCGCGCCGAGCGCCCTGGTCGCCCGGGTCGACGCGGAGGGTGTCCTCACGGGCGTGACCTCCCGCGAGGACATCCACGACCACGCGGGCCACGTCCACAGCGAGGCAAGCACGGTGGCCGCGTGAGCGTCGACTGGTCGTGGATATCCGACCACACCGGCGATCTCACCACCCTGGCCCTCGCCCACCTTCAGGCCGCCCTCACCGCCGTACTCCTCGGCCTGGCCGTCTCGCTCCCGCTGGCCGTGATCGCGCACCGCGTACGCCCACTGCGCGGATTCCTCCTCGGCCTGTCGAACGTCCTCTTCACCGTCCCGTCCATCGCCGTCTTCGTGCTCCTCCTGCCGGTCAGCGGGCTCACCCGCACCACCACCGTCATCGGCCTGACGATCTACACCCTCGTCGTGCTGCTGCGGAACACCGTCGAGGGCCTGGACTCCGTGCCCGCACGGACGAAGGAAGCCGCGAAGGCCATGGGTGCCCGGCCCTTGCGCACCCTGCTCACCGTCGAGCTCCCCCTCGCCCTGCCCGTGATCATGGCGGGCGTGCGCATCGCGACGGTGATGGCCATCTCGCTCGTCTCCGTGGCCACCTACATCGGGGACGGCGGACTCGGGCAGCTGTTCACGGACGGTTTCCAGCGCAACTTCCCCACCCCCGTCATCGTCGGCATCGTCCTGACCCTGCTTCTCGCGCTCGTCGCGGACGCGGCCCTCGTCACCCTCCAGTACGTCCTGACTCCCTGGACCCGCCGGCAGAAGCAGGGGGCCTGACCCGTGTACGAACTCTTCAAGGACCTCGGCGCCTGGCTGGTCAGCGGTGAACAGTGGGCCGGCCCCGACGGCATCGGGCACCGCCTCGCCGAGCACCTCCAGTACTCGCTGATCGCCACCCTCGTCGCCGCCGCCATCGCCCTGCCGGTCGGTCTGCTCATCGGGCACACCGGGCGCGGAGCCTTCCTCGCCATCAACCTGTCGAGCTTCGGACGGGCCCTGCCCACGGTCGGGCTCGTGGTGCTGGTCTTCCTCGCCAGCGGACTGTCGATGTGGCCCGTCTACATCGCCCTGGTGGCGCTCGCCGTCCCCTCCATCGTCACCAACACCTACGCCGGGATGACCGCCGTCGACCCCGAGGTGCGGGACGCGGCCCGCGGCCAGGGCATGCGCCGGCACCAGGTCCTCCTCCAGGTCGAACTGCCCCTCGCGCTGCCCCTGATCATGACCGGGCTCAGGCTGGCGCTCATCCAGGTCGTCGCCACCGCCACCATCGCCGCGTACGTCTCCTTCGGCGGACTCGGCCGCTACGTCTTCGACGGGCTCGCCCAGCGTGACCTCGTGCAGGTGCTCGGCGGAGCCGTGCTGGTCGCGGTCGTCGCCGTCGTCCTCGACCTCGCCCTCTCCGCACTCCAGCGCGCCCTCTTCCGTCACCGCCCCGCCAAGCAGGCCCAGGAGCAAGCACGATGAACCGCAGAAACCTCCTCGGTGGACTCCTCGCCGCCGCCACCGTCCCCGCACTCGCCTCCTGCAGCAGCGGCATCACCTCGCTCGACGGACAGGGTTCCGGTGGCGGCGGGGGCGGAGGCTCCAGCAAGAACGGCGTCACCATCGGCACCGCCAACTTCACCGAGAACCAGGTCCTCGGACATCTCTACGCAGCGGCGCTCGGAGCTGCCGGTGTGAAGACCACGGTCCGCCCCAACCTCGGCACCCGCGAGATCCTCATCCCCGCCCTCAAGGGCGGCGACATCGACCTCCTGCCCGAGTACCAGGGCGCGCTGCTGCACTACCTGGACCCCAAGGCCGAGGCGACCGAGGAGGGCGAGATGCAGAACGCCCTCGCCATGGCCCTCCCGGCCGGCCTGCAGATCCTTCCGTACGGCGCGGCCGAGGACTCCGACGCCTTCGTCGTCACCCGCGAGACCGCCGACAGGTACGGTCTGAAGTCCCTCGCGGACCTTGCGAAGCACGACGGGAAGCTCGTCATCGGTGCCGCCCCCGAGGTCAAGAAGCGCACGGTCGGAGCGGTGGGCCTCAGGGACGTCTACGGCGTGGAGTTCAAGGAGTTCAAGTCCCTGGACTCCTCGGGGCCGCTGGTCAAGGGTGCCCTGAAGAAGGGCGACGTCGACGTCGCGAACCTCTTCACCACCGACACCGACATCGCCGCCCAGAAGTGGGTCGTGCTCACCGATCCCAAGAACCTCGTCCCCGGTCAGCACGTCGTCCCGCTCATCGCCGACCGCAAGGCCGACTCGACGGTGCGGGCGGCGCTCGCCCGCCTCGGCAACGCGCTGAGGACCGAGGACCTGACCGAGCTCAACCGCCTCGTGGACAAGGGCAAGAAGGACCCGGAGGACGTCGCGCACGACTGGGCCGCCCGGCACGGGATCAGCGAGAAGTAGCCCGGCCGGCAGCGGGGAGTTTCACCGGATCACGGCCGGCGGCGCGCCGCGACACGCCGGGCGGCAGGGGTGAGGCGGCCGCCCGGCAGCTCAGGCAGGTGGGTCGGACGACCGAGCCGCCTGCGGCCGGGAGCGGGTACGCCTCCGGCTCAACCGCACCCGGCCGCCTGGTCCGGCTCTCCGCCGACGCGCAACTACCGGGTGCGGAGGCCCCGCCCGGCACCCACGACCGGGTGATGACACCGAACGGTGCGGCATCGGCGAGGTAGAAATGCCCCCCGGGCACGGTGCGGACGGAGAAGCCGGCCCGCGACGTCACCCCCCACGCGGCAGCCTGGTCCGCGGTGACCCGGGGGTCGTCCTCACCGACGAGCACCGTGACCGGGCAGTCGAGGAGGGCCGGTTCAGCGCGTGTGTAGGCGGCCAGCATCCGGAAGTCCGCCTTGATGTACGGCAACATGACCTCCGCGAAGACGGGATCGTCAAGGAGCCCGGCGTCCGTGCCTCCGAGAGCGAGCAGCGCCGCCCTGACGGAGGCGTCGTCCCATGTCCGGTCCGGATCCGCGGCAGGAACCATCAGGTGTGGAGCGCGGGCACCCGAAGCGAAGAAATGAGAGAGGCCGGTCCCGGAAGATCTCGAGATCGATCCAGTAGGACAGCCCGTTGAAGAAGAAATACGTGCACAGCGCGAACAGGGCGGAGTTCTGCGCGTTCATCCGCAATCGGGGGCCTTGTAGCAGAGGGTGATCAGGTTGGCGACGGCGCACGACCAGGAGAGCCATGTGAACAGATGGTCCATCAGAGTCCCATGGGGGCGCGTCCAGGGTGATGGTCGCCGGACACCGCCATCCTGAGACTGCCGATGACATCGCCGTGCGAATGGAGGGGCAGGGGGTTCCCGGTCCGCGGACCGATGCGGGCGCAGTGGAGCGAGGCGATCATCTCGGCCTCCTGCTCGTTCCGGTCGGAGTACTTGTTGCGCTGCGGAGCCCGCCTCACGACCATCGGCGATATGTCCGGGAAGAGTTTCTTGAGGATGTCGTCGTCCATGGTGGACAAGGACTGGTGGTCACACATGATGGTATGTCCTGGGCCACATCCGGCCCGCCCGCGCCGCGCGCCCCGGCCCGCTGATCCCCTGCGGGAGCGGGGATGCGCGCCCGTACGTCCTGTTCCGGCCCGCCTGTCGCTGTGACCCGGATCTCTACCGCGCAGCCCGCTCTCGCTGGCACTGTGGTCGGGTCACGGGGGACCCACTGCCGACCGACCGAGCGAGCGAGATGCCATGACCGCGACCACCGCCGAGAACCGGACCCGTACCCGCGCCCGCACCGGTGGCCCCGAGGACGGGCCGAAGGTCCTGGAGCACATCCTGGGCTGGACGCTCGTCGTCGTCCTCGCCATGTTCGTCACGCAGGCAGGACTCATGTGACCTGCGGTCCCCACGAACGACCGGTGGGGTGGGGCGCCCGCCCGGCACCCCACCCCTGACCCGCCCTGCGGTGCGTGTACCCCGTAGGGGCTAGTTGATGGCCTTGATGAGCTCACCGTTCGTGGTGTCGCCGCTGAGCTCCCAGAAGAAGGTGCCACCCAGGCCCTGCTGGTTCTTGTACTCCATCTTGGTGCCGATGGTGGCCGGGGTGTCGTAGCTCCACCAGTCGGTGCCGCAGTGGGCGTACGCCGTACCGGCGACCGTGCCGGTGGCCGGGCAGCTGTCCTTGAGGATCTTGTAGTCCTCGATGCCGGCCTCGTACTTCCCCGCGGCCGCTCCGGTCGCCGTGCCGCCGGGCTCGTCCTGCGTGACGCCCGTCCAGCCGCGGCCGTAGAAGCCGATGCCGAGCAGGAGCTTCGAGGCGGGAACGCCCTGGGCCCTGAGGTTGCTGATGGCCGCGTCGCTGTCGAAGCCCTCCTTGGGAATGCCCGTGTAGGAGGTCAGCGGGGAGTGCGGTGCCGTCGGGCCCTTGGCCTCCCAGGCGCCGAAGAAGTCGTACGTCATCGGGTTGTACCAGTCGACGTACTGCGCCGCGCCGCCGTAGTCGACCGCGTCGAGCTTGCCACCCTCCGAGGCGTCCGCGGTGATCGCGGAGGTGACCAGGTTGTCCGCGCCGAACTTCGACCGGAGCGCGGAGAGCATGTCGCCGTAGGCGTCACGACCGCTGGTGTCGCAGGTCAGCCCACACGCGTTGGGGTACTCCCAGTCGATGTCGATGCCGTCGAATACATCGGCCCAGCGCGGGTCCTCCACCAGGCTGTAGCAGGAGTCGGCGAAGGCGGCCGGGTTCTTCGCCGCCTCACCGAAGCCGCCGGACCAGGTCCAGCCACCGAACGACCAGATGACCTTCAGATCGGGGTGCAGCTTCTTCAGCTTGCGCAACTGGTTGAAGTTGCCCCGCAGTTCCTGGTCCCAGGTGTCCGCGACCCCGTCGACCGACTGATCGGCGGTGTAGGCCTTCTCGTGGTCCGCGTAGCTGTCGCCGATGGTGCACTTGCCGCCCTGGACGTTCCCGAAGGCGTAGTTGATGTGGGTGAGCTTGTCCGCCGAACCCGAGGTCTCGATGTTCTTGACGTGGTAATTGCGGTCGTAGACACCCCAGTTGGTGAAGTATCCGACCACCTTGCTGCCGGCGGCGGTGGGGGCGGCTTCGGCGACGGCCGGTGTGGCGGCGGTGGGGGTCGCGCCTGCCGACGGCGTCCCGGCGACGCCGAGGAGGGCCGCGCCGAGCGCCGCCGTGCAGAGGGTCGCGGCGAACGCCCGGAAGCGGGCGCGGGGACGGTCAAGTCCGGTCATTGTGGCTCCTCGTGGGGGAGGGCTTGGTGGTGAGGCTGCCTCCGGGGCCGTGTTGTTGACATGGACGCGGTGAGGCATTGGGCGAGACCGTAGATGGACTAGACCATTCAGGTCAATGGTTCGGACCAATTTCCCTGATCACGGAGTCCGCCACCCGGTGACGTGTGGGCTCCGATCGGGCATACTCAACGCGCCACAGCCGCTGGCCAGCGCCTCCCGTGATCCGGGAAGGCAGGATCGGCTGAGGAGCCGTAGATTTCCGGGCATCGCCCGGGACCACCCGGCGGTGCCGCGCCCACCCCGCGCGCGCGACCGCCGTCACGCCCGACAGGGAGGAGAGCGCCGTCATGTCCGACCGTGCCCCGCAGCCGGTGGAACGCCGTCTGCCCACCGAGGAGTCCCGGCAGCTCGTCGAGCTCGTACGCGACATCGTGTCGAAGGAAATCGCTCCCCGGGCGGCCGAGGAGGAGGAGGCGGGCTTCTTCCCGCGCCCCGTCTTCACGCTGCTCTCGGAAGCCGGACTCCTCGGACTGCCGTACGACTCCGCGTACGGCGGCGGCGACCAGCCGTACGAGGTCTATCTCCAGGTGCTCGAAGAGCTGGCGGCCGCCCGTCTCACCGTCGGCCTCGGCGTCAGCGTCCACTCGCTGGCCTGCCACGCGCTCGCCGGATACGGCACCGAGGAGCAACGGGCCGCCCACCTCCCCTCGATGCTCGCGGGCGGCCTGCTCGGCGCCTACTGCCTCTCGGAGCCCTCCTCGGGCTCCGACGCCGCCTCGCTCCGCACCAAGGCCGTGCGGGGCGGCGAGGACTGGGTGCTCACCGGGACCAAGGCCTGGATCACGCACGGCGGCATCGCGGACTTCTACACGGTCCTGGCCCGCACCGGGCAGGACGGGCCGCGCGGTATCACCGCCTTCCTCGTCCCGGGTGACGCCGAGGGCCTCGAAGCGGCCCTGCCCGAGAAGAAGATGGGGATGAAGGGCTCGCCCACCGCCCAGCTCCACTTCGACGGCGTACGCGTCTCCGGCGACCGCCGCATCGGTGACGAGGGGCAGGGGTTCGCCATCGCCCTGTCGGCGCTCGACTCCGGACGGCTGGGGATCGCCGCCTGCGCCATCGGTGTCGGCCAGGCTGCCCTGGACGAGGCCGTCCGGTACGCCACCGACCGGCGCCAGTTCGGCCGCCCGATCGCCGACTTCCAGGGGCTGCGCTTCATGCTCGCCGACATGGCCACCCGCATCGAGGCGGGCCGGGCCCTCTACCTGGAGGCGGCACGGCTCCGCGACGCGGGCCTGCCGTTCTCGCGCCAGGCGGCGATGGCGAAGCTGTTCTGCACCGACGCGGCCATGCGGGTGACCACCGACGCGGTCCAGGTCCTCGGAGGCTACGGCTACACCCTCGACTTCCCGGTCGAGCGGTTGATGCGCGAGGCCAAGGTGCTGCAGATCGTCGAGGGCACCAATCAGATCCAGCGCATGGTCATCGCCCGTCACCTCGCGGGTCCCGAGACGCGCTGACCCGGAGGGGCCGGTCCGACCAGACGGGTGTCGTCATGATCCGGTTCCACTCCTGGTCATGGCGGCCCGGCAGGGTCCGGCCCGTGCCCTCCCAGTGGCGCAGCATGGCCCGGTAGATCGGCGGGTCGGTGGTGTGCGCCACGGACTGCCGTGCAGGCTCCCGGGGCGGCGTCCCGGGATGCGGAACCGATTCTCCGGGCGTCGGTGCGGCGAGACGGCGGCGGACGGGGCCGACCGTTGAATGCAGCGTGGTCATACAGGGCCAACGCCGAAACGGGGTCCGGGGTCACTGTCCGGCCGATTCGCGCGCCCGTTCCTCGGGCGCCGCGACCACCGGCCCGCCCGTGGACCGCAAGCACCACGCCGGCCCGGCCGTCATGGTGCGCGCCGACTTCGCGCGGGGCGTCAGGCGGCGTGCCGCTGTGTCTGCGGAACGTACCGCAGCGGACGCGAACCCGGACCGCCCGCGTGCGAGAAGGGCTGCATCCGCCAGTCGAGCCCCTGGGGGAGCGTCAGCAGCACTGCGGTCTCCTGCTCCTGCTCCTGGGCCTCGAGCGACTCGTCGGCGGGGCGCGCCCGGGAGGCCACACGGTTCGTACCGGGGCAGACGGTCAGCACGAACGGATTCCACGGGGTGGGGCACAGCGCGTGCTCGGGAAGGACGTCCTCTTCCGCCAGCAGGGCGATCGGCTGGGCACAGTCCGGGCAGATCACCCGGTACATCCCGAACGTGTCGTACGCGTCGGGAACGGTGTCCTCGTCCGGATCGGCGAATGCCTCGGACTCCGGTCCGGTACGTCCGGTGAGCTTGATGCTCTGCATGGTCTTTCCCCCCTCGGGTGGGCCGACAAGGCGCCACGGCCTCGGCCACAGCAAGCACTTCCCGGGGGATGCGGGCCGTAACCGCGAGGCCGTCGGCTACCCACCCGTAAACTTGTGGCATTCGTCACATGCCCCTCGAACGTGTCCTTCCGGAGCTCCCACGACTGTGCCTGGAGGGACCCGGGGCCATAGGTTGATCCGCATGGAGGAGCTGGACCGTCAGATTGTGGAGTTGCTCGTCAAGGACGGGCGGATGAGCTACACCGACCTGGGCAAGGCCACCGGCCTGTCCACCTCGGCCGTTCATCAGCGCGTTCGCCGGCTGGAGCAGCGCGGGGTGATCCGGGGCTACGCCGCGGTCGTCGACCCCGAGGCTGTCGGCCTGCCCCTCACCGCGTTCATCTCGGTGAAACCCTTCGACCCCAGCGCCCCCGACGACATCGCCGAACGGCTCGCCGGTGTGCCGGAGCTGGAGGCGTGCCACAGCGTCGCGGGCGACGAGAACTACATCCTCAAGGTGCGGGTCTCCAGTCCCCTGGAGCTGGAGCACCTGCTCACCCGCATCCGCACGCTGGCCGGCGTCTCCACACGGACGACCGTCGTCCTCTCCACCCCCTACGAGGCGCGGCCGCCGCGCATCTGAGGCACCCCCGTGCGGTCCGGCGCAGGGGGCGGGGGAGGAGCCGGTCCCGGCAGGCGCGAGACTGGTCCCATGACCGAGAGCACCGTCCCCCAGAGCGAACACCGCACCGTGCTGCTGCGCGGTGGAGACGTCCACAGCCCCGCCGACCCGTTCGCCACCGCGATGGTCGTCGAACGCGGCCATGTCGCATGGGTGGGTTCGGAGGGTGCGGCCGACGCCTTCGCGAGCGGTGTCGACGAGGTGATCGACCTGGAAGGGGCCCTGGTCACCCCGGCCTTCACCGACTCGCACGTGCACACCACCTCGACCGGTCTCGCCCTGACGGGACTGGATCTCTCCGGGGCACGCACGCTCGCCGACGCCCTCGGAGTCGTCCGTGCGTTCGCGAACGGCCGGCCGGGGGACGGAGTCGTCCTGGGCCACGGGTGGGACGCGGCCCGCTGGCCCGAGCAGCGGCCGCCGTCGCGAGCCGAACTCGACGAGGCGGCCGGCGGCAGGGCCCTCTACCTGCCCCGTGTGGACGTGCACTCCGCGGTCGTGACCACAGCGCTTCTGGACCTCGTCCCGGGCGTCACCGCGCTGGACGGGTACCACCCCGACGCGCCCCTGACCGGCGACGCCCACCACGCGGTGCGGGCTGCCGCCCACGCCGCCGTCACACCGCGCCAGCGGGAGCAGGCCCAGCGCGCGGCCCTGGCGCACGCCGCCTCGCTCGGGATCGGCACGGTGCACGAGTGCGCGGGCCCGGAGATCTCGGACGAGGAGGACTTCACCGGACTCCTCGAGCTCGCCGCCGAGCAGCGAGGGCCCCGCGTCTTCGGCTACTGGGCCGAGCGCATCGACGACGCTCAGAGTGCCCGCAGGATCCGGGAGCTCGGCGCCGTCGGCGCGGCCGGTGACCTGTTCGTCGACGGATCCCTGGGCTCCCACACCGCCCACCTCCACGAGCCCTACGCCGACGCCCCCCACACCGGAACCGGCCGGCTCGACGCCGCGCAGATCGCCGCGCACGTGACGGCGTGCACCGAGGCGGGGCTCCAGGCCGGCTTCCACGCCATCGGCGACACGGCGGTGTCCGCCGTGGTGGCGGGCGTCCGGGTGGCCTCCGAGACTCTCGGGCTCGCCCGGATCCGTGCGGCCAGGCACCGGGTGGAACACGCGGAGATGCTCACCCCGGAGACCGTCGCTGCCTTCGCCGAACTCGGCCTCACC
This sequence comes from Streptomyces sp. SM10, assembly GCF_002910915.1. Classification (GTDB taxonomy): domain Bacteria; phylum Actinomycetota; class Actinomycetes; order Streptomycetales; family Streptomycetaceae; genus Streptomyces. Next base: position 21,282 of record NZ_NEUF01000184.1, on the reverse strand, counting down.
GCCTCGGTTCAGCCGGCCTTCGACGAGGCGTGGGGCGGCCCCGACGGCATGTACGCCCGGCGCCTGGGCGCGGAGCGCGCCGCGACCCTCAACCCGTACGCCGCCCTGCTGCGCGCCGGTGTGCCTCTCGCCTTCGGCTCGGACAGCCCGGTCACGCCCCTGGACCCCTGGGGGACCGTCCGGGCCGCGGCCCACCACCGCACCCCGGGCCACCGCGTCTCCGTACGCGCGGGCTTCACCGCCCACACCCGGGGCGGCTGGCGGGCCGTCGGACGGGACGACGGGGGCGTGCTCGTGCCGGGAGCCCCGGCCGACTACGCCGTCTGGCGTACCGGTGAACTGCTGGTCCAGGCCCCGGACGACCGGGTGGCGCGTTGGTCGACGGACCCCCGCTCCGGTACCCCCGGCCTGCCCGACCTGACCCCCGGCGCGGAGCTTCCGGTCTGCCTGCGCACCGTGGTCTTCGGACAAACTGTCTACGTACGGCCGAACGAGTGACGTCCGTACATTCCGTACCGCCGATCGAAGGCGCGGGGGGTCTCCCACGACCTGGGCTTCCTCGGCATTGACCAGGTGTTTTCGGGAGAAACCGCAGGTCGGACGAGTGTTGACAGAAAGTGCCCAGGGGCCGGTAGGTTCGGCCGGGTCCACCACTGGACGTCCGACCGGTCAAACCTCCACGCAGTCGTCGAACGCCGCTGAGTCATGGGGCGGTGTGCCGCACCGGCGCACCACCACTGACAGCCAGGTTCAGCGCCCGCGCCTCGGGGGCGGGGGAAGGTTTCGTCCGGACGGCAGGTGTGACCCGGGTGGGGCCCGGAGGTTCAGTAGACAACGGCTCTCGGTCGACCTGCAGCCAGCGGGTCCCAGGTCGGCCCGAAGGACGCCGGGCCCCGATCCGCAGTGCTGTCCTTCTGTCCGCAGTTCCGTGCTTCTGTCCACCCGTCACACGCCGCCCTCGCCACCGCGTCGGATCCGGGCCGCGCCGTGCTGGATATGGTGTGCACCTGCGTACGGACTTTAAGGGGCAGTAGTGAACGACGGCGGTCAGAGGCAGTTCGGCCCGCTCGGCAGAGTCTTGGTCATCATTCCGACCTACAACGAGGCCGAGAACGTCAAGCTGATCGTCGCGCGGGTGCGCGCCGCCGTTCCGGAAGCGGACGTCCTCGTCGCCGACGACAACAGCCCCGACGGCACCGGCAAGGTCGCCGACGAACTCGCGGTGGGCGACAGCCAGGTGCACGTCCTGCACCGCAAGGGCAAGGAAGGGCTCGGCGCCGCCTACCTCGCCGGCTTCCGCTGGGGTTCCGAGCACGGCTACGGCGTCCTGGTCGAGATGGACGCGGACGGCTCCCACCAGCCTGAGGAGCTGCCCCGGCTGCTCACCGCGCTGAAGGGCGCCGATCTGGTCCTCGGCTCGCGATGGGTCCCCGGCGGCCGGGTGGTCAACTGGCCCAGGCACCGCGAGATGATCTCGCGCGGCGGCAGCCTCTACTCCCGGGTCCTCCTGGGCCTCACGGTGCGGGACGTCACCGGCGGCTACCGGGCCTTCCGCACCGGGACCCTGGACGGACTCGGCCTCGACGAGGTCGCGTCGCAGGGGTACTGCTTCCAGGTGGACCTGGCACGGCGGGCCGTCGAGGCCGGCTACCACGTCGTCGAGGTGCCGATCACCTTCATGGAGCGGGAGATCGGTGACTCCAAGATGAGCCGCGACATCCTCGTCGAGGCCCTGTGGAGGGTCACCGGCTGGGGGATCACCGGCCGGGCCAACAAGGTGCTGGGCCGCAGAACCCCCTGACCGGCCTCCCTCGGGCCCGGGCCTCCGGGGCCTCATGATCACCCCCTTTCGCCGCTTGCACGCCCGTACAGGCACACTGGGGGCATGACGACCGGCACACCGCCTCCGAACCGTCCACGGCGCTCACGCGCCCGTACCCTCCTGCCGCTGGGCATCGCCGCCTGGCTGGTGCTGGAGATCTGGCTGCTGACCGTCGTGGCCGGTGCGGCGAACGGCTTCACCGTGCTGCTGATCCTGGCCGCCGGCGCCGTGCTCGGCGCCGCGGTGATCAAGCGGGCCGGCCGCCGGGCCTTCCGCAACCTCACCGAGACCCTCCAGCAGATGCCTGGGCAGCCCGGCGCTTCCGCCGGCCCGCCCGCGACCCCGGCCGGCAGCAAGGGCAACGGCCTCCTCATGCTGGGCGGTCTGCTGCTGATGATCCCCGGCCTGATCTCCGACGCGGCGGGACTCCTGCTCCTGGTGCCCCCGGTCCGCTCGGCGCTCGGGCGCTCCGCGGAACGCTCCCTGGAGCGCCGGATGAGGAAGTCCGCGCCGGGCGGACTCTCGGACGCCTTCCAGCAGGCCCGTATGCACCGCCCGGACGGCAAGGTGGTCCAGGGCGAGGTCATCCGTGAGGACGGCGCTCCGGGGCGGCCCCGCGGCTCTTGAATCTGTGCGGTGGTACGCGGTCAGGCAGACTTCCTGCTGTCCCGCGGGTGCACGGCGATGTTCATGGCACCGGAGCGCAGGACTGCCAGCCTCTCGGCCAGCACCTCCTCCAGCTCCTCGCGCGTACGCCGCTCCATGAGCATGTCCCAGTGCGTACGCGCAGGCTTGCCCTTCTTCTCCTCGGGGCCATCCCCGTCCACCAGAAGTGCTGTGGCGCCGCACGCCTTGCACTCCCACTCCGCCGGAATTTCCGCCTCTACCGAGAACGGCATCTCAAATCGATGTCCGTTCGGGCATGCGTACTCCACCGCCTGGCGCGGGGCCAGATCGATGCCGCGGTCCGTCTCGTAGCTGGTCACCACGAGTCGCGTACCGCGGAGAGCTCGCTCACTCATGAATCGTGCCTCCCGGGCTTGTCGCCCACAGGACAGGTGTCGCTGTCGTCGTCATCCGGTCAACGTCCGGTCGGCGGTAAAGATTCCCGTTGCCGGTCATGCGTCGCCCGTCGTGCCGCTGCTTGGTCTGGGTTGCTTACCCATCGGTGCCCGGTTTGTCACCCCTGGTGGAATGTGTCACCCAACGGTTTGACTTCTTCCGCTCGCAGTAACGGTCCTCCGGGCACACCAAAGGCGTACACTACCGGCCTTTCACTTCAACGTCTAAATCCGTTCGGGCACAGGATTGCCCGCGGCGGCCACCGCCGCTCGTAGGGGAACCCTCGCCAGCAGCACGGAGCCGACCGCGAAGAAGAGCACCAGGGACAGGATCGCGTCCCGGTAGCTGCCGGTGAGCTGGTAGCCGAGACCGAAGACCAGGGGTCCCAGCCAGCTGAGTCCCCGGTCGCTCATCTCGTAGGCGGAGAAGTACTCCGCCTCCTTCCCGCTGGGGACCAGATGCGAGAACAGCGACCGCGAGAGGGCCTGGCTGCCGCCCATCACCAGCCCGATCGCGGCCGCCAGGGAGTAGAAGAACACCGGCGCGTCGGCGGGCAGCACGTACGCCGCGGCGAGGATCAGCGTCCAGACGGCCAGTGAGGCGAGAATCGTGCGCTTCGCCCCGAACCGCCGGGCGAGTCGTCCCATCCCCAGGGCCCCCGCCACCGCGAGCACCTGGACGAGCAGCACCGCGGTGATCAGGGTCGTCTGGTCGAGGCCGAGCTCCTCGGAGCCGTACAGCGAGGCCTGGGAGATCACCGTCTGGATGCCGTCGTTGTAGATCAGGTAGGCGAGCAGGAAGGCCAGGGTGAGCGGGTGGCGGCGCATGTCCCGCAGCGTCGCCCGCAGCTGGCGCCAGCCCGATCCGACCGCACCGTCACCGCCGGGAGCCACCCGGCGGTCCCGCAGCCGCCGCAGCGGCACGAGGGAGAAGGCGCCCCACCACACGCCGGCGGAGGCGATGCAGATCCGGACCGCGTCGGACTCGGACAGGCCGAAGGAGTCGTGGCCCGTGTAGAGGACCAGATTCAGGACCAGGACGAGCGCGCCCGAGGTGTAGCCGAAGGCCCACCCGCGCGAGGAGACCGCGTCGCGTTCCTCCGGGGCGGCGATCTGCGGCAGATAGGAGTTGTAGAGGGCCATCGACACGGAGATCGACGCGTTCGCCACGATCAGGAGGAAGGCCCCCAGCAGATAGCGGTGGCCCTCCAGGAAGAACATGCAGGCCGTGGCTGTCGCGCCCGTGTAGGCGGCCGCCGCGAGCAGCGGCTTCTTGCGCCCCGTGCGGTCCGCCGCCGCGCCCACGACCGGCATGACGACCACCGCCACGACGATGGACACCGACACGGCGTACGCGAAGAGCGAGCCGGCCCGCACGGGTATCCCCAGCGGGTGCACGAAACCTTCCGCGTCGGCGGCCGCCTTCGCTATCGAGGTCAGATAGGGGCCGAGGAAGACCGTGAGGACGCTGGTGGAGTAGACGGAGCAGGCGAAGTCGTAGAAGTACCAGCCGTGCTGCTCCCGCCTGCGTCCGGCGGCCCCGGCCGGCCGTTTGGGCGGATCCGCCTTGTCCGCGGTACCGGTGCTCACGCCGCGCCCCCTCGTGTTCCGTGGTGACGCGGCCGGTCCGGCGTCAGGCCCAGGCCCCCCGCTCGCTCAGCACCGTGCGCAGCGTCTCGATGTGATCGGTCATGATGCCATCGACCCCGAGGTCCAGGAGCGCCGCCATCCGTTCCGGTTCGTTGACCGTCCAGACGTGGACCTGCAGGCCGCGCGCGTGCGCCGCGCGCACGAACCTCCGGTCGACCACGCGGACGCCGTTCTGGCTCTCCGGGACCTGCGCGCAGACCGCGCCCGCCCGGAGTGCCGCGGGTATGCCGTACGAGCGCAGCCGCAGCGCCAGCACGCCACGGACCCCGTAGGACGTGGCGAGGCGAGGGCCGGCGAGACGGTGGGCCCTGGCCACGCGAGCCTCCGAGAACGAGCCCACGCAGACCCGGTCCCAGGCGTCGGCCCGGCGGATCAGGTCGACGAGCGGGCCGAGGGCGGGTTCCGCCTTGATGTCCACGTTCCACCGGGCGTCCGGGAACTCCTCCAGCAGCTCCTCGAAGAGCGGCAGCGGCTCGCTGCCCGCCACCCGCGCCCGGCGCACCTCGCTCCACGGCAGCTCGGCCATCCTGCCCCGGGAGTCCGTCACCCGGTCCAGGGTCGGGTCGTGAAAGGCGACCAGACGGCCGTCCGCCGTGGCGTGCACATCGGTCTCGAAGTAGCGGTAGCCGGCACCGGCCGCCCGCCGGAACGCGGCCGCCGTGTTCTCCATCCCGCCGGCCGCCCCGCCCCGGTGGGCGAAGGGGATCGTCGAAGGATGGTCCAGATAGGGATGGCGTCCAGTCGCTGCGTTCACCGCGGAAGTATCGCCCCTCGGGGTGTCGCCCCGGCAACGGCCACCGTGCCGGAGTCCGGCGTGGGGAGGTCGAAGAAGCGCAGGAAGAACTGGGCGAGCGGCCCGATGGCGAGGGCGTAGAGGACGGTGCCCACGCCCAGGGATCCGCCCAGCGCGAAGCCGGTCACGACCACGGCCACCTCGAGCGCCGTGCGCACCTGCCTGATGGAACGCCCCGTGAGCCGGTTCAGGCCCGTCATCAGACCGTCGCGCGGGCCAGGGCCGAAGCGCGCGGAGATGTACAGACCCGTGGCCACGCCGTTGAGGACGATGCCCGCGGCCATCAGCGGGATCTGCGCACCGAGGCCGTGGGCCTGCGGGACGAGGGCGAGTGTGCCGTCCATCGCGATGCCGACGGCGAAGACGTTGGACACGGTGCCGAGCCCCGGGCGCTGCCGGATCGGGATCCACACCAGCAGGACGACCGCCCCGACGATGATCGAGACGACCCCGATGGAGATGCCGGTCCGCTCTGCGAGTCCCTGGTGCAGGACGCCCCAGGGCTCCAGGCCGAGTCCGGCGCGCACGAGGAGCGCCGAACTGGCCCCGTACAGCGCCAGTCCCACGTACAGATGGATGAGCCGCCGGGTGAGCCTGGTGCCGATCCGGGCGGTGGTCTCTGACACGTGGGGCTCCCTGTGTGGTGATGGTGGACTGCTGCATGTCACTCTGTGGCGGGGGATTGGCTCCCAACTATGGCCAATCCGAGGAAGGTGGACTGATTTACATGGCTCAGTGGACTTCGACCGTCGGTGCGGCGCAGCTCGCCCGCCAGCTCCAGGGCCAGCAGGCGCGCCCTCTGCCGCCGGGTGTCCGTAAGCCGCCCGCCTACCGCGCCCTCGCCGACGGTGTGCGCCTCCTCGTGCTCGAGGGCCGGGTCCCGGTCGCCGCGCGCCTTCCCGCCGAGCGGGAGCTCGCCCTGGCCCTGTCCCTCAGCCGGACCACCGTCGCCGCCGCCTACGAGGCGCTGCGGGCCGAGGGCTTCCTGGAGTCGCGCCGCGGGGCCGGCAGCTGGACCGCGGTTCCCGCGGGCAATCCGCTGCCCGCCCGCGGGCTCGAACCCCTGCCCCCCGAGTCGCTCGGCTCGATGATCGACCTGGGGTGCGCCTCGCTGCCCGCGCCCGAGCCCTGGCTGACCCGGGCCGTCCAGGGCGCCCTGGAGGAGCTGCCGCCCTACGCCCACACCCATGGCGACTACCCCGCCGGTCTCCCCGCGCTGCGGCAGATGATCGCGGACCGCTACACCGGGCAGGGCATTCCCACGATGCCCGAACAGATCATGGTCACCACCGGCGCGATGGGCGCCATCGACGCCATCTGCCACCTCTTCGCCGGGCGCGGCGAACGCATCGCGGTGGAGTCCCCGAGCTACGCCAACATCCTCCAGCTCATGCGTGAGGCGGGCGCCAGGCTGGTTCCCGTGGCGATGGAGGAGGGCCTCGGCGGCTGGGACATGAACCGCTGGAGGCAGGTGCTGCGGGACGCCGCCCCGCGGCTGGCCTACGTCGTCGCGGACTTCCACAACCCCACCGGGGCGCTGGCCGACGAGCAGCAGCGCCGGGCCCTCGTCGAGGCCGCCCGGTCGGCGGGCACGGTCCTGGTGGTCGACGAGACCATGAACGAGCTGCACCTGGACGCGGACGTCGAGATGCCGCGCAGGGTCTGCGCCTTCGATCCGGCGGGCAGCACGGTCCTGACCGTCGGATCGGCGAGCAAGGCGTTCTGGGCGGGCATGCGGATCGGATGGGTCAGGGCGGCGCCGGACGTCATCCGGAGCCTGGTCGCGGCACGCGCGTACGCCGACATGGGGACGCCGGTGCTGGAGCAGCTCGCCATCAACTGGCTGCTGCGGACGGGCGGCTGGGAACAGGCCGTGGCCGTCAGGCGCGCGCAGGCGAAGGAGAACAGGGACGACCTGGTGCGGGCGCTGCGACGGGAGCTCCCGGATTGGGAGTTCGAGGTGCCGCGCGGGGGGCTCACCCTCTGGGTCCGGACCGGCGGGCTCTCCGGCTCCAGGCTCGCCGTCGCGGGCGAGCGGGTCGGCGTACGCGTCCCGTCGGGGCCCCGGTTCGGGGTCGACGGGGCCTTCGAGGGCTATGTGCGGCTGCCCTTCACCGTGGGCGGCCCGCTGGCCGAGGAGGCGGCGCTGCGACTGGCCGCCGCCGCCGAGCTGGTCGGCTCGGGGGCGGGCGCGGGAGCCGAGGCGCCCCGGACCTTCGTGGCCTGACGTGACGGGGCGCCCCGGACCGTGACGGTCCGGGGCGCCGCGTGCTCATCCCTCCGCGGCGGCCGGGGCCCCGATCAGCTGGTCCTTGTGCGCGGCGACGGGTTCGGCGGCCTCCGGGGCCGCCTGCTCCACCACGGGCGCGCCACCGGGCAGCAGGTCGAGCACCGCCTGCCGGTGAGCCTCGCTCGTGGCCTCGTCGTACGGGTCCGGGGTGGCCGGTACCTGGAGCCGGAGCACCTCCCCGGCGCCCAGCCGGGCGTAGCCGCGTCCCGGCGGGACGTCTGGTGTGGGTGTGGTGTGCGGCTCGGCCCCCAGGACCGACTCGACCTGCCCGCGGTCGGCCGGACCGAGGACGACGCGGGCCCTGGTGTGGGTCCGCACCGTCTCGGTGAGCGCGTCCAGGCTGTCGAACTGGTCCGCGACGACGACCGTCACACCGGCGGCGCGGCCGTGCCGGAGCGGCACCTGCAGCAGTTCCTGGGGGTCCTGCCTGTCGTCGGCGGCGGCCAGGTGCCCCAGCGCGCTCGGGCGGTCCAGGAGGATCCAGAGGGGGCGCTTGATGTCCTCGGGTTCGGGATGCCCGGCCTGACGGGCCCGGTTGGCGGCGATGAGCCGCCGCTCCGTCTCGTGCGCCGCCCATTCGAGCGTCGAGAGGGCCCCGGCCAGCCCGCGCTCCACGGCCAGGACGCCGTCGCGGCCGGTCAGGAAGCCGTACTCGCCCGAGCCGGCGCCCTCCACGACGACGACGTCGCCGTGCTGGAGGGCCTGCAGGGCCAGCGAGCGCATGAGGGTCGTGGTGCCGCTGCCGGGGTGCCCCGCGATCAGCAGATGGGGCTCGGTCGAACGGGCACCGGTCCGCCAGACCACGGGAGAGGCGTCACGCGTCGCGTCGCCGTCCAGGACCGGAACGGTGCGCCGGACCGCGTCCGCGTCGGTGAACCCCAGCACCGTCTCGCCGGGGGCGGTGACGAAGCGCTGGGCGGCGATCGTGGTGGGGAGTGCGGCGAGCACGGTCATGAGGAGGTGGTTGCCCTCCTCGTCCCAGGTGAAGTGGTATTCGCGGCCCCGGCCGGACTTGGCGTGGAGGACCTGCTCGACCCGGCCGCGGGACACGGGGTCGCCGTCGGTGAAGTAGGCCGGGTAGGTCACCTGGAGCCGGGTGAGGCGTCCGTTGCCGTCGAAGGCGTACGACGTGCCGAAGGCCTTCTCCCAGTCGCCGCCGTGGGAGAACAGCGGGCCGGGGTCGTCGGCCACGGAGAAGTGCGGGACCAGCGCCTCGTACAGCGCCTGGAGGCGTGCGGTCTCCGCCTCGTCGGGGCCGGTCTTCGCGGGGGTGCGGTCGCGCCCGCGCCACGCGGCGGCGCCCATCACCGCGATGAGGGCCAGCAGGGGCCCGTAGGGGATGAGCGCCACCGCCAGTACGCAGGCCGCGACGAGGAACAGTGCGTGTCCGCGCCGCTCCCTGGGTGTCGCGGCCCATTTCTGCCGCCCCGCTCCCGCCAGCAGCCGCAGGCCACGGGTGACCGTGATCAGCGGGTGGAGGACGTCGGTGGCGTTGTCGGCGGCCGTGCGCGCGATCTCCCGGCTGCGGGTGATCGAAGCGCTGCCGCCCTTGAGGATGCGGGGGAGTGGTCGCCGGGCCACGTCGGTCTCCTGAAGTGGTGGGAGCGGTTTCGGGGCGTCAGAACTTGATTCCGCCGAGCATGCTGGCGAGGCTCGCCCCGCCCGCCGTGATGCTCGGAGCGATGGCGGTGCCCGCCAGATAGAAGCCGAACAGGGCGCAGATCAGGCCGTGGGAGGCCTTGAGCCCGTCCTTCTTGAAGAACAGGAAGGCGATGATGCCGAGCAGTACCACGCCCGAGATGGAGAGGATCATGAGCGGTTCTCCTGGTTGAGGGGTCAGTCACCATGAGTACTTCCAGGATCACAAGATGTACCTATACGATAAAAGGTGCAACTGAGTGAATATCCATTGATTTCACTCGACCGGTGGGCGAAAAGTCGTTGCCCGGACGCTCCCAGGGGCCGCACCGGCCCGTCCTCCGAAGGGAAGTGGCTCTCTCGGCGTGATCTTCCGCCGCTCCGGGGCAGGCTGACGACCACCCCGGAGCAGTACCCTGTCGATTCACTCGTACGGCCCCCACGCCGTACCCCCACCAGGTCGGCAACGGCGAGAACGGCAATGGAAGGCGGCCCGCCCGATGAGCGAAACCCCCGATCCCGAAGTGGTCGAGCTGGCGACCAAGGTCTTCGACCTGGCCCGCCGGGGCGAGAGCGACACCCTGGCCGCCTACGTCGACGCGGGAGTCCCCGCGAACCTCACCAACGACCGGGGCGACTCCCTGCTGATGCTCGCCGCCTACCACGGGCACGCCCCCGCCGTGACCGCTCTCGCGGGCCGTGGCGCCGACCCGGACCGGGCCAACGACCGGGGGCAGACACCCCTGGCCGGAGCGGTCTTCAAGGGGGAGCGCGAAGTGATCGACGCGCTGCTCGCCGCGGGGGCCGATCCGGCCGCCGGAACACCATCCGCGCTGGACACGGCACGCATGTTCGGCAAGGACGACCTGCTGGAACTCTTCGGTGCGCGCTGAGACGCCCTCCCGGCGGGAGGCCGGCCGGTGCGCCGTAAATGTGGTCGCGTCGGCGAAATGGCTGGGTCATCATGACGTCGCGGGTCCGTTCCGGACCACCGACGAGAGGCAGAGGAAGATGAGCACCAGGCAGAAGACGGCGGTCGGCCGATCATGTTGCTGCGCGGCCTAGGGGATGTCACTCACCCCGGCACATGGAACAGCACAGTCCCGGTTGCGTCGACAGCTTGATGTGAGGCTTTCCCCATGTTCGATCCGTTCATAGCGCCGAGCGGCACACTGCTCGGCCTGCTGCAGAGGGGCCGCGGCGACGGCACGCTCCACGCGCTCGCCGCCCCGCGTCCCGAGGCCCTCGCGGCGCTCAACCACTGCGTCCTGAGCGATCCGCGCCATGACTGGCAGGTCGAGAACCGCTCCCTCTACTACGCCCGCCTGTACCTCGATCTCGACGGCGGCACCGACGAGATCGAACGCCACCTGTGGGATGCCGAGGACCACCTCGACACCGACGACTCACGCACGGGCCTCGCGCTCGCCGTCCTCGGGCACCTGGCCTCCTACGGACGCGACGACGCCCTCGCGCTCCTGCGCCGGTACGCCGCGACCGGGGCCAACTGGGCCTGGGCGCTCGACGAACTGGCCCTGCGGGACGACGACGCGGGGCTGCGCACCCTGGCCGAGCCGGTGCTCGCCCGGTTCCCCGCGACCGCGGAGGGCTCGGCAGACCTCGCGGCCGCCGTGCGCGACGCCTTCGAGCCCCGCCCCTGGAGGCTCTGGGCCGACGACCCGCGCGAGAGTGTCGGCGCCAGGGTCAGGGCGGCGACCGAGCAGGGCTCCTTCGACCGGTGGCAGCGACAGATGCGGCCCGGCGGACCACGGCCCGGCTGGAGCGTCCAGGCCGTCTTCGACTGGGCCCAGGAAGGACTGGAGCGCGGCAGCGTGCTCCACGTCCCGGCGGCCCGCTGCCTCTCCGCCGTCGCCGGGGCCGAGGACCGTCCCCTGATCATCGAGGCCGCCCGCGCCGGAACCGAGGGCGCGCGCGGCGCCGCCCTGCACTATCTCGCGGAGGCCCGCGACCCCGCCGTGCTCGACCTCGTCGAACAGGCCGTCGCCGGACCGTCGCCCACCGTCGCCGAGGCCGCTGTGGCCGCCTTCGAGCGCATGTGCGGAGACGCGGCCGTGGACCGCGCCCGTCGCTGGGCCCACCGGCCCGACGCGCTCGGAGCCTCGGCCTGCGGAGTCCTGGCCTGCCGCGGCGCCGCACAGGACGCGCCGCTCGTCCTCGCCGCGCTGCGCGAGGCCGTCCGGGGAGAGGGTCCCGACGCCCCGCTCCTGTGGACCCTCGTCGACGGCACGGGCCGCCTGGGCATCGCCTGCGCCGCTCCCGTGCTGCGCCATGTGTACCGGGAGACCTCCTCCTCGCACCTGCGGGGCCGGGCCGCCCGGGCGCTGGCGGCCACCGACCCGTCCTTCGCCAGCGGATTCGCCGTCGAATGCCTCTGGGACTGCGAGGAGACCACCCGGGAGCTGGCGGCACACCACGCGGAGACCGGTGACATCCGGGTCGCCGAACGGCTGCGGCGGCTCGCCGCCGACCCCGCCGAGGAGGCCGAGGTCCAGACCGCCGTACGCAGCAGGATCGGGCCTGACGCGCCCGCCGTCTGAACCGGGGCTCCGCGGTGACGGAGCCCGGAAACCGCGCGCCGGGGGCGCGCGGCGCACACGCCCACAGGACGTTCCCAGACGTTCCACGGGTGGAAAGATCCAAGTCGGCGGGGGCACGCCCGGTGCGGTGACAACACCCGTATGCGCGTCGTCATCGTCACCGAATCCTTCCCGCCCGATGTCAACGGTGTGGCCCACTGCACCCTGCAGACCGCCCGGCACCTCGCCGCCCGCGGTCACCAGCCGCTCGTCATAGCCCCGGCCGGGGCGACGGCCTCCACCGACTCCGCGTACGCAGGCGATCCCTGCCCCGTGGTACGCGTCCCCTCCCTGCCCCTGCCCGGCTACCCGCAGGTCCGGGTGGCCCTCCCCGGCCGGCGGCTCGCCGCCGCGCTCACCGGGCACCGCGCCGAACTCGTCCACCTGGCCGGACCGTTCGTCCTCGGAGTCCGCGGCATGGCCGTCGCCACCAGGCTGGGGCTGCCCGCCGTGGCCGTCTACCAGACCGACCTGGCCGGCTACGCCCGCACCTATCTCGGCACCGGCGCGAGCACGGCATGGCGCCGCATGCGCGCCGTCCACAGTGCCGCGGACCTCACCCTCGCGCCCTCGTCCGCGGCGGCGCGCGACCTCATCGACCACGGCGTGCCCCGGGTACGCCTGTGGCCGCGCGGAGTCGACACCGCACGGTTCCGCCCCGCCCTGCGCGACGAGGCGCTCCGCAGGACCCTCGCCCCGGGCGGGGAGAAGATCATCGGCTACGTCGGCCGGCTCGCGCCCGAGAAGCACGTCGAACTCCTCGCCCACACCTGCTCGCTGCCCGGGGTGCGCGTCGTGGTCGTCGGCGACGGCCCGAGCGAGGCGTCGCTCCGCGCGACGCTCCCCGGCGCCGTCTTCCTCGGGCGGCGCACCGGGGAGGACCTCGCGCGCTTCTTCGCCTCCCTGGACGTCTTCGTGCACACGGGGCCCTACGAGACCTTCTGCCAGACCGTGCAGGAGGCGATGGCCTCGGGGGTCCCGGTCGTGGCCCCGGCGGCCGGCGGACCCCTCGATCTCGTGGCCCACGGGAGCACCGGGCTCCTCGTGCCGCCCCACGACGCGCAGGCCGTACGCGACGCGGTCGCCGCACTCGTCACGGCCCCCGCCCGCGCCGAGGCCTTCGGGAGGACCGCGCGGGCGACGGTCGAGGGCCGCACCTGGGAAGCCGTCGGCGACCAGCTCCTGGGCCACTACGGCAAGGTCCTGCGCGGCCGGACGGCGGTGGCCGCGTGAACGGGCACGCCCCTGGCGGGCTCAGGATCGTACGGCCGGCGAACTTCGTGACCCCGGCCTCCGGCGGACTGCGCACCGCGCTGGACGAACTCGGGCGCGGCTACCGCGCGGCGGGGCACGAGCCGGTGCTGATCGTCCCCGGCGCCACCTCGAGCGACGTGGGCACCCCGCAGGGCAGGGTCCTCACCCTGCCCGGGACGGAGCTTCCGGGCACCGGCGGCTACCGGGTGCTGGCGGACCGCGGACGGCTCCGGCGCCTCCTGGAGGCACTGCGCCCCGACCGCCTGGAGGGGTCCGACCGGACCACGCCGCGATGGAGGGCGAACGGGTCCGGCACACCCGCTCCGGCGCGCGCCGGAACCGCCCGTGACACCGTGCGCTTCGCCGCCCTCGGGACTCGCTGACCGAGGGCGTCGGAGAGCCGGTCCCCGGCGGCCGGCGAGGCTGGGCGGCCCTCCTCGCGGAAGGGCTCGGAGCCACCGGACAGTCCGTGGACTTCCGTAACCTCGCCGTCGCCGGCGCCCTCTCCGCCGACGTCCACGAGCGCCAGGCAGACGCCCGGGCCGAGGAGGCGCTGCGCGAGGCACTGGACGATCTGCCCCGCACGCCGCTTCTGCACGGGTTCGTCCCTCACGCCAGAATGGAGGGATGACCGGACGGTGGGAGTTCTGGATCGACCGCGGCGGCACCTTCACGGACGTGGTGGGGCGCGACCCCGGCGGCCGGCTGATCTCCCGCAAGCTGCTGTCGCACGACCCCGGCCGCCACCGCGACGCCGCCGTCGCCGGCATCCGGCTGCTGCTCGGCCTCGGCCCCCACGACCCGGTCCCCGCCGGCCGGGTCGCGGGCGTCAGGATGGGCACGACCGTCGCCACCAACGCACTCCTCGAACGGCGGGGGGAACCGACGGCCCTGGTCATCACCGAAGGCTTCCGGGACGCCCTGCGGATCGCCTACCAGAACCGGCCACGCCTCTTCGACCGCCGCATCCTGCTGCCCGAGGCCGTCTACGACCGGGTCATCGAGGTCCCGGAACGCACCGATGCGCGCGGGGTGGTGGTGAGGAGCCTCGACCGCGCCGCCGTGGCCGAGCGGCTGAGGGCCGCCGCCGGGGACGGGATCCGCAGCGCGGCCGTCGTGCTCATGCACGGCTACCGCCACCCGGACCACGAGAGGGCCGTCGCGGAGGAAGCCAGGCAGGCGGGCTTCACCCAGGTCAGCTGCTCGCACGAGGTCAGCCCGCTCATCAGGCTCGTGCCGCGCGGCGACACCACCGTCGTCGACGCCTACCTCTCGCCGATCCTGCGCCGGTACGTCGAGGAGGTGGCCGCCGAACTCCGCGGCATCCGCCTCATGTTCATGCAGTCCAACGGCGGGCTGCGCGAGGCCGCGCACTTCCGGGGCAAGGACGCGGTGCTCTCCGGTCCCGCCGGGGGCGTCGTCGGCATGGTCCGCACCTCCGAGCAGGCTGGCCACGACCGTGTCATCGGCTTCGACATGGGCGGCACGTCCACCGACGTCTCCCACTACGCGGGGGAGTTCGAGCGCGAGCTCGGCACCGAGGTGGCAGGGGTGCGGATGAGCGCCCCCATGATGAGCATCCACACCGTGGCCGCCGGCGGGGGTTCCGTGCTGCACTTCGACGGCCGCCGCCACCGGGTCGGCCCCGACTCGGCCGGGGCCGACCCCGGACCCGCCTGCTACCGGCGGGGCGGGCCGCTCACCGTCACCGACGCCAACGTGATGCTCGGGCGCATCCGCCCCGACCACTTCCCGGCCGTCTTCGGCCCCCGGGGCGACCAGCCGCTCGACGAACGCCTCGTGGCGGAGCGCTTCGAGGAGCTCACCCGGGAGGTGTCGGCCGCCACCGGGCTCCGGCCCACGGCCGCCGAGGTGGCCGCCGGCTTCCTGGAGATCGCGGTGCTGAACATGGCGAACGCCGTGAAGAAGATCTCCGTCGAGCGCGGTCACGACATCACCCGCTACGCGCTCACCGGCTTCGGCGGAGCCGGAGGACAGCACGCGTGCGCCGTCGCCGACGCCCTCGGCATCGACACCGTCCTCGTACCGCCGCTCGCCGGCGTCCTCTCCGCGTACGGGATCGGTCTCGCCGACGCCACCGCGATCCGCGAGCAGTCCGTCGAGGCCGGACTCGACGAGGGGACCGGAACCCGGCTGGCCGGCATCTGCGACGGACTGGCCGAGCGCACCCGTGCCGAACTCCGCGCCGACGGCGTCCCCGACGACGCCATCGCCACCCGGGCGCGGATCCTCCTCCGGTACGCCGGAACGGACGCCGGGCTGCCCGTCGCCCACGGCACCGTCGCCGCCATGACGGAGGAGTTCACCGAGGCCCACCGCGCGCGGTACGGATTCACCGCGGACAAGCCCCTGGTGGTCGAGGCCGTCTCCGTGGAAGCCACCGGAACGACCGGACCGCACACTCCGCCCCCGGCCCCCGCGGGCACGAGGAGCGGGCCGCTCCGGCCCCTGGCCACCGTCCCGATGTTCACCGGCGGCGAGTGGCGTGACACCGGCCTGTACCGCCGTGAGTCCCTGCGTGCCGAGGACACCGTGACGGGCCCGGCCGTCGTCGCCGAGGACGACGCCACCACCGTCGTCGAACCCGGCTGGCAGGCCGCGGCGGGACCGGCCGGGCACCTCGTGCTGCACCGGGTCGAGGCGCGCCCCGAGCGGACCGCCGTCGGTACCCGGGTGGACCCGGTCATGCTTGAGGTGTTCAACAACCTCTTCATGTCGATCGCCGAACAGATGGGCGTGCGACTGCAGAACACGGCGCGCTCCGTCAACATCAAGGAGCGGCTGGACTTCTCGTGCGCGCTGTTCGACGCGGACGGCAACCTGGTGGCCAACGCTCCACACATCCCGGTCCACCTGGGGTCGATGGGTGAGTCCATCAAGGAGGTGCTGCGGCGTGACGAGGGCTCCCTGCGGCCCGGCGACGTGTACGCCGTCAACGATCCGTACCACGGAGGGACACACCTGCCCGACGTGACCGTCGTGACCCCCGTGTTCGACGTCGGCGAACCCCCGGACGGGCGGGAGCCCGTCCTCCGCTTCCTGGTGGCGTCACGGGGCCACCACGCGGAGATCGGCGGCATCACACCGGGTTCCATGCCTGCCTTCAGCCGCACGGTCGAGGAGGAGGGTGTCCTGTTCGACAACTGGCTGCTGGTGCGCGACGGAACCTTCCGGGAGCAGGAGACCCGTGACCTGCTCACCACGGCGGCCCACCCCTCGCGCGACCCGGAGACCAACCTCGCCGACCTGCGCGCCCAGATCGCCGCCAACGAGAAGGGCATCACCGAACTGCGGCACATGACCCGGCAGTTCGGGCACGACGTCGTGGAGGCCTACATGGGCCACGTCCAGGACAACGCCGAGGAGTCCGTACGCCGCATCGTGGCCGGACTGCGCGACGGATCCTGCCGGTACGAGACCGACAACGGCGCCGTCATCGCGGTGAGCGTGACCGTGGACCGGGACGCCCGCCGGGCCGTCCTCGACTTCCAGGGCACCTCCCCGCAGCAGCCCGGGAACCTCAACGCACCCACCTCCGTCGTCATGGCCGCCGTCCTCTACGTGTTCCGGACCCTCGTCGAGGAGGACATCCCGCTGAACAGCGGCTGTTTGAAGCCACTGGACATCCGTGTCCCGGAGGGATCGATGCTGGCCCCCGTCCACCCGGCGGCGACCGTCGCCGGCAACGTCGAGACCTCCCAGGCCGTCACCGGCGCCCTCTACGCGGCCCTCGGCGTCCAGGCCGAGGGGTCCGGCACCATGAACAACCTCACCTTCGGCAACGACCGGGTCCAGTACTACGAGACGGTGGCCAGCGGCTCCGGTGCGGGTGACGGCTTCGACGGGGCGGACGCCGTGCAGACCCACATGACCAACTCGCGGCTCACCGACCCCGAGATCCTGGAGTGGCGCTACCCGGTGCTGCTGGAGAGCTTCGGCGTACGCGAGGACAGCGGCGGCCGGGGCCGGTGGCACGGCGGGCGCGGGGTGGAACGCAGACTCCGCTTCCTCGAACCCGTCACCGTGGCCGTCCTGTCGGGACATCGCCGGGTTCCGCCCTACGGCATGGCCGGAGGCGACCCCGGAGCCCTCGGGGAGCAGCACGTCGAGCGGGCCGACGGCACGACCGTCCCCCTCGAAGGATGCGACACCGCCGAGCTCGGGGCCGGGGACGTCCTGGTGCTGCGTACCCCCGGAGGGGGCGGCTACGGCCTCCCGTGACCGGTCGCTTCTGCGCCGTTTCGACCGTTGTCGGTGCGAGGACCTAATCTGTGCAGCGTGACTTCGCCTGCCGACACCCACACCGCTGCGCCCCAGCTCAGCGCGGGACCGAGGCCCGCCCCGGGCCCCGCCGCCGATGAGGGGCTCTCGCGTCGGCTGCGCGCGCTCGCCTGCACGGCTCCGCTGCACGACCTCGACGTGCGCAAGGCCAATCTGGCCGGTGAGTACACGGTCTACGCGATGGCCGAGGTCGCCCTCGCGGCGATCGATCTCGTCACCCTCAACATGGACTTCGACACGGGCGCCGACCACGACCAGATAGTGGCCAGGCTCCTCCCGCGGGTCGCTGCCCAGGCGCCCCGCCGGCCCGTCACCGAGCACGAGCGGGTCGCACGCTGGGTCCTGGAGAACCTGATCAACGTCGGGAGCGTGGACCGCGGCTTCCGCGCGGTGTACGGCACCTTCGGGCCCGACGGCGTCTACGTCCGCAGGGACTACGACTTCAAGCTCATCGAGGAGGTTCCCGGCCACGGCGGCAGCGTCTACCTCCGCGCCACCGACGAGGCGGTCAACGTCCTGGTCGGCGCCCTCGACACGGACGTCACCAGCGCCCAGATCGCCGCGGAGGTGAAGCTGGAGGTACTCATCAGCAGAGGCCGCCTCGCCGACGCGCAGCTCGCCGCCGAGCAGGCCCGCTACCGCACCGTGCAGTACGCCGAGACGCTCCGCAGGACGCTGGAGGCGACCCGGCGCAACGTCCGCGCCGTCGACTGGCTCAACGCCGTACCCGACATGATCGCCGAGGCGCTGGACCACGTCGCCGACCGCTACCGCCACGAGAACGCGATCCTCACCAACATCCGCAAGGCCAGGGACGAGGCGGAGGAACCCGAGAACAAGCGTCGTGCCGCCGAGCTCGTCGACATCGTCAAGGACTGCATCCGCCGCCACACCCAGCTCCAGTCCAGGCTGCTGGAGGCGGGGCCGCTCTTCCGCGCGGAGCAGGACCGGCAGGCCTTCGCCACCCCCACCGCCCAGGCCGGCCTCGACCTGTACGGGCAGCTCGTCGTGCCGCTCCTGCCGCTTCCCGTCGAGCAGGCCACCCGGGCCACCGACGCCTTCTTCGCCCACGGCACCGGGCTGCGCACGCCCTCCTCGGTCCGGGTCGGCGACCTCGTCGACCTGCTGCTCATGCCCCCGGTCGAGCGGGAGCACCTGGGCGCCGAGATGCCCGAGCCCGACCTCATCGCCACCCCGGACGACAGCCGGTTCAGCGAGGAGCAGCTCGGACACGCCATGGACCTCCTCGATCTGGAGCACGACGCCCCGCGCCGGCTCTCGGGACTCCTCGCGGAGGCCCGGCTGCGCGATCCCGAGCTGCCCTACCTGGTCGCCCTGCTCGCCGTCCACGCCGCGAGCCCGCCGGTCGGTACGGCCTACCGCCAGGGCGAACGCAGGCTGCTCTTCGCCGTCGACGACGGCACCCCGCTGGAGGACCACGAATTCGGCGGGGCCGACCTGATAGTGGGCATGGCCCTGCTGGACGCCGCGGGCATGGCCGCGGACCGCAAGGACGCCTCGTGAGCATCCCCGGCCCGACCCACCGCCCCCCACCGCCGCACGAGCGCGGCACCCGTACCGAGGAGCCACCGAGTTGAGCGAGCAGTACGCCGAGCACACCGAGGCGTGGGGCGAGCCGTCCCCCACACACGCGGCCGACGCCGCGCGGCCGGCCGCTCCCACCACGGTCACCCCCGCCGACGCGGCCGACGCGGCCCGGCTGGTCTCCTTCGGGCTCCAGCCCAAGCTGATGCCGGCCCGCGACGCCGAGTACACCGAGCTGCTCCGCCGCTACCGGGAGGAAACCGCCTTCGCACGGCTCGCCGACGCGGTCGCCACCGGGCTCGGACTCATCGTGCTGGAGGTCTCCACCCGCGCGGGGATGGCCGTGACCGCGGGCGAGGACTCGGTCTTCGCCGTCCGCATGGGCGACTACGCCCGGCGCGCCTCCTCCGACTCCGCCGACCGCTTCCTGCACGGTCTCGCCCACCTCGCCGTCGCCGCCATGGCCTTCCCCCGGCCCGAGGACCTGGCCGACGACTCCTACATCGGCCGCATCACGGTCAACGGGGTCGACGCCTTCGTCCGCCAGGCATGCCGTCGCCTGGAGGAGAAGGCCGAGGAGCAGGGCGACAACACCGATCCCTCCACCGACGCCCCCGGCCTGGAGTCGGGATGGCGTGTCTACGCCCGGCGGAGCTCCACCGGAGCCACGAAGGACGCCCGACGCCTCGCCGGTTCGACCACGGGCATCATCGGCAAGGCCGTCGCCTTCCTCACCGACTCGGGCTTCCTGCAGCGCACCGGGGACGACGCGGGCGGTGCCTACCGCACCACGGCCCGCTACCAGCTCCAGGTACGCGACATGGCGGGCAGCGCCGCCATGGCCGAGCTGCTGGAGCTGGGCGTCGTCCCGGTCACGGACGGCTCGGCCACCCTGCTGCCCCCGCCCGACGACGAGGGCCTGGAGATGGCCGCCGACGCGGGACTTCCCTTCCACTCCTGAGCCCCTGCCCCGCCGCCCCACCAGCTGCCCGCCCGCCGCCTGAACGACGAGAGTCCGCCGCCATGTACGAGTTGTCCCGGGTCCGCCTCTACTCCATCGGGCCCGCCGGTGCGCGCTACGCCGACACCGTGCTCGACCTGCGCGGAGTCGGCGAGCCCGTGCCCAGGCCGGCGCCGGCCCAGGCGGAGTTCTTCGAGGACGAGCCCGTCGGCCCCCCGCGCCGCCCCGCACCCGCCGGTGTCCTGTTCCTGGAGAACGGCGGCGGCAAGTCGGTCCTGCTCAAGCTGATCTTCTCGGTGATGCTGCCGGGCCACCGCAACACCCTGGGCGGTGCCAGCTCCGGCGTTCTGCGCAAGTTCCTGCTCGCCGACGACTGCGGGCACGTCGCCCTGGAGTGGCAGCACACGCTCACCGGGGAGTGCGTGGTCGTCGGCAAGGTCAGCGAATGGCGCGGCCGCCAGGTCTCCAACGACCCCCGCAAGTTCGCCGAAGCGTGGTACTCCTTCCGTCCCGGGCCAGGCCTCAGCCTCGACAGCCTCCCCGTCGCGGAGGCCACCTCGGTGGGCCGCCCCGCCGAAGGCGTCTCGGGAGCCCGCGGCCGGCGCCGCACGATGAAGGGCTTCCGCGACGCCCTCACCGACGCCGGCAAGTTCTACCCGCACCTGGACGTGCACTGGGAAGAGATCCACGACCGTTGGAACGAACACCTCGGCGACCTCGGTCTCGACCCCGAACTCTTCCGATACCAGCGCGAGATGAACGCCGACGAGGGCGAGGCGGCGGGTCTCTTCGCCGTCAAGAAGGACTCCGACTTCACCGACCTGCTGCTGCGGGCCGTCACCGACACCCGCGACACGGACGGCCTCGCCGACCTCGTCAGCGGCTTCGGCAACAAGCTGGGCCGCCGGGCCGAGCTCACCGCGGAGTGCGACTTCACCGCCGGGTCCGTCGACCTGCTGGGCCGCATCGTCGACGCCACCGCGGCGAGAGCCCTCAGCCGGGACGTCCACGCCGGCGCCGAGCGGCGCACCCGCACCCTCGCCCGCAGGCTCTCCGGCCGCGCGTCCGAGGAGCGCGGCCGCACCTCCGAGCTCGCCGACCAGGTCACGGTCACGGCCCGCACCGTCACCGAGGCGGAGACCGCCCGTGGCCAGAAGGGCCTGATCGCCGCCGAGCTGGCCTACCGGCACGCCTCCCTGGCCCTGACCGCCGCAGAGAAGAGCGCGGCCGCCCAGCGCCGCGAGCTGGTGGAGGCGCGCACCCTGCACGCCGCCTGGCAGGCCGCCGAAGCGGTCCTGCGCCACCGGGCCGCAGCCGACCGCTCCGCCCGCGTCGCGGTCGCCATCCGGGAGGCCGAACGCGACGCGGC
>NZ_NEUF01000183.1:21007-43117 GCF_002910915.1 Streptomyces sp. SM10 | reverse complement strand
ACCAGGCTCCGCACCCCTGTCCTCGTCATGGTCGCCCCGGCGCGGCGGCGGAAGCAAGAACGTCCTGCCCGCCACCGCCCTGGACGACGCGGACCGGGGCAGGCTGCTCGCCGGTGACCACCACGACCCGCACGGCGTGCTCGGCGCACACCCGGTCCCGGGCGGAGTGCTCTTCCGGGCGCTGCGGCCCTACGCCCGCTCGGTGACGGTGCTCCTGGACGGGGGCAAGCCGGCCGAGCTGCAGAGCGACGGCGACGGCTTCTTCTCCGGGGTGCTGCCGCTGCCCTCCGTACCCGACGGCTACCGCCTGAAGGTCGCCTACGAGGACAACACCATCGAGGTGGACGACCCGTACCGCTTCCTGCCCGCCATCGGGGAACTCGATCTGCACCTGATCGGCGAGGGCCGCCACGAGGAGCTGTGGAAGGCCCTCGGCTCGCAGCCGCTGGAGCACCAGGGCGTGACCGGCACCCGCTTCACGGTCTGGGCGCCGGACGCCCGCGGTGTCCGGGTCACGGGCGACTTCAACTACTGGGACGGCACGGGCTTCCCGATGCGCTCGCTCGGCTCCACCGGCGTCTGGGAGGTGTTCCTCCCGGGGGTCGGCGAGGGAGCCGTCTACAAGTACGACATCTGCCGGCCGGACGGGTCCCACACCCAGCGGGCCGACCCGATGGCACGCCACACGGAGGTTCCGCCGGCCACCGCCTCGGTGGTCACGGCCTCGCACCACGCGTGGCAGGACGCGGACTGGATGGCGCACCGCGGGGACCGTCCGGTGCACGAGGCTCCGTTCTCCGTCTACGAGATCCATCTCGCCTCCTGGCGACCGGGCCTGTCCTACCGTCAGCTCGCCGCGCAGCTCCCTTCGTACGTGAAGGAGCTGGGCTTCACCCACGTCGAGCTGATGCCGGTCGCCGAGCACCCCTTCGGCGGGTCCTGGGGCTACCAGGTCACCGGCTTCTACGCGCCGACGTCCCGCATGGGCACCCCGGACGACTTCCGCTTCCTGGTCGACGCGCTGCACGCGGCGGGCATCGGTG
Source organism: Streptomyces sp. SM10 (assembly GCF_002910915.1). Taxonomy (GTDB): domain Bacteria; phylum Actinomycetota; class Actinomycetes; order Streptomycetales; family Streptomycetaceae; genus Streptomyces. Next base: position 42,074 of record NZ_NEUF01000183.1, on the reverse strand, counting down.
TCCTCATGGACTGGGTGCCGGCCCACTTCCCCCGCGACGACTGGGCCCTCGCGGAGTTCGACGGACGCCCGCTGTACGAGCACTCCGACCCGAACCGGGCCGCGCACCCGGACTGGGGGACCCTGGAGTTCGACTACGGCCGCAAGGAGGTCCGCAACTTCCTGGTCTCCAACGCCACGTACTGGTGCGAGGAGTTCCACATCGACGGGCTGAGGGTCGACGCGGTCGCCTCCATGCTCTACCTCGACTACTCCCGCGAGGACGGCCAGTGGTCCCCGAACGAGTTCGGGGGCCGGGAGAACCTGGACGCGGTCGCCTTCCTCCAGGAGATGAACGCGACGGTCTACCGGCGGAACCCGGGGGTCGTCACGATGGCGGAGGAGTCGACCGCCTGGGACGGGGTGACCCGCGCCACGGACTCCGGCGGACTCGGCTTCGGCCTGAAGTGGAACATGGGCTGGATGCACGACTCCCTCGTGTACATGTCCAAGGAGCCCATCCACCGCAAGTACCACCACAACGAGATGACGTTCTCGATGGTGTACGCGTACAGCGAGAACTACGTGCTGCCCATCTCGCACGACGAGGTGGTGCACGGCAAGCAGGCCCTGGTCACCAAGATGCCCGGCGACTGGTGGCAGCGGCGCGCCGACCACCGCGCCTACCTCGGCTTCATGTGGGCGCACCCGGGCAAGCAACTCCTTTTCATGGGCCAGGAGTTCGCCCAGGGAGCTGAGTGGTCCGAGGGTCACGGCCCGGACTGGTGGCTGCTCGACGAGACGTACGAGGCCTCCGGCGACCACCGCGGCGTACGCACCCTGGTGACGGACCTCAACGCGGTCTACACCGCGCTGCCCGCGCTCTGGCAGCGCGACACCTCGCCGGAGGGCTTCAGCTGGATCGACGGCGGCGCCGCGGAGGACAACGCCTTCTCGTTCGTCCGCTACGACGCGGACGGCTCCCCGCTGATCGCGGTCTCGCACTTCTCACCGGTGGTGCGGCAGGACTACCGGATCGGCGTGCCGGACGGTCCGGAGGCCTGGGTGGAGGTCATCAACACCGACGCGACGCGCTACGGCGGCAGCGGCGTGCGCAACGAGGAACCGCTGAAGCCGGAGGCTGTGCCGTCGCACGGCAGGGACACCAGCATCACGCTGACGCTCCCGCCGCTGGCGACGGTGTGGCTGCGACCGGCCTGACGGGGCGGGAACTGCCCCGGGCCCGCACCACGAGCGCGTGGTGCGGGCCCGGGGACGGAGGGCCCGGATCGGAAAGAGGTTGCGGACGTGCGAACATCCCGCGACCTCGACTTTCGGGACAGCGCACGGTCCGTGGTCTCGCATCGAGCCGCACCGGGGCGTCCCGCTCCCGTGGCTGAGCGCCTACTTCAGCTTGTACGAGCAGGGCTTGCCCGTCTTGCCGCCCTCGTGCTCGACGACCGTCTTACCGTCCACCGTGATCGAGCACCCTGCCGCAACCAGCATGCCGTCGGCCGCGGTCATGGTGCCCGGCGTCACGAGCACCAGTCGGCCGACCTCGCGCTCCGCGCCCCGAGGGGCGATGGTGGCCGTCTTGGTCCACGGCAGGTCCACCTCGGCGAAGTCCGAGTCTGCGAGGGTGTACATGACCTTGCTCTTGCCCGTCCCCTCGACCTTGATCGTCACCTCGTGCGAGTCGCCTTCCTCCACGGCGTCTCCGCCGGACGCCTCCGGCTTCGCGGGCTCCTGAGCGGCGGGGCTGCCGCCCTTGCCCGCTTCGGCCGGCTTCTCCTCGCCGCCACCGCAGCCCGTCAGCAGAGCAACCGCCAGGACGAAGGCCGTCGCGGTAAGTGTCCTGCGCATTGCTTCCCCCATGATCGATTCCCCCGGCGCGCTCGACGCGTTCCGGGTCGAGGAAGATCGTAGCCAGCCGCATCGACAGGCATCCCGACGGGTTCGGCCGGGGTGGACGGCTGTCGCCCGAAGGCGTCAGGGTGCCCGCATCAGGTTGCGGATGCTTCCCACCAGCGCGTGGACATCCCGTTCGCCAGACGGTTCGGCCACCGACTCCGCCGGGACTGTCGTCCCCGCCTGGACGGTGGCGCGGCAGGGACGGCAGAGACCGTCCGGGAACGCGTCGGCGGGGCCAGGGCGGCCACATTCGGCGCACTCCACCAGGACGGGCCGTACGTCCGGCGCGGTCTGCCCCGCAGCGGGGACTGCGGCAGGGAGCAGGGGCGGGATCTTGTCGATGAGGCGGCGGCGCACGAAGCCGACGGGCGAGCCGATCGGGGACGGGAGCCCTGAGGTGAGGGCCTGAGTGAAGTAGTCAGCGCCCACCCCTCGGGCGAACCACTCCGCAGCAAGCCGCTCCAGCGCGGCACAGTCCCCGGCGGAGAGGGCCAGCCGGGGTTCGAGGCGGCCGAGCCGGGCCAGCGCGAGGTAGGCGGGCGACGGAGCAGCGTCCGGAACGGCCTGCGACCTCTGCTGCGGCACGGCGAGGCCGCTCGCCTCCTCCTGGGGCGCGGGCGGCTCCGTCTCGGCGGGCACCCACGACGGCGGAGGCGCAGGCACTTCCCGCACAGTCTTCGAGCCGCTGGCCTCGGTCGCCTCCCCTGCGAGGAAGGTGGCCCACCACTCGTTGTCGTGGGCGTGGCGGGACCAGTAGGTACGTGTCACCCAGCGGCTCTGGCCGAGCGATTCGACGCGGCAGCGTACGTGGCGGAGATGACCTGCTACCGCGAGGGTGCGCAGGGCGGTACCGATGGCCATCTGGCCGTACAGCGGGAGGTCCTTGGCCAGCGACTTGATGTCCATGGCCGCGCCGTCGGGGAGGTGGTCCACGTATCCGGCGACGTACCGCTCGCGCTCGGGGAGGAGGGCGAAGTCGGCCGCCCGGGCCGGAGCCTGGTCACGCACGGAGCGCTTGCCGTAGCCGGTGCGGGCCCGGCGGTACGAGCTCGAGGGTGCGGGGGCGCAGGGGGCGGAGCTAGGGTGCTGGGTAGCCACGGGATCGCCGTTTCGATCTTGGGGTCAGGCCCCGGCTGGTGCTTCCAACACCGTGCCGGGGTCGTTGCGTTGTGGGCACCGTAAGCACCCGCGACTCTGCGCCGCAAGCCGATCACGATTAGTCATACTTGCTGGCCGTGGCGAGGTAGGGAGGGTGGGTAGGTTTCCCCAAACCCCTTTCCTTACCTGCCGGATGAACAACATCGCTCGAATCCCGGCCCCCGGACCCCAACCCTCGAATCTCGAAGCTCAAGTGCCGGGCCCGAAGCTTCGCACGTACCCTCGAAAGAGTGACCGGCCCCTCTCCGACGCTCGGACCCCGGCCCCAGAGTCCCGGGTTCCGGGACTTGAGCTTCGGGTGGGCTACGGCCTGCCGACTCCGCGCAGCGACGAGAGCACCAGCCGCCCGTAACGCGTCGCGAGAGCACCGGCGGTCACGACCACGGAAATCCCGAGCGCGACGAGTAGGTGGCTGATGGATTCGTCGCCGACGACCTGAAGCACGCCGAGCGAGGTTCCGAGCGGCAGGCCGAGGACCGTGAGCGCTCCCAGTGCGCCGCTGATCTGCTGGCTCTCCTGCGTCTGCACCAGGCGGCTGTAGTCAGCGGCCTCCGCCAGGACCTCCCCGAAACGGTCGGGCAGCCGATGTTGGTTCTGGAAGGCGAGCAGCAGTTCGTTGGCCGGGCCGTGGGCAGTCAGGTGCTGGCGCCAGTAGGTACTTCGGAAGGCCGCGATGTTGCGCTCCAGCGTGGCGACTCTCCGTGCCAGCCGCCTGGTGTCAAAGACATCCGAGAGCTCGTCGGTGAGTTCGTCGATATGGTCACGCTGCAGCGACCCGAGCAGCAGCGCGTCCAAATAGACGGTGCGCGTGTGCAGGGCCCCGAACGCGTAGAAGTCCCCGTCCCCTGTATCGGCTCGGTGACCGAGGAAGGCAGCTCCCTGCCGCAACACCAGAGCACTCCAGTCCGCCGAGATGCGTACGGCGTTACCGAGCTCCACGGCGGCGGTCTCCGGGGCGAGTGGGAAGTCGACCGGGGTCGACCGTGACGCCAGTTGCCAGAGCCAGCGATCGGCAGTGTCCGGAAGTTCCCCTTCATAGCCCGCACGAAGTGCAGGACCGTGACCGGCCTCGGGCGTAAGGAAAGCGACGGTATAGGGGCGGGAACTGGCGAACGTACCGGTCGCGCTGGTGACTTCGGCCAGGCCATCGAGGAGCACCGCAGGATCCAGCGGACCGGTGAGCATCGCGGCATCGCCATCGGCGGCAGCCCGCCCGGCTATCGCACGCACCACAGGCAGGAGCGGTCTGGCCACCGTGAAGTGCAGCACTGCGAGGGCGTAATCGGGGTTTCGGGCAGTGGCAGTGCGAAGAAGCTCCATGCCGATGAGGTGCACGCCGTCATGTACGACTGATATCGGCCGGTACCAGCGGCGGGGCCTGCCCGGTCCGCCGTACAGCACGCGCGCGGAGGCGGGGGCGAAGTACGTCGCCCTCGTCTCGGCGTCGGTGCGGCGGCTGCCCAGTTCGAACGGAAACGGCCCCTGGTCCCATTCCGGAGTTCGCAGCAGGCGCACGGGCACGACAACCGCCAGTTCCTGGCGAACACCGGTGACGGCTCCGAGAGGGAGCGGCGCGGTCATCCGTAGTACTCGGACGGGTCGGGCTGGTCGAGTCGGATGACGAACTCGGCTCGGTCGGGGCTGGCATTCGAGACGTAGAAGCGGACAGGTTCTCCCGTACGGATGGTCCGGAACCCCTCGGTCACGATCTGCCGGTAGTCGAAGCCGTAGTACCGCTGATCCTCGTCATCCTGGACGATGTAGGACCCGAGGCTGCCGTTCACTCCCCCACCGCTCGACCGCCGGTCGATGATCGTTCCGTGGCGAGGCTCGCCGCTCATGCCGTCGTCTCCTCGGTGGTCATGACATCTTCCACGCATCGGAAACCCACCGCGTTGCTCCCACCGCGCTTGCGGTAGATCCCCTTACTGCTCACCTGCACCGCGCGCATCGGATTGTCGTAGCTGCCACCGCAGATGACGGCCTCACCGGGATCCCCGAGACTGGTGGACGTCCACTCCCAGCAGTTGCCCACCATGTCCACAACGCCGAACGGAGAACGGTTACCGGGCCGTTCGGTCGCCGGGGTCACCCATGCCCTGCGTACAGCGTCGCCCGCAAAGTCCTCGTACCAGGCTTGGTAGGTGACAACGGAGTGCCCGACCCATGAGTCCGCACAGTTGACCAAGCCGGCGTCCGGGGCATCGCCCCACGGGAACAGCCGCCCGTCCGTACCGCGCGCCGCTGCTTCCCATTCCAAGGACGTAGGCAACCTCTTGCCCTCGAATGCAGCGAAGGCGTAGGCACTCCACCAGTTGACGCAGACAGCCGGGTACGCGTCGAAGCGTGCGTCCGTGTAGTAGCCGGCCTCGCGCAACCGGTCGGTCCACGGGTGGTGCGTGACATTGGCCGGCTGGTCGGGATGATCCCATGGAGAGGTGCCGTCGCTGTTGAGCGCTTCGAGGAAGCGGCGGTAGCGCGCCACGGTCACGGCGTCACGATCGAAGCGTACGGATCGCGGTACTCGGCGCAGAAGGAGCCGTTCCGCGGGGCCGACGAGATAGGTCCCGGCGGGCAGGACGCAGTCGTCGGTCGCCGGGCCCCCGGGCAGGCCCGCGAGGAACGCCCGTACCTGCTCGGTGATGAATGCGCCGCCCGGTACATCCGCCGCCGTGTCCCGGTGTTCGGCCTCAGCCAGATACCGCGCAGCCAGTAGCGCCTGGTAGGCCGTGTGCACGAAGGCGACCTGGTCGGAGCCCGCCTGGCGTAGCAGAGGAAGGAACACACAGGCGTCGAAGGCGAGCCGCCCGCCGCTGAACGCGCTCATCCCCAACGCCCGGTGCAGGTCGAGAAGGGAAAAGACGGTCTGGTCGGTCAGAAAAGCGTGCCCGAACGAAGCGGTCATGCGCTCTTCGATGCCTGTTCGGCCATGAGCGGCCAGTGTGTGCGCGATGTGCGCACCAAGGATGTCGGCGAGGGGCTGACCGGGAGGAAGCGCCAGTGACGCTGTGAGTCGCTTCTCCAACGGTGTCGCATCAGGTTCGGCGAGGCGTACGAGGTGGAAGTGCGGGACCCTCGCCGGGTCGACTCCATTGGCGTACATCTGCTCGACGAGCTGCTCGGAACGGCCTGCTCCGCTGTCCAACAGCTGGCGTACCTGTGGCGAGTCGGCCAGAAAGGACACCCGCGAGCTCATGACCACGGCGGACTCGGCAGAGAGCACAGCCGCGAGGTCCGCGAAGAGCCGCAGGAAGCCGGCAGGGCTTGGTTCCTCTACACCTTCGTCAACCGCGTCGAGAATACAGAGCGCGGTGCCTGAGCGGATCAGGTAGAGGAAGAGGTCGTAGGCACAGGAGCGGTCAGACGCCATGGACGGCGCCAGGAGCCGCCCGGCGTACTCCGAGAACGGCTCGTCCTTGGGCTTGAGCCCGAGATCGAAGTAGAAGCGGAACCGCCGGGTTCCGGGGTTGGACGCCAGGGAGCGCAGAAGAGTGCTTTTCCCGCTTCCGGAACGGCCGGTAACGAGCACGTTGGCACTGCCCCGAGCGAGGCGGGTGAGTAGCTCCGCTGCATCCTCGGACTCCGCCATCCGGGATTCGCCGGTGTGCGGGTCCGTGGACAGTACGGCTGCACTGATCGGGACGTGGGGCTCTACGTGCCCGGCCGAGGACGAGATTGCCCCGATATGTGTATCGAGGTTGATGAGTGTCTCGACGAAGCCGTCGTAACGGACGATGCGGAAGTCGAGTCCGAGCAGGTCGTGAAGTGCGCCGGAGGCCGCGCTGCCGTTGTCATCCTCCAGAACGACGAACCTGGTGAGCTTGGGCAACCGGGTCCGCAGCAACTCGCCCCCGGTGGCGGCGAGGACCGTGCTCAGGTCGTCCGCCTCCTGGGAGAGCATGAGTTCCACGTACTCGAACCGCATGCCTGATTCGCGGCAGAACAGCTGGTAGACGGTATCGGGGCTGAGAACGAAGCGCTTGGCCTGCCGATAGCCCAGGGTGACGTACAGGCCTGCCAGGAACTCACAGCGTCTGGCCACCTCTGGGGCCACATCAGGTTCTCCACCGAGGAGCGCTGCACTTCCCGTGTTCGTGAACCAGACCAGCACATCCACGAGGCGTCGCACCGCCAGGAGGCCGTCCTCGTCGCTGATGTCGTATCCGTCGTGCGTGGAGCGGTTGCGGAGCCGGCGGATGTCGTCCAGGGCGTCCATCACCGTGCTGCTGCGGATGTGCGGACGGCAGCGCTTGACCAGGTCGTTCAACGCCTTGGTCGTGGGGTCGCCCTCGATGTCGTGGTGGCGCCATAACTCCTTGAGGAGCTTCTCGGTCAGCTTCCCGACGAGCGCCACGGCATTTTCGGGATAGCCGTCGTTGAGGCTGCGTAGGGGACGCTCGAGGTCGAGCCCGAGGTGGTCCGCGATCCGCGAATGATCGTCCAGTTCGCTCCGGAGCCGACGCAGTCGTTCATCAACCACAGTGCTCATTCGCCCCCACCTCGCCGCTTCTCCGCTTCACCCAGGACGAAGGCGAATCGGTCGGGAAACACAAGGACGGGCTCGGGGTGAGCTGCGCTCATCTCTTCGATGCCCTTCTCGATCTCATCGTCGCTGAACGTGGAGAGCAGCGACATGTAGCGAGCGCGCACCATGCCGAAGTATCTGTCCCGGTCGATGCGCAGTTCGTGCTCGACGTAGGTGAGCCCGGCCTTCATTCCGGCGGACTCCAGATGCCCCACGATGTCGGCCGGGTCCGGCTGGAGCTCCTCGAAACGGGTGAGTGCCGCATTGAACAGCGGATACCGGATCGAGGCCGGGAGCATCACCACCAGCAGGCGCCCACCGGGCGCCAGCCGAGCGGCCAGTCCTCGCAGTGTCCGCGCCGGGTCCGGGAGATGGTGGACCGACTCCTTCAACCACATCGCGTCGAGCCGGCCCTGCGGCAGCTCGACGTCGCCATCAGCGATGTTCTCCGCCGAGGCAACGACCGGCGTCAGGCCGGGCGGGGGTGGCGTACCGATCTGACGCAGCATCGCTTCCGACGGGTCCGCGCAGAGGACAGGGTGGGTGGGCCGGACAGCCTTCGTCACCTCTCGCGCGAACAGCCCTGTGCCACAACCGATGTCGGCGATGCGGTCAGTGGCCGCGAGCCTTAGCGCTTCGGCGATGCGGGACGCCATCCAGGGGATGTAGCTCGGCCCGTACACCCAGTGATCGTCGTACTCGACCGCCAGTTGTTCGTAGTGGCCCTGCACATCACGCTGCTCCACGATCCCCCTCGCGCGTCACCGACCCTGCCTGGTGCGGTGGACAGCGAGATGCTATCGCGGGGTGCAGGGCCCACAACAGTGCGTAATGCGCCGTTGTCCCTCACTGATCCAACGGCGCACCTTCTCCATCAATCGTGGGTGAGATGCCCCGCCGACCCGAAGCACGGCACCTCACCCGACCGGGGGTGAGGACTACTCGCGCATCGCTATGGCCAGAACGTCGCGGAGGGCCGCGTGGAGCACGGGGGCGAACGCCGCCAGCTCGACATCGGAGGCGGTCCCGTCGCTCAGCACGTCACCTACAAGCCCTTCAACTGCCACGCCGGATTCCAGCGCGTACCGGTCGGCGATCTCCTGGCCCCATCGACCGCCCCCTCGGCGGCCACGGGGCCCGGCGGGCGGCTGCCGTCCGACGCCCTGAGCGGGACCAGGCCTCAGGCCGCCGCCGGGAGCACGTCCTCCAGCTCCTGGAGAAGCCGGCGCTTCGGACGGGCGCCCACCATCGACTGCACCGGTTCGCCGTCCTGGAACACCATCAGCGTCGGCATCGACAGCACCGCGTACCGGCTCGTGATGCCCGGGTTGTGGTCCACGTCGATCTGGACGACCTTCAGGCGACCGGCCTCCTCCCGTGCGATCGCGCCGAGCACCGGGGCCAGTTGACGGCAGGGGCCGCACCAGTCGGCGGTGAATTCGACCAGGACCGGCAGCCCGGCTCCCAGGACCTCGGCGTCGAACGTCGTGTCGGTGACCTCGGCGACACCTTCTGCGTGGATCATCCCTCGTCCTCCCAGTTCAGTTCACATCGTGGCTCGGGGCCGCCCGGCACCTCGGCCGACGCCTCCAGCTCGGCGCGGGCCAGCTGGGCACCCACTTCCGCCCGGACGCCCTGCAACTGGCCGATGAGTGCGTCCAGTTCGCCGAGCTTGCGCCGGTAGACGGCCAGCGAGGCGGGGCAGGAGTCGCCCGCCGGGTGACCGGCGCGCAGGCAGTCGACGAAGGGGCGGGTCTCCTCCAGGTCGAACCCGAAGTCCTGAAGCGTCCGGATCTGCCGGATCAGCCGCAGGTCGCTCTCGTCGTACGTGCGGTAGCCGTTCTGCGCGCGGTGCGCGTGCAGCAGGCCCCGCGACTCGTAGTACCGCAGCGTCCGTGTCGTCGTACCGGCACGTTCGGCCAGCTCCCCGATTCGCATACCGCGACCGTAAGCCTTGACGTCGGCGTCAAGGCAAGGGACGGGACGGGACGGGCTTCGGGAGGGATTCCGGACGGCGGCCGTCGCCCGCACCCCCTGGCCGCTGCCCGAAAGCCCGTCGTCTCGTCGATTTCAGGCGGTGGTGAGGAAACAGGTGTAGGAGCCCGTCACCTTTGTCTCCGTCCCGCCTCCGCCGGTCTTCCCGCCCATGGAGACCGTCATTTCCACGCTGGACTCCTCCAGGAAGCCGAACCCGTCCTCGTAGCGGCCGCCGCGCCGCCAGTCCTGCGGTGCGGCGGCGTCGGCGCGCTCGCACTCCGCCTTCCCGTAGGCGTCACCGTTCGCGATGCGCCGGTTGCCGGGGAACACCCGGTCCACCTCCACCTGGTCCAGCACCCGGATGTCGTGCCGGTCCGCGCAGTCCACGGGGCGGACGATCTCCGAGGTGCCGAGCCCCGTGTCGCCGTTGGTGGCGCACCGCGTCCCGTAGGTCAGCGTCGAGAGGAAGGCGGCCGTACCCGCGCCGCGGGTGGCGCCGGTCGCCGCCTGGAACTGTTCGGCGAGCGGCTGCCCGTAGACCGCCTCCCCCGCCACGGTCGCGTCGTCGGCGCCGCATCCGGCCACGCCGGCGAGCATCGGGAGCAGCAGCGCGAGTGCGGCTCTTCGTCGCGCGCTCGGGCGGCCGGCACGGGATTCCCGTACCGGCCGCCCGAGCGCGCGACGAGGCGTTACGCCTTGACCAGCGAGGGCTGCTCCTCGCCGCCGTCCCGGGCGTCCGGGACGTGCGGCTCGCCGCCGGCGTGCGCGTCGTCCGTCATCGTCCGCTCGTCGAACGGAAGGGCGCCGGAGAGGACCTGGTCCACCCGCTCCCGGTCGATCTCCTTGGTCCAGGTGCCGACGAGGACGGTGGCCACCGCGTTGCCCGCGAAGTTCGTCAGGGCGCGGGCCTCGCTCATGAAGCGGTCGATGCCGACGATCAGCCCGACACCGTCGACCAGTTCGGGGCGGTGCGACTGGAGGCCGCCCGCGAGGGTGGCCAGGCCGGCGCCGGTGACGCCCGCCGCGCCCTTCGAGGCGATCACCATGAAGACCAGCAGCGAGATCTGCTCGCCGATGCTCAGCGGGTCGCCCGTGGCGTTGGCGATGAAGAGCGAGGCCATCGTGAGGTAGATCGCGGTGCCGTCGAGGTTGAAGGAGTAGCCGGTCGGCACGGTGATGCCGACGACGGGCTTGCTGACGCCCATGTGCTCCATCTTCGCGATGAGCCGCGGCAGGGCCGACTCGGACGAGGAGGTGGAGAGGATCAGCAGGAACTCACGGCCCAGGTACTTCAGCAGGGAGAGGATGTTGACCCCGGCCACCAGGCGCAGGATCGCGCCGAGGATCACGAACACGAAGATCGCGCAGGTCACGTAGAAGCCGATCATGATGACCGCCAGCGATTTCAGTGCGTCCACGCCGGTCTCCCCGACCACCGCCGCCATCGCGCCGAACGCGCCGACCGGGGCAACCCACATGATCATGGCGAGGACGCGGAAGACGAGGCGCTGGATGTGGCCGATACCCCGCAGGACGGGCTCACCGGCGGATCCCAGGGCCTGGAGCGCGAAGCCCGCGAGCAGGGCGATGAGCAGGGTCTGCAGGACCTCGCCCTCGGTGAAGGCGGACACCATGGTGGTGGGGATGATCCCGAGCAGGAAGTCCACGGTGGTCTCGCTGTCGCCCGCCTGCGCCTCACCGGCGGCGCGGGCCGCGTCGGTGAGGTGGAGGCTGGATCCGGGCTCCAGGATGTTGCCGACGACCAGGCCGATGGCCAGGGCGACGGTCGACATCACCAGGAAGTAGCCGAGGGCCAGACCGCCGACGGCTCCGACCTTGGCGGCCTTCCGTACGGAGCCGACGCCCAGCACGATCGTGCAGAAGATGATCGGCGAGATCATCATCTTGATGAGGTTGACGAAGCCGGTGCCGATCGGCTTGAGCTCCACGGCGAAGTCCGGAACCACCAGGCCCACGGTGATGCCCAGCACCACGGCGGCGATCACGGCCAGGTAGAGGTAATGGGTGCGGTCCCGTCGTGCGGCTTTCTCTGCCACGGGGGTCTCCTCGGGTATGCGGTGGCTCCCCGTCCCTGGGGGCCCCGGTGACTATTCACTTCCCTGTGACGGCCGTCACCCTTGCGTTCATATCGTTCACGGACGTTTATCGGCCACCTTGGGCCGGTGGGCCCCTCCGTGCAGACTGTGGGGCATGCGCCTGCCCCGGACCCTCCCCCGCAGCCTGGCCGGCCAGCTGTTCGCGATGCAGGCCCTGCTCGTGGCGGCGGTCGTGGCCGGGTGCGCCTTCTTCGCGTACGCCTCGGGCCGTTCCCAGGCGGAGGAGACCGCGGCCCGCCAGGTGCGGGTGGCCGCCCTCGCCATGGCCGGATCTCCCTCGGTGCGGGAGGCGATCCGTACCCCGGACCCGTCCGCCGTACTCCAGCCGTACGCGGAGCGGGTCCGCCAGGACACCGGGATCGCCTTCGTCACGATCATGAACCCCCGGGGCGTCCGGTGGACCCACCCGGACCCGTCCCAGATCGGCAGGAGGTTCATCGGTCACACCGAGCGCGCCCTGCTCGGCGAGACCTTCGAGGAGACCTACACCGGGACGCTGGGGCCCTCGATACGGGTCGTCACCCCGGTCCGCGACGGGGGCAGGATCGTCGGCCTGGTGAGCGCGGGCATCACCGTCGAGCGGGTGTCCACGCAGGTGCGGGAACAGCTGGGCGCCCTGGGTACGGCGGCGGGGGCCGCCCTGGCCCTCGGGGCGCTCGGGACGTACGTGATCAACGCAAGGCTGCGGCGGCACACGCACGGGATGAACGCCGGGGAGCTGAGCCGGATGCACACGTACCACGAGGCGACGCTGCACGCGGTGCGCGAGGGACTGATCATGCTGGACGGGCAGCGCAGGGTCGCCCTGATCAACGACGCCGGCCGGGAGCTGCTGGGGCTGGCCCCGGGATCGGTCGGCCGCCGGATCGACGAGCTCGCGCTGCCGGCGCCGCTGACCGGGGCACTCCTGGCGTCCGAGCCGCGGGTGGACGAGGTCCACCTCACGGCGGAGCGGGTGATCGTCGTCAACACCAGCCCGGTGGTCGGCGGCGAGCGGCGCGGCACCGTCGTGACGCTGAGGGACCACACGGAGCTCCAGGCGCTGTCCGGCGAGCTCGACTCGGAACGCGGCTTCACCCAGGCGCTGCGCTCCCAGGCGCACGAGGCGGCGAACCGGCTGCACACCGTGGTCTCGCTCATCGAGCTGGACCGGGTCGAGGAGGCGGTGGACTTCGCGACGGCGGAGCTGGAGCTGGCGCAGGTCCTCACCGACCGGGTCGTGGGCGCGGTGGCCGAACCGGTGCTGGCCGCGCTGCTGCTCGGCAAGGCGGCGCAGGCCAACGAGCGTGGCGTGGAGTTGGTGCTCGCCGAGGACAGCCTGATCGACGACGGGGCGCTGCCGCGTGCGCTGGCCCCCCGGGACCTGGTCACGATCCTCGGCAACCTCATCGACAACGCCGTGGACGCCGCGTCCGACACGGCGACGGGCACGTCCGGCCGGACCGTCCCGGCCCAGCGCACCGCCCTCCGGGCCCTGGTCACCGTGACCGCGCGGACGGAGGCGGGCGAGCTCCTGCTGCGGGTCGCGGACACCGGCGCCGGCATCGGCCCGGACGACGCGGACGAGGTGTTCCGGCGGGGCTGGACGACCAACGGCACGGGCCGCGGCCTGGGCCTGGCGCTCGTGCGGCAGGCGGTGCACCGCAACGGCGGGGCGGTGACGCTGGGCCGGGCACCGGACGGCGGCGCGGAGTTCACGGTGCGGCTGCCGCTCTCCGGCCGCGCGGTGGAGAGGGTGGCGCCGTGATCCGGGTGCTGGTCGTGGAGGACGACCCGGTGGCCGCCGACGCCCATCAGCTGTACGTGGACCGGGTGCCGGGCTTCGAGGTCGCCGCCGTGGCCCGCTCCCGGGCGGAGGCCGTCCGGGCGCTGGAGCGCACGGAGGTGGACCTGCTGCTGCTCGACCTGTACCTTCCCGACGGACACGGTCTGCAGCTGCTGCGGTCCCTGCGGGCGGCGGGACACGCGGCGGACGTCATCGCGGTGACGTCCGCGCGCGATCTGGCGGTGGTGCGGGAGGGTGTGTCGCTCGGCGTCGTGCAGTACGTGCTGAAGCCGTTCACCTATCCCACGCTCCGCGACCGGCTCGTGCGGTACGCGGAATTCCGGGCGGCGGCCGGTGAGGCGAGCGGCCAGGAGGAGGTGGACCGGGCGCTGGGCGCGCTGCGGGTCGCGGACCCGGCCACCCTGCCCAAGGGGCTGAGCGGCCCCACGCTGGAGGCGGTGACGCGGGCGCTGCGGGAGGCGCCGGAGGGGGTCACCGCGGCGGCCGCCGGGGAGGATCTGGGGATCTCCCGGATCACCGCGCGCCGCTATCTGGAACATCTGGTGACGGTGGGCAGGGCCGTGCGCCGGCCCAGCTACGGCCAGGTGGGCCGGCCCGAGCTGCACTACCACTGGGTGGCTGAAACCCGCTGATGGTCCGGGGCGCCTCCGGGGAGGCGCTAGGAGGATCATACGAAGGGTGAACTGATAGGAACAGCCTGTAGCCAGGCCGTTCCCGGGCTTCTACGGTGGGGCCGTGCACCCCATCCCACCCTTCAACGCCCCCGCCGCGCGCCGCCTCCGCGAGGCGCTGGGAATGGCTCCCGGACATGTTGCGTACGGGCTCGGCGCCCAGTACGGAATGCGGATCACGGCCGAGACCGTGATGGCCTGGGAGCGTGGCACGGCCACGCCCGGCGAACGCGAACTCATGGCACTGGCCGGGGTGCTGTGGTGCGCGCCGGGCGAACTACTGTCCGCCGCGAGCACGTTGCGCGACCACCGGCTGGCCCGGGACCTCGCGCTGGACGAAGTGGCGCGGGCGCTCGGGATGACGGTCGCCGCGTACCAGAAGATCGAGGACTCCGGGCGCTGGCGCGGCAACGAGCGCCAGGCCGTGGCCCTCTGCGACGCGCTGGACATGTCCGCGGCCCAGTTCCTGACGGCGACCGGCCGCAACGAGGAGCTGGCCGGCCTGCTGACCAGGGCGGTCACCACCCGCTGGCAGGCCTACGTACGCCCGGTGGACAGGCTCGTGCCGCTGGACCGGATCCTGGTCCAGGACGTGCTGGAGCAGTTGCACACCGACTACCAGGCGCTGATGGTCTCGACGCTGAGCTGGAACACCACGGGCCGGGACCGGGCCGGGACTGCGGGCGAGGAGGGCCGGGAGTTCCTGGACCGGGTGGTCGAGGAGTTCTGGCGGACGGCGGGCATCTGAGCCCTTCCGGCCGTTCACCCGGTCCGCCCCGGGGCGACAGCGGCGGCCCCGGCCCTCCGGGGGCGGAGGGCGGGGGCCGGGTGCGCACCGCAGGGGCGGCTCAGAAGACCGACTCGGCCTCGTACATCCGGTCGCTGGGGACCGTCTTCAGCCGGGTCACGGCGTCCGCCAGGGGGGCCATCACGATCTCGGTCCCGCGCAGCGCCGTCATCCGGCCGAAGTCACCGCGGTGCACGGCCTCCACGGCGTTCCAGCCGAAGCGGGTCGCGAGCACCCGGTCGTAGGCGGTCGGCGTGCCACCGCGCTGCACATGGCCGAGGATGACCGGCCGGGCCTCCTTGCCGAGGCGCAGTTCCAGCTCGGCGGCGAGGCGGTTGCCGATGCCCTTGAAGCGCTCGTGGCCGAACTGGTCGATCTCGCCCTTGGCGTACGGCATGGAGCCCTCGGCCGGGTGGGCGCCCTCGGCGACGCAGATGACGGCGAACTTCTTGCCGCGCGCGAAGCGTTCCTCGACCATCTTGACCAGGTCGTCGACCTGGAAGGGCCGCTCGGGCAGACAGATGCCGTGCGCACCGCCGGCCATGCCGGACTCCAGCGCGATCCAGCCCGCGTGACGCCCCATGACCTCGACGACCATGACCCGCTGGTGGGATTCGGCCGTGGTCTTCAGGCGGTCTATGGCCTCGGTCGCGACGCCCACGGCGGTGTCGAAGCCGAAGGTCCGGTCGGTCGCTGAGATGTCGTTGTCGATGGTCTTCGGGACGCCGACGACGGGCATTCCGGCGTCGGACAGCATGCGGGCCGCGGTGAGCGTGCCCTCGCCGCCGATCGGGATCAGCGCGTCGACGCCGTAGCGGAGGGAGAGTTCGGCGCAGTTCTCGGCGGCCTCGCGCAGCCGGTCGCGTTCGAGACGCGCCGAACCGAGGATCGTGCCGCCGCGCGCCAGGATGCCGCTGACCGCGTTCAGGTCCAGGGGCCGGAAGTGGCCGTCGAGCAGCCCCTTGAAGCCGTCCTCGAAGCCGATGACCTCATCGCCGTGCCCCACGACGGCGCGGTGCACGACCGACCGGATCACAGCGTTCAGGCCTGGGCAGTCGCCGCCTGCGGTGAGAATTCCGATGCGCATCCTGCTCTGTCTCCTGCTCGCTAGTGCCATGGATTCCGGGGGCCGTGGAGAAACCCCCGTACCGTGAGCCATGACGAGTGTCCCACGCCGAGCCGGGCACCCGCGCTTCCGGCCCCGCGGGCGGGCGCCGTCCGGGGCCCGTCAGGGCCCTGCCGGGGCAGGGCTCCCGGCGGGCGGCTCACCTGCCCCGGTAGGTATCGTCAAAGGGACAATGCCAGCCAAACAGGACGGAGACCACGCGTGGCGCGCAGCGTGTACGTGACCGGGATCGACCGGGGAGACGGCCGCCAGGTCGTCGATCTGGGAGTCATGGAGCTACTGACGCGTCAGGTGGACCGGGTCGGCGTCTTCCGCCCGCTCGTCCACGACGGACCCGACCGGCTGTTCGAGCTGCTGCGGGCGCGCTACCGGCTCTCCCAGAGCGCGGAGACCGCCTTCGGCCTGGACTACCACGAGGCCTCCGCGGTCCAGGCGGAGAAGGGTACCGACGAACTGGTCTCCCTGCTCGTCGAGCGGTTCCACCAGGTGGCCCGCGACTACGAGGTGGTGCTGGTCCTCGGCAGCGACTTCGCCGCCACCCAGCTCCCCGACGAACTGGCCCTGAACGCCCGGCTCGCCAACGAGTTCGGCGCCTCGGTGATCGCGGTGGTCGGCGGCAAGGGCCAGGACGCCGGGTCCGTGCGGGCCGAGACGCGCAACGCCTACCGGGCGTACGCCGGCCTCGGCTGCGACGTCCTGGCGATGATCGTGAACCGGGTGGCGTCCGAGGACCGCGCGGGCATCGCGGAGCGCCTCAGCGAGCAGCTCCCGGTCCCCTGCTCCGTACTGCCGGACGATCCCGCGCTCTCCGCACCCACCGTCTCCCAGATCACGACCGCCCTGGACGGAACGGTTCTGCTCGGCGACGACTCGGGCCTGGCCAGGGACGCACTGGACTTCGTGTTCGGCGGCGCCATGCTGCCGAACCTCCTGAAGGCCCTGACCCCGGGCTGCATGGTCGTCACCCCCGGCGACCGCGCGGACCTGGTCATCGGCTCGCTCGCGGCCCACAGCGCCGGCACGCCGCCCATCGCGGGCGTCCTGCTCACCCTGAACGAGCGCCCCGGCGAGGAGATACTCCGGCTCGCCACCCGCCTCGCGCCGGGCACCCCGGTCGTCGCCGTGACCGGCGGCTCCTTCCCCACGGCCGCAGAACTCTTCGCCCTGGAAGGCAAGTTGAACGCGGCCACCCCCCGCAAGGCGGAGACTGCGCTCGGCCTCTTCGAGCGCCACGTGGACACCGGCGCCCTGCTGGAGCGGATCTCCGTGGCCCGCAGCGGCCGGGTCACCCCGATGATGTTCGAGCACGAACTGCTGGAGCAGGCCCGCTCCGACCGGCGCCGGGTCGTCCTGCCGGAGGGCACCGAGGAGCGCGTCCTGCGCGCCGCCGACGTCCTCCTGCGCCGCGACGTCTGCGACCTGACCCTGCTCGGGGACACCGACGTCATCCGCAAGAAGGCCGCCGACCTGGGCATCGACCTCGCCGGGACCCGGCTCGTCGACCCGGCGACCTCCGAACTGCGCCAGGGCTTCGCCGAGCGGTACGCCGCGCTGCGCGCGCACCGCGGGGTGACGGTGGAGCTCGCGTACGACGTCGTCTCGGACGTCAACTACTTCGGCACCCTGATGGTCCAGGAGGGACTGGCCGACGGCATGGTCTCCGGCTCGGTGCACTCCACGGCCGCGACGATCCGGCCGGCTTTCGAGATCATCAAGACGAAACCCGACGCCTCGATCGTCTCCTCGGTGTTCTTCATGTGCCTCGCCGACAAGGTGCTGGTCTACGGCGACTGCGCGGTCAACCCGGATCCGGACGCGGAACAGCTCGCCGACATCGCGGTGCAGTCCGCCGCCACCGCTGCCCGCTTCGGCGTGGACCCCAGGATCGCGATGCTCTCCTACTCGACGGGCACCTCGGGCACGGGAGCCGACGTCGACAAGGTGCGGGACGCCACGGAACGGGTACGCGCCTCACGGCCGGACCTCAGCATCGAGGGCCCGATCCAGTACGACGCGGCGGTCGAGCCGTCCGTCGCCGCGACCAAGCTGCCGGCGTCCGAGGTGGCGGGCCGGGCGACCGTACTGATCTTCCCGGACCTCAACACCGGCAACAACACCTACAAGGCGGTCCAGCGCTCGGCGGGCGCGGTCGCGGTCGGCCCGGTCATGCAGGGGCTGCGCAAACCGGTCAACGACCTGTCGCGCGGCGCGCTGGTCCAGGACATCGTCACCACGGTGGCCATCACGGCGATCCAGGCACAGAGCGAGGAATGACCACGATGACCACCGGCCCGACCAGCGAAGGCTCCCGCTCCATGAACGACGCCCACCGCGTACTCGTGCTCAACTCCGGCTCCTCGTCGGTGAAGTACCAGCTGCTGGACATGCGCGACCGGTCCAGGCTGGCCACCGGTCTGGTCGAGCGGATCGGCGAGTCGGCCTCCCGGCTGGTGCACACCCCGCTGACAGGCGGGGAACCCCGCGAGCGCACCGGCAGGATCGCCGACCACGAGGAGGCGCTGAAGGCCGCTGCCGCCGAGCTGGCGGCCGACGGGCTCGGGCTGGACTCCCCCGAGCTGGCGGCGATCGGCCACCGGGTGGTGCACGGCGGGCTGAGGTTCACCGAGCCCACCGTGATCACCGACGAGGTACTGAAGGAGATCGAGCGCCTCGTCCCGGTGGCCCCGCTGCACAACCCGGCGAACATCACCGGGATCCGCACCGCTCAGACCCTGCGCCCCGACCTGCCCCAGGTCGCTGTCTTCGACACGGCGTTCCACACGACGATGCCGGAGTCCGCGGCGCGGTACGCCATCGACGTGGAGACCGCCGACGCGCACCGCATCCGCCGCTACGGCTTCCACGGCACCTCCCACGCCTACGTCTCGCGCAGGACGGCCGAGCTGCTGGGCCGTCCGGTGGCCGACGTGAACGTGATCGTGCTGCACCTGGGCAACGGCGCCTCGGCCTCCGCGGTGGCGGGCGGCCGGTGCGTGGAGACGTCCATGGGGCTGACCCCGCTGGAGGGGCTGGTCATGGGCACCCGCTCGGGAGACATCGACCCCGCCGTCACCTTCCACCTGCAGCGGGTGGCGGGGATGTCGACGGACGAGATCGACACCCTGCTCAACAAGCGGAGCGGCCTGGTCGGCCTCTGCGGCGACAACGACATGCGGGAGATCCGCCGCAGGGTCGACGAGGGTGACGAGCGGGCGATCCTCGCGTTCGACATCTACATCCACCGGCTGAAGAAGTACATCGGCGCCTATTCGGCGGTCCTCGGCCGGGTGGACGCCGTGGTGTTCACGGCGGGGGTCGGGGAGAACTCGGCTCCGGTACGGGAGGCTGCGCTCACGGGACTGGAGGGTTTCGGCCTGGTCGTGGACCCGGAGCGCAACGCCGTGCGGTCCGGTGAAGCCCGGCTGATCTCGCCCGACGACGCACGGGTGGCGGTCGCCGTGGTGCCGACGGACGAGGAGCTGGAGATCGCCGGACAGACCTTCGCGCTGGTCCACAACTGAGCGGCCCCGCGCCCCTTTGTATCTTCCACCAGACGGAATATTCCGCAGTGAAACAAACCGATAGGATCCGCCTCATGCGCCGTTCCAAAATCGTCTGCACCCTCGGTCCCGCCGTCGACTCCCATGAGCAGCTCGTCGCTCTGATCGAGGCCGGCATGAGCGTGGCCCGTTTCAATTTCAGTCACGGTTCCCACGAGGAGCACCAAGGCCGTTACGACCGGGTCCGCAAGGCCGCGGCCGAGACCGGCCGTGCGGTCGGTGTCCTCGCCGACCTCCAGGGCCCCAAGATCCGCCTCGCGAAGTTCGCCGAGGGTCCTGTCGAGCTGGTCCGCGGGGACGAGTTCGTCATCACCTCCGAGGACGTCGCCGGCGACAAGTCGATCTGCGGCACCACCTACAAGGGGCTGCCCGGCGACGTCGCCAAGGGCGACCCGGTCCTGATCAACGACGGCAACGTCGAGCTGAAGGTCGTCTCGGTCGACGGCCCCCGGGTCACCACCATCGTCATCGAGGGCGGTGTCATCTCCGACCACAAGGGCATCAACCTGCCGGGTGCGGCGGTCAACGTCCCCGCCCTCTCCGAGAAGGACGTCGAGGACCTCCGCTTCGCCCTGCGGATGGGCTGCGACATGGTCGCGCTGTCCTTCGTCCGGGACGCCGAGGACGTCAAGGACGTGCACAAGGTGATGGACGAGGAGGGCCGCCGGGTCCCCGTCATCGCCAAGGTCGAGAAGCCGCAGGCCGTCGAGCACATGGAGGGCGTCGTCGCCGCCTTCGACGCCGTGATGGTCGCCCGCGGCGACCTCGCCGTCGAGTATCCGCTCGAGAAGGTCCCGATGGTGCAGAAGCGCCTCATCGAGCTCTGCCGCCGCAACGCCAAGCCGGTGATCGTGGCGACCCAGATGATGGAGTCGATGATCACCAACTCGCGGCCGACCCGCGCCGAGGCGTCCGACGTCGCCAACGCGATCCTCGACGGTGCCGACGCGGTCATGCTGTCGGCGGAGTCCTCGGTCGGCGCGTACCCGATCGAGACGGTCAAGACGATGTCGAAGATCGTCGTCGCCGCCGAGGAGGAGCTCCTGTCCAAGGGCCTCCAGCCGCTGGTGCCGGGCAAGAAGCCCCGTACCCAGGGCGGTTCGGTGGCCCGGGCGGCCTGCGAGATCGCGGACTTCCTGGACGGGAAGGCGCTGGTGGCCTTCACCAAGTCCGGCGACACAGCCCGCCGTCTCTCCCGCTACCGCACGGCGCAGCCGATCCTGGCCTTCACCACGGAGGAGTCGACCCGCAACCAGCTCGCGCTGAGCTGGGGCGTCGAGTCCCACGTCGTGCCGCACGTGGACAACACGGACGCCATGGTCGACCTGGTCGACGCCGAGCTGCTGAAGCTGAACCGCTACAGCGACGGCGACACGATGGTCATCACCGCCGGCTCGCCCCCCGGCGTCCCCGGCACCACCAACATGGTCCGGGTGCACCACCTGAGCGGCGAGCACGCCTGACGCACCGT
>NZ_NEUF01000183.1:0-20853 GCF_002910915.1 Streptomyces sp. SM10 | reverse complement strand
ACGGTGGCGTTGGTGAAGAACGCGAACGGTACGTTCAGCGGCGGCGGGGTCTCCGGGCTGAAGGTGATGGGGATGATGCCGAAGAGGTTGCCCTTCAGGCTCTCCGTGTACATCGTCACCGTGCCGCCCCGGATGGTGGAGGTCGAGCCCTCCTCAGCCTTGACGTGGCCGGTGGTGCCGGCCGGACCCGTCGTCAGCTGGTGGAGGTCCCTGATGTCGATGGTGTCGGCGGTGAACTTCAGCACCTTCTTGACGGTGCCGTTGTACGTCTTCACCTCGACGATGCCGTGGTAGTCGAGCCCCGTGAGCGTGAGCTTCGAGGTCTCCAGCGTCCACGGGTCGTCCGGGAGCAGCGGGACGCCCTGCTCCAGGTCGGCCGCGGCGAGCGCGTCCGGGTCGGCTGTCGGGCAGGGGAAGCGCTCCTTGGCGCCGTCCGGGATGTCCTCGTCCTTCACCGGGTCGAGGCCCTTGACGTCGTCGCCGAGCTCCTCGACGTCCTCGCCCGCCTTGTCGGCCGCGTCGCGGATGGCGTCGGTGGTCTTGTCGACCGTCTCCTTCGCCTTCTCCGTGGCCTTCTCCACCGGCTTGGTGGCGGTGGCGCTCTCCGTCGGCTCGGGGTTCTCGGTGGTGTCCTCGGGAGCCGGCTCGGCCGTCTCCTTGTCCGGTCCGTCGAAGAGGTCCTTGAGCGCGTCGCCGACACCCAGCGGGTCGAGGGGGTTCTTCGACTTCGTGGGCTCGGGGGTGGCCGAGGTGGCGGCCTTGTCCTCGGAGGTCTCCCCGGGCGCGTCGTCCTCGGAGGCGCTCGCACTCGCGGAGGGCTTCGGCGCTGCGGTCGCGCCGCTCTCGTCGTCCTTGCCCGCGTCGTCCTTGCCCGCGTCGTCCTTGCCCGCGTCGTCGGACGGCGTGGCGCTCGGGGTCGGCTCCGCCTCGGGTTCCTGCGACTCGGACGGCTCGTCCGACCGGGTCACGCAGGGCCCCGGCGCGAAGGGTATGTCCGTGTTGTCGTCGGCCATCGCCAGCTTGGGGGTGAGCCCCATGCCCACGAAGACGGCCGTCGGCATCGCGGCGAGCGCGAACGCCTTCTTGCCCGCCGGCATGTGCAGCTTCGTCAGGAGCGACTTCCTGGGCGCCGCGTGGCGGGGCCCTCTTCGCTCCGGAAGTTCCTCCGTCCCGAAGCCGTCCGTCTGCCTGTCGTCACCCCGCACGATGCCTCCCACCGTCGGCCTCCGCCGTCGCCGCCTTGAACAGCATCGGCTTCCGCGGGGCCTCAGCCGTGCCGGGGAATTCCTGCGTGTGCTCCGGGGCGGCGGGGGCGTCGCCCCGGGACATCTGCGCCTGGTGGCCCTCGGACGCCGGGGCGCCCTCCGCGTCGGCCGGGGCCCAGGCGATGGAGAGGGCTCCGCCGAGGAGCGAGAACAGGAAGCCGACGATGAAGCCGCCTATGTTGGCGACGGGTATGGAGATCAGCGCGAGCAGGATCGCGGCGACGCCGGCGAACACCCGCACGATGTGGTGGAACCACATCGTGAAGCCGAGCGTGATGAGCAGGATCCCGATGATCAGCGACCCCGCACCCGCGGTGGTGGACATCGCGATCGTCATGTTGCCGAGGTGCATGTTGGCGTACGGGAAGTACGCGATGGGTAGACCACCCAAGATGGTGAACAGGCCCGCCCAGAACGGCCGGTTACCCCGCCAGGTGCGGAATCCCCGCCGGTAGACGGTGAGGTGGTGCTCGTTCTGCCCTGTGGACTCGGGGCTCATGGAAAACAGCTCCCTGGAACCGGTACTGCTGTGAGAAGAGAAGGGGTGGGTGGCCGGAGACCCTCACGGGGCCCCGGCCACCCGGGCGAGTGCTAGAAGCACTCCTTGACGCCCTTGTGCAGCTTCAGGCTCAGGTTGCTCAGCTTGAAGGTGCCGGCGGTGGTCGCCCACGCCGTCTGCTCCACATTGGACAGCGTGGCCTTCTCGGCACGCTGCGCGAAGCCGTTCGGGTTGACGGCCTTCTCCGTACCGGACTGGATACCCGGCTTGCCGACCGAACCGGCGGCGACACCGATGTCGATGTTCTCGAAGTACGCGTCGGCGTCCAGCTGGGCGACGTCGAGGTACAGGTTCGTCGCCTCGACGGGCTTCTTCGGGTCGGTGCCCGCCTTCAGCTGGAGGCTGACGCTGCCGAGACCGAAGGGCAGGTTGGGCGTGACCACCGACTGGCACATGTTGGTGATCGTGGCCTTGCTGAAGCCCGACACCGCCACCGGGTGGGCCGCGTCCTTGCCCGCGAGGTCCTTGCCGACCGCGACGCTGCCGTACTGGACGAAGTCCTCACCGACGAGCTTGTCGGTGGAGACCTTGAAGCTCTGACCGGAGACGCTGAACGACGCGGCGAGCGCGCCCTGCGCCAGGCCGACGCCGACCGCTGCGGTCGCGACGACGCTCGGCACCATGACCAGAGCGAAACGCTTCCATCTGGTACCACCGCGAACCTGCGAACTCATAAATTTCCTCCTTCTCGGACGTACATCTCCGGTACGGGCATCGTGCCCGCCCTGGGATGGGAGAAGTGCTACGTCCTCGGGAAGGAGAGCGCCCGGACCGGAGGCGCGTACCGCATCCGAATCACCGGCGATCACCCCCGAGCGACAACCACTGACCGCGCGTCTGCGCGACCGGTTCGGACAGGCCCTGCCCAGGGGCAGGAACCCCCCTGTCCGCGATCGGCGCCACTGCCGCCGACCACCCGGTGGGGACCCAACGGACCACCTGCGCCGACTGGCCGTCGGGCTGGCGGTATTGGACCGAGCGTGGCCGATCGTGGTGCATTCGCGGCCATGACACAAGGGGGGTCGTTACTCACTAGTAACGGGCCGATAACCCGCATACGACAAAGGGGTACCGAATGGCCACACAGGGTGGCACCGAGGGGTTGCGCGAATGGTGGAATTCAACCCCGAATGTGGACAGACCACTTGAGGCGATTTACTGCCAGTAACAGTGCGTACTTTTATCAAGTTTTGGTAAAGCAGACGGGTTCCTTGTCGTTCACCCGCGAAAACGGCCGTGGCGCCCCGAGGGCTCCACGGCCGTGTTGTCACATCAGAACAAGACGCGCGCCAGTGCGGTCCTGGCCGCGGTGACCCGCGGGTCGTCCGGCCCGATCACCTCGAAGAGCTCCAGGAGCCGGACCCTCACCGCGTCGCGGTCGTCGCCGAAGTTGCGGCGGACCGTCTCGACGAGCCGGCCGAAGGCGTCCTCCACATGGCCGCCCACGAGATCCAGGTCGGCGGCGGCCATCTGCGCGGCCGGCGCGGCCGGATTCTCCGCGGCCTCCTTGCGGACCTGCTGCGGGTCCATGCCCGCGACCCGGCCCAGCAGTTCGGCCTGGGCGAGTCCGAGCTTCGCCTCGGTGTTGATCGGCTCGTCGGCCAGGACGCTCCGGTACGCCCGGATCGCGCCGTCGAAGTCGTTGGCGTCCAGCGCCTGCGCGGCCGTCTCCAGCTGTGCGTCGTACGGCCCGGCGGGCACCTCGGCGGGGACGCTCTCCTCGCCGTCGGTCCCGGCCTCCGGGTCCACGACGATCCCGGTGAGACCGAAGCGCTCCTCGCCGACCTGGATCAGCTGGTCCAGCGTCTCGCGGATCTGGCTCTCGGGGGCCGCGCCCTGGAAGAGCGGGAGGGCCTGCCCGGCCACCACGGCGAAGACCGCGGGGATGCCCTGGATCCCGAACTGCTGCATCAACATCTGGTTGGCGTCGACATCGACCTTGGCCAGCACGAAGCGGCCGTTGTACTCGGCGGCGAGGCGCTCCAGGAGCGGGCCGAGCTGCTTGCACGGCTCGCACCACTCGGCCCAGAAGTCGATGACGACGGGGACTTCGGTGGAGCGCTGGAGGACGTCGGTCTCGAAGCCCGCCTCGTCGACGTCGATCACCAGGGAGGCGGGGGCCACGGCACCACCGCCGCCCTGGCGGGCGGACTCCGCACGGGCCTGCTCGGCCTTGGCCTTGGCGTCGTTGGCCGCCTTCACAGCGGCGAGGTCGACGACGCCGCTCATGGACATGTTCCTAGGCTGCATACGTACATCCTCCCCCCTGCGCGCGCTGCCGCGAAAAGCGATCCGTGAACCGTCCCCGCCCGAGGCCACACCGGAGTGTGCGGCGCGCGGACGGAAACGGTCCCGGGGCCCTGAAAAACCCCGTGGTCGGTGCCGGGTCCCCACCCGGCGCCTGCGGTTGTCGAACGGTCGTGGCGCGGCGACGGACCGGCCGTCGCTTCTTACGCTACGACCCGTAGCGTAACTGCCCGCACCCCCTGCGGCGCAAGAGCGCACGGTGATCTGTCTCACGGGCTCCGGGGCCGGTCAGCACTACTTACCGGCCGGTATGGTCACCCGCATGCTGAGCCGCAGCCCCACCGAACCCACCCGATCCGGACGTCCCCGCAGCGCCGAGGCCGATGCCGCGATCCTGGAGGCGACCCGTGCGTCGCTGGTGGACCTCGGCTGGTCGAAGCTGACGATGGGCGATGTGGCGACACGGGCCGGGGTCGCCAAGACGACGCTCTACCGCCGGTGGGCCGGCAAGAACGAGCTGGTCGTGGACGCGGTCGCGGTGCTCTTCGACGAGCTGGAACTGCCCGACCTCGGCAGTCTCGCGGCCGACGTGGAGGCCGTGGTGCTCCAGTTCGCGGCCCTGCTGGAGCGGCCGGAGACCAAGACGGCGCTGATGGCGGTGGTCGCGGAGTCGACACGCGACGAGGCGCTGCGGGACCGGATACGCAATTCGATCGTCGCCCGGCAGAAGCGGCTGGTCCTGCAGGGGCGCGAACGGGCGGAGGGGCGCGGGGAACTGCCCGTCGAGCAGGACCCCGCGGTGGCGGCGCGCACCGTCGACCTGATCTTCGACGTGATCGCGGGCGCGGTGGTGCACCGCGCGCTGGTGAGCGCCGAGCCCGTCGACGCCGACTGGGCCCAGCGCTTCACCCTGCTGCTGCTCTCG
This sequence comes from Streptomyces sp. SM10, assembly GCF_002910915.1. GTDB lineage: Bacteria > Actinomycetota > Actinomycetes > Streptomycetales > Streptomycetaceae > Streptomyces. The sequence continues at coordinate 15,857 of NZ_NEUF01000183.1, read as the reverse complement.
GGACTGGGCGCGGCGGCCTCCCAGGAGGCGTGACCTCGCGTCAGAAGCCGGGCGGCTCCGTGTAGACGCCCCACTCGTCGCGCAGCACGCCGCAGATCTCGCCGAGCGTCGCCTCGGCCCGTACGGCCTCCAGCATCGGCCCGATCATGTTCGAGCCGTCGCGCGCCGCGGCCAGCATCGCGTCCAGCGCGCCCCGGACCACCGTCTCCTCGCGGCGCCCCTTGCGGTCGGCGAGCTCGCGCACCTGCTCACGCTCCACCTCGTGGCTGACCCGCAGGATCTCCAGGTCGCCGGTGACGGACCCGTGGTGGACGTTGACTCCGACGACCCTCTTCTCGCCCTTCTCCAGCGACTGCTGGTACCGGAAGGCCGACTCGGCCGTCTCGCCGGTGAACCAGCCGTCCTCGATGCCGCGCAGGATGCCGGAGGTCATCGGGCCGATGGGGTGCCTGCCGTCCGGGTGCGCCCGGGTACCCCGCTCCCTGATCTGCTCGAAGATCTTCTCGGCGTCGGCCTCGATGCGGTCGGTGAGCTGTTCGACGTACCACGAACCGCCCAGCGGGTCGGCGACGTTGGCGACGCCGGTCTCCTCCATGAGCACCTGCTGCGTCCGCAGCGCGATCTCGGCGGCCTGCTCGGAGGGGAGGGCGAGCGTCTCGTCCAGGGCGTTGGTGTGCAGTGAGTTGGTGCCGCCCAGGACAGCGGAGAGCGCCTCCACGGCGGTGCGTACGACGTTGTTGTAGGGCTGCTGGGCGGTGAGCGAGACTCCGGCCGTCTGGGTGTGGAAGCGGAGCCACTGCGCCTTGTCGGTCTTCGCGCCGTAGGTCTCCTTCATCCAGCGTGCCCAGATCCGGCGGGCGGCTCGGAACTTGGCGATCTCCTCGAAGAAGTCGAGGTGCGCGTCGAAGAAGAAGGAGAGTCCGGGGGCGAAGGTGTCGACGTCCAGACCGCGGGAGAGGCCGAGCTCCACGTATCCGAAGCCGTCGGCGAGCGTGTAGGCGAGCTCCTGCGCGGCCGTCGCCCCGGCCTCACGGATGTGGTAACCGGAGACCGAGAGCGGCTTGTACGCGGGGATGTCGCGGGCGCAGTGCTCCATCAGGTCGCCGATGAGGCGCAGGTGGGGCTCGGGCTGGAAGAGCCACTCCTTCTGCGCGATGTACTCCTTGAAGATGTCGGTCTGGAGCGTGCCGTTGAGCACGGCAGGGTCGACACCCTGGCGCTCGGCGGCGACCAGGTACATGCAGAAGACCGGGACGGCGGGGCCGCTGATCGTCATCGAGGTGGTGACGTCACCGAGCGGGATGTCCTTGAACAGGACCTCCATGTCGGCGGCCGAGTCGATGGCGACACCGCAGTGCCCGACCTCGCCGAGCGAGCGGGCCTCGTCGGAGTCGCGGCCCATCAGGGTCGGCATGTCGAAGGCGACGCTGAGTCCGCCGCCGCCGTTGGCCAGGATGGTCTTGTACCGCTCGTTGGTCTGCTCGGCGTTGCCGAAGCCGGCGAACTGGCGGATGGTCCAGGTCCGACCCCGGTAGCCGGTGGCGTGGAGTCCCCGGGTGAAGGGGTACTCGCCGGGCCAGCCGATCCTCTCGAACCCCTCGTACGTGTCGCCGGGGCGCGGCCCGTAGACGGGCTCCACCGGGTCCCCGGAGAGCGTGGTGAAGTCCGCGTCGCGCTTGCGGGCCTTGTCGTAACGGGCCTGCCAGCGCCGGCGGCCTTCCTCGATCGCTGATGCGTCCATGGATCAAATTTACTAGGACGTCCTACTAAATGTCGACGGCAAACCGCCCGGCGCTTTGCGCGGGACGGTCCGGGTGGTGCGGGATCAGGCCTTGACGGCCTGCGGGGAGCCGTCCGAGACCAGCGGCTCGATCTCGCGGACGACCTTCCGCTCGACGAAGAACGCGGCGGTCGGGATCGTGCCGGAGACCAGCACCCAGAGCAGCTTGCCGACCGGCCACTTCGCCTTGGAGCCCAGGTCGAAGGCGAAGACCAGGTAGATGATGAACAGGACACCGTGGAGCTGCGAGACCACGAGGGTCAGGCCCTCGCCGGTGTCGAATCCGTACTTGAAGACCATGCACACACAGAGGATCATCAACATGACGGCGGTGACGTAGGCCATCACCCGATAGCGGGTCAGCACGCTGCGTTTCATGGCATCGAGCGTAACCGGACCTTCGGGGCGATCTTCGGGCGCCCCGCCCCCTCACTCCCGCTTGTCGTCGAAGTCCTGGGCCGCCACCCGCAGGGGGCGGAGCATCGCGAAGATCTCGGCGCACTCCTCGGCGTCGTAGGCCCCCAGCCCGAAGTCCATCTCCATGAGGTCCTGACTGGCCGCCTCCACGACCTCACGGCCCTTGTCCGTGATGGAGGCCAGGGTTCCGCGCCCGTCGTTGGGGTTGGGGCGCTTGTCGACCAGCCCCGAGCGCACCAGCCGGTCGACGGTGTTCGTCACGGAGGTGGGATGCACCATCAGGCGCTCGCCGATCTTGGACATCGGCAGCTCACCGGCCTGGGAGAAGGTGAGCAGGACCAGCGCCTCGTACCGGGCGAAGGTCAGCCCGTACGGCTTGACCACCGCGTCCACCTCGGCGAGCAGGATCTGCTGCGCACGCATGATCGACGTGATCGCGCCCATGGAGGGCACCGGCCCCCAGCGCCGGTGCCAGAGTTCCTCGGCGCGGGCGATGGGATCGAAGGGGAGGCTGAGCGGCTTCGGCACGGCACGACCTTACCCACTGGTCACATGGCGGTCAGCTCTGTCTCGCACTTCGGTACCGGACGCGTGTTCTACGCACCTCCACGGCGAGCAGAAGCGTGCAGAGGGTGCCGAGCGCGCCCGACCACGCGATCACCTCGTGCACCGGGAGGAATTCCGCGGCCAGCCCGGCAAGCGCCATGCCGAGGCCCTGGACCGTCATCAGCCCGGCGGTGAGCAGAGTCATGGCGCGGCCCCGCAGGTGTTCGGGGACCGCCTCGACGAACCACTGGTCGAGCCCTATGACGTACGCGGCACCGGCCCCGGCCAGGACGAGCGCGGCCGGCGCCAGGACCGTGCCGGGACGGAACGCGTACAGGGCGAGCGGCAGCAGCCCGAGGGCGGCGGCCGGCAGCACGATCCGGGAGCGTGCGCGGGGGCCGAGGGCGGTCCCCACGTACAGCTCGGCGCCGATGTGTCCGACGGCCATCGCGCCCATCAGCAGCCCGACCCCGGCGGGACCGGCACCGATCGCGTCCGCGTAGGGCGCGGCCAGGGCCTCCGGGGCGACCACGAAGAAGGCCGGGACCCAGAAGAGGAGGAGCAGACCCAGGATCCGCCGGTCGCCGAGGACGGCACGGGCCCCGGAGAGCGAGTCCGCGAGCAGGGCGCCACCGGTGCCCCCCTCGGTGCGTGCGGGCCGGTCCCGGGTGCCGAGGCGCAGCAGCGCGGCCGAGGAGAGGAAGGTCAGCACGGTGACGGTGATCGCCCCGCGCGCGGACAGCGCGGTGAGCAGCACCCCGCCCGCGCCGAAGCCCACGAGCAGGGCGCTCTGCGAGACGAGGCGCAGCAGCGAGCGCCCCAGCACGTAGAGGTCGCCCTCGCCGAGGATGTCGGTGAGGGCCGCCGTCCGGGTCCCGGTGAAGACGGGCGCCACCGCGGCCACCAGGCAGCGCAGCGCGAGGAGTCCCCAGACGGGGGTGGCCTGCAGCACCATCACGGCGACGCAGCCGGCGCAGATCAGGTCGCAGATGACGAGGACCCTGCGGGCGGGGTAGCGGTCGGCGACCCCGGCGAGGAGCGTGCCGCTGACGGCGTACGGGAGGAAGCCGAGCGCGAAGGTGAGGGCGGAGAGCAGGGGGGAGCCGGTCAGTTCGTAGACGAGCACGGTGAGCGCCAGTTCGCTGACGACCACGCCGAGGAGCGAGAGCAGGTGCGCGGCGAAGACCGCCCGGAACTCCCGCACGGCGAACACCGCCCGGTATCCCCCGGCGGCGGGGTCCGGACCAGCGCTTTCCGGGGGCGGGGCCGGCGCACCGGCGGGCTCCTCGCGGGGCGTACCCGCCGGTGCGGTGATGTCCTTCGGCATGGACGCAGGATGGTGCAGAGACCCGTCGCGTCCGTAGACTTTCGGCTCACGCCGAAACCTGGGTGCCTCATGCCGTTCCATCTGCACTTCGACGAGAGCGATCTGCTCCGCTGCCGCTTCGCGCTCTCACCGCTCTGGGAGACGCAGGAGGCCGTGCGCACCCTGAACCGCCCCGCCCGGCACGGCTACCACCTGCCGTGGCTCCGGCGGATCGAGGAGGGTGCCGCGGGGCTGGATCTCACGCCGCTGTGGAGGCTGATGCCGGAGCCCGGCTACAACCCGGACTTCCTCTGCCCGCCGCCGCTGGGGCCGCTCGCCACCTTCGCGGAGGAGCTCAGGGCCCTGCGCGCGACGGATCCGGCCACCGCACGCGCCGACATGGCCCTCGCCCTCGCCGACACCCCGGGCGCCGCGCACTCCCCCGGCGGGCGGCGGATGCTGGCCGACCCGGCGCGTGCGGTCCAGGAGCTGGCCGACCTGCTGGAGCGGGCCTGGCACGTGATGATCGAGCCGCACTGGCCCCGGCTCCGTGCACTGCTGGAGGCGGATGTCGCCTTCCACTCCCGCCGTCTCGCCGAGGTCGGCTTCGAGCGCCTGCTCGGCGAGATCAGCCCCCGGCTGCGCTGGGCGGACTCGACCCTGACCGTGGCCGGCACCCGGGGGAACCACAGCCGGGTCCTGGGAGGGCAGGGGCTCGTCCTGATGCCGAGCGTCTTCGCGTGGCCCGATGTCATCGGCGGCTACGAGGCCCCGTGGCAGCCGGCCGTGATCTATCCCGCGCGCGGGATCGGCGGGCTGTGGGCGGAGTCCGCCGAGCGGACGCCGGACGCGCTCGCCCGGCTGCTGGGAGGGGCCCGCGCCGACGTGCTGTGCGCCCTCGGGGAACCGGCCGGGACGAGCGCCCTGGCGCACCGGCTCTCGCTCGCCCCGTCCTCCGTTTCCGCGCACCTGTCGGTGCTGCGCGCGGCGGGACTGCTCACCTCACGGCGCTACGGCCACCAGGTCCTGTACGAGCGCACCCCGCTGGGCATCGCGCTGGCGGCCCAGGAGTCCTGAGCGCGGAGCCCTCCCCCGGGCGGGGACGGTTCAGCTGCCTCCCGCCGGGGTGGCGGTGGAGGCCAGGGCGGGCCCCGTCGTCGCGTCGGCCTCCTGCGCGGGGCACACCGGGCGGGACCGCTCCCCGACGGGACGGCTTCCGCGCCGGCGCACGACCGTGAGGACCTGCACCGCCCCCGACAGGAGAGCGGTGGCCAGGGGGAGTACCGCCCGGACGCCCGTCTCCGTGTGCGTGCAGGCCAGCAGGAGACTCAGTGCCCCGAGCAGACAGGTGGCGGCCGCCACGGGGCGGCGCAGCAGCGTCAGCGTGTAACTGAGCAGACGGCCGGGCCCCACCCGGAACAGCGCCTTCCCGTACTGCCGCAGCAGCACCCCGCTCGTCCCGGCGATCCGGCCGGGACGGTGGGCGGCCCGGTCCGCCGGGGAGACGGACCGCACGTCCGGGGTCCGGACGGAGCGCCAGTACCGCCCGGTCGACGGGTTGCGCAGGCGGTGGATCGCGAATCCCGTGGTCAGTTCCCCCGCCGCCGAGTCGTGGAAGCCTCCGGCCTGGCGCAGCGCCGCGACGCGCACGACGGCTCCGGCGCCGGTGAGCACGGGCGTGCCGTGGCGGTTGCCGGCGCGCTGGACCAGCGCGCCGTAGGAGGACTGCCGGGCCACGGCGGCTGCGCCGCTCCCGCCCGGCCCGACGACGAAGGCGACGTCGGGGTCCCCGAAATGGCCCGTCGTCAGCTCCAGGAAGCCCGGCCGCGGGACGTCACCGGCGTCCACGGTGGCGAGGACGCCGTAGCCGCCGCCGTGCTTGGCGAGCCAGGCGTTGTGGTTGCCGTGCTTCGCGCCGGCCCGGTGCGGCCCCCTCTCCTGGTTCCACTCGGGCACCCCCAGCCGGGTGAAGTGGTGCACGCCCAGCTCGGCGCAGAGCATCCTGGCCTCCGGGTCGTCGCCCTCGTCGAGCAGCCAGACGTCCAGCGGACCGGGGTGGCGCATCCGTACGGCACCCTCCAGGGTCGCCCGCACCGCGGAGAGGGGCGCACCGCCCGGCACGTACGTGACGAGGAGCGCGGCCTCGGTGGCGGGCTCGGGAGCCACCGGGCCCGGGTCCCCGGCCACCGACACGGCGTACACGACGGCGACCGCGTTGACCAGCAGCAACAGCTCGGTCAGGCCGACGGACACCAGCATCACGGAGTCGGCGAGCACCAGCCAGCGCCCGCCTTCCCCGCGTGCGGTCCAGTGCGTGGGCCACAGCAGGTGGAGCAGGAGCAGTCCGGTGAGCGCGGGGACGAGAGCCGTCAGGAGCACCGCTCCTGTCCGCCGCGTCACCCGGTACCCGCTCGCGGGCGGTTCCGCGAGGAGTCCGCCGCTGTCGTGGTCGTCACGCTCCGACGGCATCACGCCTCCCATGGTCGAATACGCCGGTATGCCCACAGAAGGGGAGATACGGCAAGGTGTCGACCGGGAAGGACCGAGTGAGGGGATTTCTTCGCCCGAACGGGAAGAGCCCCCGGGGCCGGGGGCTCTTCGTGTGCGTGGGACGGCGCGGACGGCGCGTCAGCCCGCCAGGTGTCGCTCGACCGTCTCCACCTTGGACGTCAGACCGTCGGTGACGCCGGGCCGGATGTCGGCCTTCAGCACCAGGGAGACGCGGCCCGCACGTGCCTCGACGGCGGCGACGGCGCGCTTGACGACGTCCATGACCTCATCCCATTCGCCCTCGACGGAGGTGAACATCGCGTCCGTGCGGTTGGGCAGCCCCGACTCGCGGACGACGCGGACGGCGTCGGCGACGTACTCACCGACGTCCTCGCCCACACCCAGCGGACTGACGGAGAAGGCGACGATCACGCGCTGACCGTCCCCTCGGCGCGGGCACGGGCGGCGATGACGCCGTCGGCCTCGTACCGCTTGAGCAGCTTCTCGCCGTAGAGCCCGCCGAAGGGCAGGACCGCGAGGAGGAAGAACAGGGCGACCCGCTTGAGCGGCCACTTGGCCTTCACCCAGACGTCCAGGAGGAAGACCACGTAGAGGGTGAAGAGAACGCCGTGCAGCATGCCCAGCGGCATCATCAGGTAGTCGATGTCCGAGACGCGGCTCAGGACCGACCCGAAGAGGATCAGGGCCGGGAAGGACAGCGCCTCGGGAAGCGAGATGAGGCGCAGCCGGTGCAGGGCGGAAGCGGTCTTGATGTCCACGAGGGCACCTTCGGTGGGAGGGGCGTGTCGGCTTGTGAACGCAGGCACAAGCACATCCATTGTGGCATCGGCCGCGCACCTCTCCGGCAGGGGGGCCGCACCCCGCACCCCCGGCACGTATCGGCGCATATCAGGGTCACCTCAGGGTCGGTACGGGCCTCCCGGCCCTGTCCGCCGGACCCCGCTGCCGCTACCGTCGCACCGTGGCGATGTTCCGACTCCAAGGCAGCAAGACGCTCGCCGTCGACCTGACAGGCGACGCCGTCAAGGCGAAGAACGGCTCGATGGTCGCGTACGACGGCCGGATGGCGTTCAAGAAGATGTCCGGCGGCGGTGAGGGCCTGCGCGGCATGGTGACCCGCCGGCTGACCGGCGAGCAGATGGTGATGATGGAGGTGAAGGGGCAGGGAACCTGCTATTTCGCCGACCGGGCGAGCGAGATCAACCTGGTCTCCCTGCACGGCGAGACGCTGTACGTCGAGGCGAGCAACCTGCTGGCCACCGACGCGGGGCTGCGCACCGGCACGTCCTTCACGGGCCTGCGCGGCGGGGCGAGCGGCAACGGGCTGTTCACGACGACCGTCGAGGGCACCGGCCAGGCGGCGATCATGTCGGACGGCTCGGCCGTGGTGCTGCGGGTGACACCCCAGTACCCGCTGAACGTCGACCCCGGCGCCTACGTAGCCCACCAGGGCAGGCTCCAGCAGCACTTCCAGTCCGGGGTGAACTTCCGGACGCTCATGGGTGAGGGGTCCGGCGAGTCCTTCCAGATCCGTTTCGAGGGCGACGGGCTCGTCTACGTCCAGCCCAGCGAGCGGAACACCGTCGGGGGCGATGTCTGATGCCGTTCCGCGAGATCAACTCGAAGATGGTCGAGGCCGTGGTGGAACCCGGCCGAAAGATGTACAGCCAGCGCGGCGCGATGATCGCCTACCGGGGCGACGTCTCCTTCACGCCGAACATCCAGGGCGGCCAGGGCGGTCTGGCCTCGATGATCGGCCGGCGGGTGGCGAACGAGGCCACCCCCCTGATGACGGTCGAGGGCAGCGGCACGGTGATGTTCGGCCACGGTGGGCACCACATCCAGGTGATCAACCTGGCCGGGGACACCCTCCACGTCGAGGCGGACCGGCTGCTCGCCTTCGACGGGACGCTCACGCAGGGCACCATGTTCATGGGCTCGCAGGGCGGGGTGATGGGCATGGTGCGCGGCCAGGTGACCGGGCAGGGCCTGTTCACGACGACACTCAAGGGCCATGGAGCGGTCGCCGTGATGGCGCACGGCGGGGTGATCGAGCTGCCGATCGCACAGGGGCGGACGGTGCACGTGGACCCGCAGGCCTACGTCGCCCACCACGGGGACGTGACCAACAAGCTGTCCACCGCGCTCGGCTGGCGGGACATGGTGGGGCGCGGCTCCGGCGAGGCGTTCCAGCTGGAGCTCAGCGGCAACGGTGCGGTGTACGTCCAGGCGTCGGAGGAGAAGCTGTGAGCACGCCGGTGATTTTCGACCCGATGACGCTGCCGTCGGACGACAACGTCAACGCCTACACCTTCTGCGTGGAGCTCAAGGGGAGCCAGTGGTTCCTGCAGAAGGGCAAGATGATCGCCTACTACGGGCAGATCGACTTCAACGGCATCGGCCACGGGCGCTTCGAGCGGCTGATCCGGACGAGCTTCCACTCCCCGCTGCACGCGAGCGACTGGGTGGTGGCCGAGGGCAGCGGCAAGATGCTGCTCGCCGACCGGGCCTTCGACGTGAACTCCTTCGACCTGGAGGACGGCAACCTCACGATCCGGTCCGGCAATCTGCTGGCGTACCAGCCGACGCTGGCGCTGAAGCAGTCCATCGTGCCGGGGTTCCTGACGCTGATCGGGACGGGGAAGTTCGTCGCCGCGTCCAACGGTCCGGTGGTCTTCATGGAGCCGCCGCTGCGGGTGGACCCGCAGGCGCTGGTGGGGTGGGCGGACTGCCCCTCGCCGTGCCACCACTACGATCACGGGTACATGACCGGAGTGATGGGCGGGCTCCGCTCGCTCACCGGGATCGGGGGCACCTCGGGCGAGGAGCACCAGTTCGAGTTCGTCGGGGCGGGTACGGTGCTGCTCCAGTCGACCGAGGTACTGATGCCGGAGCAGGCCACCGGCGCCGTGCCCCACCAGCCGGGAGTTCCGGGAGGCGGCCCCGGTGGCGCGGGCGGTCAACACGGCTCCACACCCCGCATGCCCGGTCAGCTGGGGGACCTCCAGCGTCGCTTCGGGCTGTGAACGGTAGTCTGCGGAGTGTGACGCCCGGCAGCGCGTGCGCGGAGTCACACTCCCAGACTTCGTCCGGCTTTCAACATCTTAGGTAGAATCCATACATGGAGACCGAGACGGCCACTCGCTGGCTGACCGACGCGGAGCAGTGCGCCTGGCGTACCCACCTGGACGTCAGCAGGCTGCTGACGCATCAGCTGGAGAAGGACCTCCAGCCGTTCGGCCTGACCATGAACGACTACGAGATCCTGGTCAACCTCTCCGAGTCGGACGACCAGCGGATGCGGATGAGCGATCTCGCCGCCGCCACCCTGCAGTCCAAGAGCAGGCTCTCGCACCAGATCACCCGCATGGAGAACGCCGGCATGGTCCGGCGCCAGCACTGCGAGTCGGACCGGCGCGGGCTGTTCGCGGTCCTCACGGACCTCGGCGCGGAGACGATGAAGAAGGTCGCGCCGCACCATGTCGAGTCGGTGCGCAGGCACTTCATGGACCTGCTCTCCCCCGAGGAACTCGCCGCACTGCACGCGGCGCTGACCCCGATCGCGGACCATCTGCGCGGGCGGCGCGGCAAGCTGTAGCCGCTCGTCCCCGCACCGCCGACGCCGTCTCGATCGAGGACCACGGTGCGTGGGCCCCGCTTCCGACGGCGCCGCCTGCCCGGCCACATCACGTGGCCGGGCATGTCCGTACGCAGGGTCGGACCTCAGGGCCTCCCTGCCAGGATCGAAGGATGGAGACCTCACTCACCGGGGCGGTTCAGCTCTGGATTCCGACCGCACTCGTGTGCACCGCCGTGGCCGTGGCGGTACGGCGCCGACAGCGCGCACCCGGACTCCTGCGGGCGTCGTCGATGGCCGCACTGGCGTGCATCGCGTTCCTGAACGCGGTGACCACGTGGTTCCTGGGGCTCGCCCAGCCCGGTCTGGACATCGAGGAGTCGTGCGTGAGCAGGACCGGCTCCTTCGACGACACCTGGAACGCCGCGCACTACCTGGAGTCACAGCGGCTCTTCCCCCTGCACGCGAAATGCGGCGCGACCGTGGATCTCGTTCCCGCGTGGGTGAACCCCACGATCGTCGTGCTCCTCCTTCTCTCCGGCGGCTGCCTGTGCGCCGCCGCCTTCCTCACGGTGCGCGGCTTCGCCCGGAGGAGGGTTCCCGGTCCCACCGGTGCCCGGCTACCGGGGACGAGCGCCTGACCGGCGAGTCCCGGGGGCGGCCCGCACGCCGCCCCCGGGGAACCGTGGACCTCAGCCGCCGGCCGGCAGCCCGGTGATCCCCGCGACCAGCTCGTCCGCCGCCGCGTACGGGTCGATGCCTCCGGCCACGATCCGTTCCGCGAGCGCGTCCAGCCGGCGGTCGCCGTGCAGATCGGCGATCTTCTCGCGGAGGGCCGTGACGGCGATCGTCTCGACCTCGCGGGCCGCACGTGCCGTCCGCCGCCCGTCCAGGACGCCGTGCTCCTCCATCCACGCCCGGTGCTTCTCGAGGGCCTCGACGACCTCGTCGATGCCCTCGCCCCGGGCCGCGACCGTCTTCACGATCGGCGGCCGCCAGTCGCCGGGGCCCCGGGACTCCCCGAGGCCCAGCATGTGGTTGAGCTCGCGCGCGGTGGCGTCCGCGCCGTCCCGGTCGGCCTTGTTCACGACGTACACGTCACCGATCTCCAGGATTCCGGCCTTCGCCGCCTGGATGCCGTCGCCCATGCCCGGGGCGAGGAGGACGACGGAGGTGTCGGCCTGGGAGGCGATCTCCACCTCCGACTGGCCGACCCCCACCGTCTCCACGAGGATCACGTCGCAGCCCGCCGCGTCCAGCACCCTGATCGCCTGCGGCGCCGACCAGGCCAGTCCGCCCAGATGGCCGCGCGTGGCCATCGAACGGATGTAGACGCCCGGGTCGGAGGCGTGCTCCGACATCCGGACCCGGTCCCCGAGGAGCGCGCCCCCGGAGAACGGCGACGACGGGTCGACGGCCAGGACCCCGACCCGCCTGCCGTTCCTCCGGTAGGCGGAGACCAGCGCCGAGGTCGAGGTGGACTTGCCGACACCCGGCGATCCGGTCAGGCCGACGACGTAGGCGTGGCCCGCGAGCGGTGCCAGGGCGGCCATCACCTCACGCAGCTGCGGTGAGGCACCCTCCACCAGGGAGATGAGCCGGGCCACCGCACGCGGTCTGCCCTCCCGCGCCTGCTCGACCAGGGTGGGGACGTCCACCTTCACGCTCGGCCTCCTCGCTCGCTCGTACGGTGTACTACTTGCCCGGTACGCGGATGATCAACGCGTCGCCCTGACCGCCGCCGCCGCACAGGGCAGCCGCCCCGGTGCCGCCGCCGCGCCGCTTCAGCTCCAGGGCCAGGTGCAGCACCACACGGGCGCCGGACATGCCGATGGGGTGGCCGAGCGCGATCGCGCCGCCGTTCACGTTCACCTTGTCGGAGGTGACGCCGAGGTCCTTCATCGACTGGACCGCGACGGCCGCGAAGGCCTCGTTGATCTCGATGAGGTCGAGGTCCTCGACACCGAGGCCCTCCTTCTTCAGGGCGTGCCGGATGGCGTTGGACGGCTGCGACTGGAGCGAGTTGTCCGGGCCCGCCACATTGCCGTGGGCGCCGATCTCCGCGATCCAGTCCAGGCCCAGCTCCTCGGCCTTGGCCTTGCTCATGACGACGACGGCGGCGGCGCCGTCGGAGATCTGCGAGGAGGTGCCCGCGGTGATCGTGCCGTCCTTGGTGAAGGCGGGCCGCAGCTTGCCGAGGGACTCGGCGGTCGTCTCGGCGCGGATGCCCTCGTCCTTGGAGAAGAGGACCGGGTCGCCCTTGCGCTGCGGGATCTCGACCGGGGTGATCTCGGCCTCGAAGATGCCGTTCTTCTGGGCGGCGGCGGCGCGCTGGTGGGACAGCGCACCGATCTCGTCCTGCTCTGCGCGGGCCAGGCCGAGACGGGTGTTGTGCTTCTCGGTGGACTCGCCCATCGGGATGTTCTCGTAGGCGTCCGTCAGACCGTCGTACGCCATCGAGTCGAGCATCTCGACCGCGCCGTACTTGTAGCCCTCGCGGGACTTCGGGAGCAGGTGGGGAGCGTTGGTCATGGACTCCTGGCCGCCGGCCACCACGACGTCGAACTCGCCCGCGCGGATCAGCTGGTCCGCGAGCGCGATCGCGTCGAGCCCCGAGAGGCACACCTTGTTGACGGTGAGCGCCGGGACGTTCAGCGGGATCCCCGCCTTGACCGCGGCCTGGCGTGCCGGGATCTGCCCTGCCCCGGCCTGGAGCACCTGGCCCATGATCACATACTCGACCTGGTCGCCGCCGATACCCGCCCGGTCCAGCGCCGCCTTGATGGCGACGCCTCCGAGGTCGGCTCCGGAGAAACTCTTCAGCGAGCCGAGAAGACGGCCCATGGGCGTCCGGGCGCCCGCGACGATCACTGAGGTGGTTCCGGTCGTTCCAGACATGAGGCACAGCCCCTTGGGATTGGTTGTGAACGAGGGTTTACCTGAATGTACTGAGCGGTACGGCGCCCGTCATCCGGCTGTCGGTGTGATCGCGCGCACGTTGCGTAACCACCCCCGGGGCGCTGCACTGGTTCCATGCTGACGCGAATCGACCACATCGGAATCGCCTGTTTCGACCTCGACAAGACAGTGGAGTTCTATCGCGCGACCTACGGCTTCGAGGTGCACCACTCGGAGATCAACGAGGAGCAGGGCGTCCGGGAGGCCATGCTGAAGATCAACGGCACCTCGGACGGCGGGGCTTCCTACCTCCAGCTGCTGGAGCCGACCCGTGAGGATTCGGCCGTTGGCAAGTGGCTGGCGAAGAACGGCGAGGGAGTGCACCACATCGCGTTCGGGACGGCGGACGTCGACGGGGACGCCGCGGACATCCGCGAGAAGGGCGTCCGGGTGCTGTACGACGAGCCCAGGACCGGCTCCATGGGCTCCCGGATCACCTTCCTCCACCCCAAGGACTGCCACGGTGTGCTGACCGAACTCGTCACCTCGGCAACAGAGCACTGACCCGACCGATACCCGGCCCGGTAGAGTGGGCGGTTCCGGGCCGGAGCCGGGTCGGGGCCGCGCCGCGTCCTCGCCGTTGATCTGTCACCATTCCCCGGGGCACCGCTCGCCGGCGAGCGGTGCTCGTACGGAGAATTGCGACGAGGGTTGGGGTCTCCCCTGCTCGAACAGAGTTGAGAGCTCGGGTTGGGGTGTCCCCTGCTCGAACGAAGTTGAGAGCTCGGGGAAGGATGGGACCGCGCAGTGCGGGGCTACGAGAGCCAGCAGAGCCACCGAGCTGACGACGACCATCTCTCGCGGTTCGAAGCCGAGATGGACCGGCTGAAGACCGACCGGGAGAAGGCCGTCCAGCACGCCGAGGACCTCGGTTACCAGGTCGAGGTCTTGCGCGCCAAGCTGCACGAGGCACGGCGCAGTCTGGCGACCCGTCCCGCGCACGACAGCGCGGACATCGGCTACCAGGCCGAACAGATGCTCCGCAATGCCCAGATCCAGGCCGACCAGTTGCGGACCGACGCGGAGCGCGAGCTGCGCGAGGCCAGGGCGCAGACGCAGCGGATCCTGCAGGAGCACGCGGAGCACCAGGCCCGTCTGCAGGCCGAGTTGCACGCAGAGGCCGTGCAGCGGCGCCAGCGGCTCGACCAGGAGCTGGCGGAACGCCGGCAGACCGTCGAGTCCCACGTCAACGAGAACGTCGCCTGGGCCGAGCAGCTGCGGGCCAGGACCGAGTCCCAGGCCCGTCGGCTCCTGGACGAGTCGCGCACGGAGGCCGAGCAGTCGCTGGCCGCCGCCCGTGGCGAGGCCTCCCGGCTGGCGGAGGAGACCCGCCGCCGCGTCAGTTCCGAGGCCGAGTCGGCCCGTGCCGAGGCCGAGTCGACACTGCTGCGGGCCCGCAGGGATGCCGAGCGGCTGCTCGCCGCCGCCTCCACCCAGGCGCAGGAGGCCACCAGCCACGCCGAGCAGCTGCGCTCGACGGCCACAGCCGAGACCGATCAGACCCGGCAGCAGACCGCCGAGCTGAACCGCACCGCCGAGCAGCGCATGCAGGAGGCCGAGACCCGGCTGCGCGAGGCCCGGCTGGAGGCCGAGAAGGTCCTGGCGGAGGCGAAGGAGGCCGCGGTCAAGCGGCTGGCCGGCGCCGAGTCGCAGAACGAGCAGCGCACCCGTACGGCCAAGTCCGAGATCGCCCGGCTGGTCGGCGAGGCCACGAAGCAGGCCGAGACGCTCAAGGAGGAGGCCGAGCAGGCGCTCGTCGACGCCCGGGCCGAGGCCGAGCGGGTGGTCGCGGAGGCAGCCGAGAAGGCCCGCACCCTGGCCGCCGAGGACGCGGCCGCCCAGCTCGCGAAGGCGGCCCGCAGCGCCGAGGAGGTCCTGACCAAGGCCTCCGACGACGCCACGTCCACCACCCGGGCCGCGAGCGAGGAGGCCGACCGGATCCGCCGCGAGGCCGAGGCCGAGGCGGACCGGCTGAAGAACGAGGCCGCCGAGCAGGCGGACCAGCTCAAGGGCGCGGCCAAGGACGACACCAAGGAGTACCGGGCCAAGACTGTCGAGCTGCAGGAGGAGGCCCGCCGGCTCCGCGGCGAGGCCGAGCAGCTGCGCTCGGAGGCCGTG
This sequence comes from Streptomyces sp. SM10, assembly GCF_002910915.1. Taxonomy (GTDB): domain Bacteria; phylum Actinomycetota; class Actinomycetes; order Streptomycetales; family Streptomycetaceae; genus Streptomyces. Next base: position 644 of record NZ_NEUF01000183.1, on the reverse strand, counting down.
GCCGAGGGCGAGCGGATCCGCGGCGAGGCCCGTCGCGAGGCCGTGCAGCAGCTGGAGGAGGGCGCTCGTACCGCCGAGGAGCTGCTCACCGAGGCCAAGTCCGACGCCGAGGAGCTGCGGACCTCCGCCGGCACCGAGAGCGAGCGGGTCAGGACCGAGGCCGCCGAGCGCGCCGCCACCCTGCGCAAGCAGGCCGAAGAGGCGCTGGAGCGCAGCCGCGCCGAGGCGGAGAAGCTCCGCGCCGAGGCCGAGGAGCAGGCCAACGCCCTGACCGCGGCGGCGGAGAAGGCGGCCGAGGAACTGCGCGAGGAGACCGAACGCGGGGCCGAGGCCCGCAAGGCCGAGGCGGCCGCCGAGCTGACCCGGCTGCAGGCCGAGGCCGAGTCCCGGGTGACCGCTGCCGAGGAGGCGCTCGCCGAGGCGCGTACGGCGGCGGAGCGGATCCGCCGCGAGACGAGCGAGGAGTCCGAGCGGCTGCGCGCGGAGGCGGCCGAGCGGGTCCGCACGCTCCAGGAGCAGGCCGCGACGGAGGCCGAGCGGCTGCGTACCGAGGCCGCCGCCGACGCCGCGCAGTCCCGCGCCGAGGGCGAGTCCGTGGCCGTACGGCTGCGCAGCGAGGCCGCCACGGAGGCCGAGCGGCTGAA
>NZ_NEUF01000182.1 GCF_002910915.1 Streptomyces sp. SM10 | reverse complement strand
CCGATGGTGGCGCGACCGATGGTGGCGCGACCGATGGTGGGTCCACGGATGGAGGCTCCACCGGGACGCCCGACCCGTCCTACCCCGACGCCGGTGACAACACCGACACCGACAGTGTCGGCAACCAGCCGGTCGAGCAGGGCAAGGGCAAGGACGAGCTCGCCGAGACCGGTGCGGCCGAGACCACGTTCCTGCTGCTCGGCGCCGCCACGATGATCGCCGGTGGCATCGGCTTCCGCATCCTGCCGCGCCTGGCCGGCGGTCGCACGACCGCCTGATCGTCCGCACGCGCACGCTGAAGGGCCCGGGAGAGCATTCATGGCCTCCCGGGCCCTTTCGCGTACCGGAACCGCTCCTGCGGCCGTACGCGCACGCCTCATCCCCGCAGGACCCTCGGGGCGCTGTCCCGGCTCAGACGGCCTGGTGCGCCAGCAGGGCCAGGGCGGCCACCAGGATCACCATCAGCGCGATCAGCATCGCGGGATTGAGCCCCGCGAACGGCCCCTGCTCCTGCATGCGCTCCCGGCTCGCACGGCAGACCCGGCAGCGGCCCTCGTTCACGGGCGCCGCGCAGTTCGCGCACACCAGTCGGTCATAGGTCATGCGCACTCCTCCTCCCGCGCGGCGGAGCCGCATTCACGTTCTCTCCGCACAACGCTCAGGGAAACGCAACCGTTCCCCCTACCACTGTGACAGCTCGGGGCGATTTCGGCGCGGCCCGCCGGACAAGGTCCGGCACGCCCCGTTTCGTTCCGTGCCGCGTTCCGTCACAAATCCCTCATTCCCGGACGCCGACTGCACGCGCTCACCCGCGTCGCGTATGGTCACGCTCACCTACCCCCGGCCGACCGTGGTGCATCCGTGATCCGATTCGACAACGTCTCCAAGACCTACCCGAAGCAGAGCCGTCCAGCTCTCCGGGACGTCTCACTCGACATCGAGAAGGGTGAGTTCGTCTTCCTGGTCGGCTCCTCCGGCTCCGGCAAGTCCACCTTCATGCGGCTCATCCTCCGGGAGGAGCGTGCCAGCCAGGGCATGGTCCACGTGCTCGGCAAGGACCTCGCGCGGCTGTCCAACTGGAAGGTGCCGCAGATGCGCCGCCAGCTGGGCACGGTGTTCCAGGACTTCCGTCTTCTCCCCAACAAGACCGTCGCCGAGAACGTGGCCTTCGCGCAGGAGGTCATCGGCAAGCCCCGCGGCGAGATCCGCAAGGCCGTGCCGCAGGTTCTCGACCTCGTGGGTCTGGGGGGCAAGGAGGACCGGATGCCCGGTGAGCTCTCCGGTGGTGAGCAGCAACGTGTCGCGATCGCGCGGGCGTTCGTCAACCGCCCCATGCTGCTGATCGCGGACGAGCCGACCGGAAACCTCGACCCGCAGACCTCCGTGGGCATCATGAAGCTGCTGGACCGGATCAACCGGACCGGCACCACCGTGATCATGGCGACCCACGACCAGAACATCGTCGACCAGATGCGCAAGCGCGTCATCGAGCTCGAGCAGGGCCGTCTCGTACGGGACCAGGCGCGCGGCGTCTACGGCTACCAGCACTGAGTCTCTGCACGAGCATCGAGTACTGAAAGGACGCCATGCGCGCCCAGTTCGTCCTGTCGGAGATCGGGGTCGGTCTTCGTCGCAACCTCACGATGACCTTCGCCGTCGTGGTCTCCGTCGCCCTCTCGCTCGCCCTGTTCGGCGGCGCGCTGTTGATGCGCGAGCAGGTCAGCTCGATGAAGACCTACTGGTACGACAAGGTCAACGTCTCGATCTTCCTCTGCAACAAGAACGACGCCAAGGACGTGCCCAAGTGCGCCAAGGGTGCCGTCACGGCGGAGCAGAAGAAGGAGATCAAGGCCGACCTCGAGAAGATGGAGGCCGTCGAGAAGCCGGTCCTCTTCGAGACGGTCGACCAGGCGTACAAGCACTACCAGGAGCAGTTCGGCGACTCGCCGATGGCCGGCAACATCACGCCGGACCAGATGCAGGAGTCGTTCCGGGTCAAGCTGAAGGACCCGCAGAAGTACAAGGTGGTCGCGACGGCCTTCGCCGGCCGTGACGGGGTGCAGTCCGTCCAGGACCAGCGCAGCATCCTCGACAACCTCTTCGGGCTGATGAACGGCATGAACGTGGCCGCGATCTTCCTGATGGGGCTGATGCTGGTCATTGCGCTGATGCTCATCGTGAACACCGTCCGCGTCTCGGCGTTCAGCCGACGACGGGAGACGGGCATCATGCGGCTGGTGGGGGCCTCGGGCTTCTACATCCAGATGCCGTTCATCATGGAGGCCGCCTTCGCCGGCCTGATCGGCGGGCTGCTCGCCTGCGTCATCCTGATAGCGGCACGGTACTTCCTGATCGACGGCGGACTCGCGCTCCAGGAGAAGCTGAATCTGATCGACTTCATCGGCTGGGAGGCGGTGCTCACGAAGCTTCCGCTCGTCCTCGCGATCGGCTTGCTGATGCCCGCCGTTGCCGCTCTCTTCGCGTTGCGCAAGTACCTCAAGGTGTGACGAGCGCCCCGTCCCGCATGCGCCCAACGAGCCGTGTGCGGACGGGGCGTTGTCCTACACTCGGCCACATGCCGGGCCATACGTACCTTTTGAAACCCCGCGGTTTCCACCGCGGGGCGGCCCTGACGTTGGTGTTCGCGAGCGTGCTGGCCACCGCCGCGGCCACCGGGTCCCTGCCCCGCGAGGGCGGCACGGGCACCGAGATAAAGGCCCGGGCCGTCTCCTCGACCGTCGGCTCCGTGGACCGCGAGGAGATCGCGGACGCGGTCGCCGACGCCGAGGCCGACGGGAAGTCCGGCACGGACGCGGCCGAGGAGGTCGTCAGCCGCAGCGGCGACCGCTGGGGCGCGGTCTACGACGAGCGGGAGTACGAGGAACTGGAGCAGGCCCTCGACGGCTCCTACACCGGCGTCGGGATCTCCGCCCGGCGCTCGGCCCGCGGCGACGTCGCGGTGACCGGGGTCCAGCCGGGAAGCCCGGCCGCGCGGGCGGGCGTACGCAAGGGGGACCTGCTGCGCACCGTCGACGGCCGTCGCGTCGAGCGGCGCCCCGTCGCCGAAGTGGTCGCGCTGCTGCGCGGCGACCGGGCGAAGGCGGGCGAGGGCTCCTCCGTGGTCCTCGGGCTGAGCCGCGGCGGGCACTCCTGGACCACGACCCTGCGCAGGGCGCGGCTCAGCACCGATCCGGTGAGCGTCCGGCGCCTGGGCCGGGCCTCTTCCTCCGCCGTACTGATCAAGGTCGCCGCGTTCACCAAGGGGGCCGGTACGGCCGTACGCCAGGCCGTGGACGAGGCGCCCGGGGACGCCGGGATCCTCCTGGACCTGCGGGCCAACTCGGGCGGACTGGTCACCGAGGCCGTCACGGCCTCCTCCGCCTTCCTCGACGGCGGGCTCGTCGCCACCTACGACGTGCACGGTGAGCAGCGCGCCCTGTACGCCGAGCCCGGCGGCGACACCGAGCGGCCCGTGGTGGTCCTGGTGGACGGCGGCACGATGAGCGCGGCCGAACTGCTGACCGGTGCGCTGCAGGACCGGGGCAGGGCCGTGACCGTCGGGTCCCGCACCTTCGGCAAGGGTTCCGTGCAGATGCCCAGCCGGCTGCCCGGTGGATCGGTCGCCGAGCTGACCGTCGGGCACTACCGCACTCCGGCGGGCCGGAGCGTCGAGGGAAGCGGCATCACACCGGACGTCGGCGCCGGTCCGGAGGCCCAGCAGCGGGCCGAGACGGTATTGAGTGGCATCGGGGGTGGGTCGTAGTGCGAAAATGGCCGCACTATGGCCAAGGAAAAAGACACCGGGCGCAAGATGATTGCGCAGAACAAGAAGGCGCGGCACGACTACCACGTCCTCGACACCTACGAGTGCGGTCTCGTGCTCATGGGCACGGAGGTCAAGTCGCTGCGGATGGGCAGGGCGTCGCTGGTCGACGGCTTCGTCCAGATCGACAACGGCGAGGCGTGGCTGCACAACATCCACGTCCCGGAGTACGTCCAGGGGACCTGGACCAACCACTCGGCCAAGCGCAAGCGCAAGCTGCTCCTGCACCGGGCCGAGATCGACAAGCTGCAGTCCAAGTCGCAGGAGACGGGCCACACGATCGTGCCGCTCGCGCTGTACTTCAAGGACAGCCGCGTCAAGGTCGAGATCGCGCTCGCGAAGGGCAAGAAGGAGTACGACAAGCGCCAGACGCTGCGTGAGAAGCAGGACACGCGGGAGACGAACCGGGCGATCTCGGCGGCACGCCGGCGTCAGCGGAGCGCCTAGCCCGGGGCCCGGGGCCGGAGCCGCCGGAATACAGTGGCATCGGCGCGCGTTGGTCACGTACAGTGGGCCATGCACCTCAGCGAAGGTGCGCGGATTGAAAAAACAACATGGGGATGATCGGTTTCGACAGCGGATGTCGAAGCAGGGGAAGCGAGTCGAGGAAGCGGCAATGATCTCGTAAACCATATGTCGCAACCAATAATCGCCAATTCCAAGCGCGATTCCTCCGCCTTCGCCCTCGCTGCCTAATTAGCAGCTAAGCGAAGACTCTGCGGAGTGTCAGCCCGGGGGTGATCCCGACCCGGATCCTGGCATCAACAAGGGATCTAAACTTCTAGGCCCGGTCACGGGGCCTGGAAGGAAATCAAACAGTGGCTGGGCCTGTCGGAGGCTTGTTCGCGTGACCTCCGGGGCCGAGAAAAGCGTAGCGAACTGCACTCGGAGAAGCCCTGGTTCCGCACCGTTGGACGCGGGTTCGATTCCCGCCATCTCCACAATTCCCATGTGAACGAGGACCCCGTTGCCCCTGGCAGCGGGGTCCTCGTTTTTGTTGTGCCGCGTGCCCCGGAATCAGGCGCGGCGCGTGCCGGTCGCCGCGAGGGCGAGGGCGAGGGCGGCGGCGCACACCGGCACCGCGTACCCGGTGACCGTCCCGGCGTTCTCCACCGTCCAGCCGCCGATCGCCGACCCCGCCGCTATGCCGCCCAGCAGTGCGGTGACGGCCAGCGTCATGCCCTCGTTGAGCTGGGCCCGCGGGGTGAGCCGCTGGATCAGGGTCATGCCGGTGACCATGGTGGGCGCGGTGGCCGCCCCGGCCAGCAGCAGGCAGCCCGCCAGGAGGGGCAGGGAACCCGTCGTGGCCGCGGCGACCAGGGGGAACGACATCAGTGCGGTCATCCCCGCCAGGCAGAGGACGAGTCTGCGCCCGGTCCGGGACGCGGGGCGCAGCGTGCCGTACAGCAGCCCGGCCACGCAGGAGCCGCCTGCCTGGAGCGCGAGGATCGCCCCTCCGGCGTGGGCGATGGAGACGACCTCCATGGCGCCGAAGACGGCACCGGTCGCGAGGAAGACGCAGAGCAGGGCGGGGACGCCCGGGGTGCGCAGGGGGGAGACGGCCCGTGCGCGAGGTGCCACCGGGGGCTCCGTGGCGCGCTGTGCGGCGAAGAGCAGCACTCCGGTCATCAGCAGGACCGCCCCGGTGAGCGTTCCGGCTTCGGGGAAGAGCGCCCCGCAGGCAGCGGCGGCGAGCACCGGGCCGAGCATGAAGCACAGCTCGTCGACGGCCTGTTCGAAGGAGTTGGCGGTGTGCAGGGCCGCCGCGTCGCCCTGGTGCAGATGGGCCCAGCGGGCTCGCGACATGCCGCCGGTGTTCGGGGTGGTGGCCGTCGCGGCGTAGGCGGCGAACAGGGTCCAGACCGGTGCGTCGTGGTGCACGCAGAGCACCAGGGCCAGTGAGCCCAGCACCGCGACGGCGGTGGCGGGAACCGCGATCCTGGCCTGGCCGTACCGGTCGACGAGGCGTGCGGTCCAGGGGGCGACCACGGCGGTCGCGGCCAGCCCGGTGGCGGTGACGGCCCCGGCCAGTGCGTACGAGCCGTGCACCTCGGCGATCATGATGACGGCGCTGACGCTGAACATGCCCATGGGCAGCCGGGCGATCAGATTGCCCGCGGTGAACGCGCGTGCGCCAGGGGTGGCGAGCAGCCGGAGGTAGGCATGGGGCGGGGCCGCCGGAGCGGGGGCCGGGGCGGCGGTTTCGTGGGACACGCGCTCACCCTCGGGGCGGACGGTCCGTCGCGTCCAACACCTGTTCGGAGCGGATTCACGCACATCCGTTGTAAGTTTGGCGGGTGGCCGTCCCCGACACCGATCCCCGGCTCCTCCGCGCCTTCGTCACCGTGGCCGAGGAACTTCACTTCACCCGTGCCGCAGCCCGGCTCTACGTCGCGCAGCAGGCGCTGAGCCGGGACGTCCGCCGGCTGGAGCGGGAGCTGGGCCGCGACCTCTTCGTCCGTACCACCCGGCAGGTGTCGCTGACCCCGGACGGGGAGCGCCTCCTCCCGCACGCCCGGCGGGTGCTCGACGCGCACGCCGCGCTGTCGGCCGCCTTCGCCGGCCCGGCGGACCGCCCGCTGCTCGTCGACCTGAACACCGACGGGATGACCGCGGCCCGGGTGCTCGCCCGGGCGCGGGAGCTCGCGCCGGAGTGCGAGCTGATGGCGCGCTTCGAGAGCGGGCTCACCTGGGCGGCGGACGAGATCCTCGCGGGGCGGCTGGACGTCTCCTTCGGGCGGGCCGCCGGCCTCGCTCCCGGAGTGCTCGCCCGGCTCTCCGTGCAGCCGGTCCGGTACGAGCCGATGGCCGTCCTCCTGCCGGACGGCCATCCGCTGGCGGGACGCGAGACGGTCACCCCGGGCGATCTGGCCGGAGAGACCGTCTACGCCGGTGCGGGCAACGCGCGTACGTCCGAGTGGACGGAACTCGCGGCCATGCTCTTCGCGGAATGGGGCATCGTCCTGGCTCCGCCGGCCCCACTCGCTGTCGGAGTGGCCGAATTCCAGCGGGTCATGGAGAAGACCGGGAACCCCGTACTGGCCGTTTCGGGCTTCCCGCCCCTGCCGGGTACGGTGCTGCGCCCGCTCGTCGGGCCGATGCCCCTCTCGCCGCTGCTGATGGTGTGGGGCAAGGGTCTCGAGCACCCCGGATTGAACGCCCTACGTGGGGCGGTGGCCGAACTCGCCGGGGCGGAAGGATGGATGGTACGACCACCGGCATCGTGGTTGCCTGACTCCGATTCGTCACTCATGGGTCACTGTTCATGAACAACACGTGATACTGCCCCCTGGCCGTCGCGGCCGTGCGCTACATTCGGGGTTTCGGGTGCACGGTGGCAGGTGGCGCGCGGACGGGGTGGGGGCTCCGATCCGCCAGCAGGATTCCGGTCATTTCCCGCGCACCTGTTTCATTGAGTGGGGGAAGTGCGAACACCTGTGGAAAATTGGCGCGAAGGTACCCGAACCGGGCACACGCATGAGCCGAACGACGTCACCGTCCCGTTGGACGGGCTGGGCCGTCAGCTCTCCGAACTACCTGTGGAACCCAGCTCACCGGACCCTTCCGACGGTCCGGTGTTCGTCGACGAGAGCGGTCGCCGCAGCAAGACGTACCGGCGTGTGGGCTGGGTGCTCGCCGCCGTCTGCGCCGTGTACGCGGTGACGCTCGTGGTCGCCGTGCTCGGCGGGAGCTCCGCCGCTCCCTGGCTGCCGCTCTCCGGGCCGAAGGAGAAACACGCCGAAGAGGTCGACGTGCGGCCCGCCCCGAGCGGCGACGTCGTGTCCGAGAGCCCCGGAGCCACGCCCAGCGTCTCCGCCCCGGTCTCCGGATCCGCCTCGGCGGCGCCGTCCGACGGCGCGTCCGCCTCCGCCGCCTCCGCCGCTCCCGGCGCGAGTGCCTCGGCCTCGGCGTCCGTCGAGCCTCCCCGGGGCAGCTCCTCTTCGGCCCCTGCCCCGCACACCTCGGTCTCCACGACGCCGGCCGGTGAGCCGACGGCGTCCGTCAGCCCCGAGCCGCCTGTAGAAGAGACTCCGCCGGCGTCCCCGGATCCCGTGGAATCACCGGTGCAACCACAAGAAGGCGCTTAGTAGATGACAATCCCCGTCTCACGGGGCAGGCACAACCGGAAGAAGAAGCGGACCGTCCGGCGCAGGCTTCCCATGCGCTATCTGCTGCCGTCGCTTCTTCTCGTGGCCCTGCTCGCCATGCTCATGCTGCGCGGATACGTGCACAGCGAGATCCTCGCCGACCACCGTATCCAGGCGCCGGCCCCCACCAGTCAGGTGCCGGACGACGTCCTCGAGGGCGGTCCGGTGATCGACGCCCGCACGGCGGGCAAGGACGCCGCGACGCTCCGGATACCCGACCGCAGGATCGTCCTGACCTTCGACGACGGACCCGACCCGGTCTGGACCCCGCGGGTGCTGGACGAGCTCAGGAAGTACCACGCGCACGGAGTCTTCTTCGTCACCGGGACCATGGCCTCGCGCCACCCGGACCTCGTGAAGCGGATGGTCGACGAGGGCCACGAGGTCGGGCTGCACACCTTCAACCACCCCGACCTGTCGTTCCAGTCCACCAGCCGCATCGACTGGGAGCTCTCCCAGAACCAGCTGGTACTGGCGGGCGCGGCCGGCATCCGTACGTCGCTGTTCCGGCCTCCCTACTCCTCGTTCTCCGACGCCATGGACAACAAGTCCTGGCCGGTCACGCAGTACATCGGCAGCCGCGGCTACCTCACCGTCGTGAACAACACCGACAGCGAGGACTGGAAGCGCCCCGGCGTCCACGCGATCATCGAGCGCGCCACGCCCAAGCACGGCAAGGGCGCCATCATCCTGATGCACGACTCCGGCGGCGACCGGTCCCAGACCGTCTCCGCCCTGGGGAAGTTCCTGCCCAGGATGCAGGAGCGGGGCTACGACTTCACCAACCTGACCACGGCGCTCGGCGCCCCCAGCGCCCACACCCCGGTCACCGGGTTCGCGCTCTGGAAGGGCAAGGCGTTCATCGGGGCGGTGAAGATCTCCGAGAACGTCACCGGCGTCATGGTGGTCGGCCTCGCCGCCATCGGCGTCCTGGTGATGGTCCGCTTCGGGCTGATGCTGCTGCTCTCCTTCCTGCACGCCAGGAAGGTCCGCCGCAGGGACTTCAGCTGGGGCGATCCCTTCACCCGCCCGGTGTCGGTCCTCGTGCCCGCGTACAACGAGCGCGAGTGCATCGAGGCCACCGTGCGCTCGCTGGTGGCCAGCGACTATCCGATCGAGGTCATCGTCATCGACGACGGCTCGACGGACGGCACGGCCGACCTCGTCGAGGCGATGTGGATCCCGAACGTCCGGGTCGTGCGCCAGCGCAACGCGGGCAAGCCCGCGGCGCTCAACAACGGCATCGCCAACGCCCGCTACGACATCGTCGTGATGATGGACGGTGACACGGTCTTCGAACCGTCCACCGTGCGCGAGCTCGTCCAGCCGTTCGCCGACCCCCGCGTCGGAGCGGTCGCGGGCAACGCCAAGGTCGGCAACCGCGACTCGCTGATCGGGGCCTGGCAGCACATCGAGTACGTGATGGGCTTCAACCTCGACCGCCGCATGTACGACCTCCTGGGCTGCATGCCCACCATCCCCGGTGCGGTCGGCGCCTTCCGCCGGGACGCGCTGGACCGGATCGGCGGCATGAGCGAGGACACCCTCGCCGAGGACACCGACGTCACCATGGCCCTGCACCGCGACGGCTGGCGCGTCGTCTACGCGGAGAACGCCCGGGCCTGGACGGAGGCCCCCGAGTCCGTGCAGCAGCTGTGGTCGCAGCGCTACCGGTGGTCGTACGGCACGATGCAGGCCATCTGGAAGCACCGCCGTGCGGTGATCGAACGGGGGCCCTCGGGCCGCTTCGGACGGGTGGGGCTGCCGTTCGTCTCCCTGTTCATGGTCGTCGCCCCGCTGCTGGCACCCCTCATCGACGTCTTCCTGCTGTACGGGCTCGTCTTCGGCCCGACGGGGAAGACCGTCGCGGCCTGGTTCGGAGTGCTGCTGGTGCAGGCGGTCTGCGCCGCCTACGCCTTCCGGCTCGACCGGGAGCGCATGACCCATCTGATCTCCCTGCCGCTGCAGCAGATCCTCTACCGGCAGCTGATGTACGTCGTGCTGCTCCAGTCCTGGATCACCGCTCTCACCGGCGGGCGGCTGCGCTGGCAGAAGCTGCGGCGCACGGGCGTGGTGGAGGCACCGGGCGGTACGCAGAACCGTCGCAAGGACAGGGACCGGAGGCCGGTGGCATGACCTACCCCGACCGTCCACGTCAGGACGGCGCCGGAGACGACGACGGCGCCTGGCCGTCCTCCGACGCCGCCTGGATGCCGCAGCAGCAGGGCAACGCCGCCCACCCGGCGCACGCCGGGGCCGCGTACGCCGCTCCGCACGCCCCGGGCTCCGGGTTCCCCGCCCCGGCGGCGTTCCCGGAGCAGGGTCCCGCCCTCACCGTCCCCGCTCCCGCCGCGTACCCGGAGCAGGCGGACGCCGCGCCGGACACCGCCGCCGGCGCCCCGGCGCCCCGCGCCAAGGCCGGCCGGGACCGTTATCTCGACCTACTCAGGGCCGTGGCCCTGGTCCGCGTCGTCGTCTTCCACCTCTTCGGGTGGGCCTGGCTGACCATCCTGTTCCCGTCCATGGGCGTCATGTTCGCCCTGGCCGGATCGCTGATGGCCCGCTCACTGGCCCGCCCGGCGGGAAGCGTCATCCGCAGCCGGCTGCGCAGGCTGCTCCCGCCGATGTGGGCGTTCTCCCTCGTCGTCGTCCCGGTGATGTTCGCGCTGAGCTGGAAGCCCGTCCGGGAGGAGGGGATCTGGTGGTTCATCAAGCTCGGCAGCTATCTCTTCCCGCTCGGCTCCCCTCCGTACCCCGAGGAGAGCGGCTCCACCGGGGGCTGGCTGGAGCTGTCCTGGGCCGACCAGGCGGCGGGTCCGCTCTGGTACATCCGGGCCTACCTGTGGTTCGTGCTCGCCTCGCCCCTGCTGCTCAAGGCGTTCCGCAGGCTGCCGTGGGTCACGCTCCTCGCCCCGGTCGCCCTCACCGCCGTCATCGGCACCGGACTCGTTACCGTCCCCGGCACCTTCGGCGAGGGGCTCGTCGACTTCGCCGTGTTCGGTTCCTGCTGGATCCTGGGATTCGCCCACAACGACGGACTGCTGAAGCAGATCCCGCGCTATCTGGCGGTCTCGTCCGCCGCGATCGTCATGGGCTTCGGCCTGTGGTGGGCGTCCGGACACCTCACCGAGGAGGGCTGGAACCTCGACGAGATCCCGCTCGCCCAGTCCACCTGGTCCCTCGGCTTCTGCGCGATCCTGCTCGTGTACGCGCCGTCCTGGCAGAAGCTCCCCGGCCGGCTCGCCGGGTGGGACAGCCTGGTCACGCTCGCCAACAACAGGGCCGTGACGATCTATCTGTGGCACAACCTGCTGCTGATGGCCGCCGCGCACCTCGTGGACGAACTCTGGTCCGTCCCCTGGCTGGGCGACACGTTCGGCACGTACATAGAGCAGTCGTACGAGGTGCTCGTCCTGATCGCGATCTGGCCACTGACAGGGCTCGCGATCCTGGCGTTCGGCTGGGTCGAGGACGTCGCCGCCAAGCGCCGGCCCCGCCTCTGGCCGAACGGGGCGGACCGCGGGCGCCGGGCCTGAGGGCGGGCGCGGGGGTGCGGCGGGCCAGGCTCACCGCACCCCCCGCGCCCGAGTGAGAGCAAGGTTGCGCACCGGTCACCTCACGGCACCGCACCGAAACGCGGACTCCCTAGCGTCGGCAGGACAACACCCCGACCCCTGTGGAGGCGCGTGATGGCCGGTCGTTGGATCGAGCAGTGGGAGCCGGAGGACGAGACCTTCTGGCGCGAGACGGGCGAGAAGGTCGCCCGCAGGAACCTGTGGTTCTCCGTGCTCTCGGAGCACATCGGGTTCTCGATCTGGTCCCTGTGGTCCGTCATGGTCCTGTTCATGGGACCGGAGTACGGGGTCGACCCCGCCGGGAAGTTCTTCCTGATCTCCACGGCCACCCTGGTCGGCGCCATCGCCAGGGTGCCGTACACCTTCGCGGTCGCGCTGTTCGGCGGACGCAACTGGACGATCTTCAGCGCCCTGTCGCTCCTGGTGCCGACCGTCGCCGCCTTCTGGGTGATGGAGCCCGGCACCTCGTACACCACCTTCCTCGTCGTCGCCGCGCTCACCGGTATCGGCGGCGGCAACTTCGCCTCGTCGATGACGAACATCAACGCCTTCTTCCCGCTGCACAGGAAGGGCTGGGCACTCGGGCTCAACGCCGGCGGCGGCAACGTCGGCGTCCCGGTCGTCCAGCTCGTCGGCCTCCTGGTCATCGGTACGGCCGGTGCCGCGCACCCGAGGATCCTGATCGGGGCGTACGTCCCCCTGATCCTCCTGGCGGCGCTCGGCGCCGTGCTCCGGATGGACAACCTCCGGCCCGTCCAGAACGACACCGGTGCGGCGCTCCAGGCCGTGCGCGAGCCGCACACCTGGATCATGTCCGTGCTCTACATCGGCACCTTCGGCTCGTTCATCGGCTACAGCTTCGCCTTCGGGCTCGTCCTGCAGACCCAGTTCGGCCGGACCCCCCTGCAGGCCGCCTCGCTCACCTTCATCGGCCCCCTGCTCGGCTCGCTGATCCGGCCGGCGGGCGGCTGGCTCGCCGACCGGTACGGCGGTGCGCGGATCACCCTGTGGAACTTCGCGGGCATGGCCGCGGCGACCGGTGTCGTCGTCTACGCCTCCGGCATCGAGTCGCTGCCGGTGTTCCTCGTCGGTTTCATCGCCCTGTTCGTGCTGACCGGACTGGGCAACGGCTCCACGTTCAAGATGATCCCGGGCATCTTCCACGCCCAGGGGATCGCCAAGGGCCTGCGGGGCGAGGAGGCCGCGGCCTACGGGCGCCGGATCTCGGGTGCGTCCATGGGGCTCATCGGGGCGATCGGGGCACTGGGCGGCCTCGCGATCAACCTGGCGTTCCGCCAGTCCTTCGCGACCTCCGGTGCCGGGACGGCCGCCTTCTGGTGCTTCCTCGGCTTCTACGCCGTCTGCTTCACCCTGACCTGGGCGGTATACCTTCGCCGTACCGAGGCGGTCGCCGCGAAGCCCCAGCTCAGCTACGCAGAGGTGTGAGGACGGCCGCAGCGCGTCGCAGGACGTAACGGGCGGGAAATACGGGAGAACCGAGACTGTCACGCAGGATTGACAGTCTCGGTCCTCCGCATCATCGAGCACCAGCGGGACGAGAGCCGGGTATCACGCCATGCACGACGACGACGCACAGCACGGGCCCCTGGCGGGCTTCACGGTCGGGGTGACCGCAGCCCGTCGCGCGGAGGAGCTCGGGACCCTCCTCACGCGCAGGGGCGCCGTGGTCCTGCACGCGCCCGCCCTGCGGATCGTGCCGCTCGCGGACGACAGCGAACTCCTGGCCGCCACCAAGGCGCTGATCGACAACGACCCCGACGTCGTGATCGCGACGACCGCCATCGGCTTCAGGGGCTGGGTGGAGGCCGCCGACGGCTGGGGCATCGGCGACGCACTCCTCGACCTGCTGCGCGGCACGGAGCTGCTCGCCCGCGGACCCAAGGTCAAGGGCGCCATCCGGGCGGCCGGGCTCACCGAGGAGTGGTCGCCGGGGTCCGAGTCGATGGCCGAGGTCCTGGACCGCCTGCTGGAGGAGGGCGTGTCGGGCCGCCGGATCGCCCTCCAGCTGCACGGCGAACCGCTCCCCGGCTTCGTCGAGTCGCTCCGGGCGGCCGGTGCCGAAGTCGTCGGCGTACCCGTCTACCGGTGGATGCCCCCGGAGGACATCGCCCCGCTGGACCGCATGCTCGACGTCACGGTGGCCCGCGGGCTGGACGCCCTCACCTTCACCAGCGCTCCCGCCGTCGCCTCCTACCTGAACCGGGCGGAGGCCCGCGGGATCCTCCCCGAGGTGCTGGACGCCCTGAGCCACGACGTCCTGAGCGCCTGCGTCGGACCCGTCACCGCCCTGCCCCTGCAGGCCAAGGGCATCGACACCGTCCAGCCGGAACGCTTCCGGCTCGGCCCGCTCGTCCAGGTGCTCTGCGCCCAGCTCCCCGCCCGCGCCCGTACGCTGCCCGTCGCCGGCCACACCGTCGAGATCCGCGGCCACGCCGTGCTGGTCGACGGCGCCCTGCGCCCGGTGCCCCCGGCCGGCATGGCCCTGCTGCACACGCTGGCCCGCAGGCCGGGCTGGGTGGTCTCCCGTGCCGACCTGCTGCGCGCTCTGCCCGGCAGCGGCACCGACGAGCACGCCGTGGAGACGGCGATGGCCCGGCTGCGCACCGCACTCGGGATGGCGCGGCTGATCCAGACGGTCGTGAAGCGCGGCTACCGGCTGGCGCTGGACCCCTCGGCGGACACGAAGTACGACGGTTCCTGAGGCGGCGCTACGGTGCGGGGATGACCAATGACATCCATCCCCTGGCCGACGGGGTCCGGCTGAGGCCCGTGACCCTCGACGACGCCGAGTCCTTCGCCGTGACGATGACCCGCAGCCGCGCGTACATGCGCCGCTGGGAGCCCGTGCGCCCCGAGACCTTCTACACCCCCGAGGGCCAGGTCCAGCGGATCACCGGGCTGCTGGCCGACCGGGACACGGGGCGTGCGATGCCCTGGGCGCTGGTCGACGACGAGGAACGGGTCGTGGGGGCCATGACCCTCGCCTCCATCGAGCGCGGGCCCTTCCGCAACGCCCGGCTCGGCTACTGGATCGACGTCGACCGGGCGGGCCGGGGCCTGGCCACGGCGGCCGTCGCCCGGGTCTGCGAACTGGCACGGGACGCGCTCGGACTGCACAGGATCGCCGCCGGGACGGTCCTGGACAACATCGCCTCGCAACGGGTCCTGGCCAAGTGCGGGTTCGAGCTGTACGGCACGGCGCCGCGCTACCTCCACATCAACGGCGCCTGGCAGGACCACCGGATGTTCCAGCGCATCCTGCACGACGGTCCGCCGCAGGGCTGACCGGTGCCTCACGGGAGTGCCGGTGGCCGTCGAGCGGGTACTGCGGGGGAAGCGCGGGGACGACCTCGGCAAGCGGGTAGCCGGCCTTCTCCGCGACCCGGCAGGATGCCTCGTTGTCCACCTGGTGAAAGCAGTTCCAGCCGCCGCAGGCCCTCGGTGGCGAACGTGCCGAACGCCCAGTCGGTGAGCGCCCCGAGCGCCCGTGAGGCCACGCCCCGGCCGCGCGCCGCCGCCGCTGTCCAGTAGCCCGCCTCGGCGCTCTCCGCGCCCGGTACGGGGCGTTTCAGGGCGAGGTTGCCGACGAGTTCGCCACCCCGAGTCGTGTCGGTCACGGCGAAGCTGAAGCGGTTGCCGCGGGCCCAGCCGTCCCGCTGGACCGCCATCCACCGTTCCGCGTCCGCGACATCGGACACCGGGACGCGCACCCACTGCCGCATCGCCGGGTCGTCGTACGCAGCGAGAAGTGCCGGGATGTCGTCCGTGCGCCACGGGCGCAGCAGCAGCGGCCCTGCCGTCAGCGTCACCGCTGCGTCGTCCATGAGGCCACCGTACGGCGGATTCCCGGGCGGCAGGAGGGGTTCCGGGACGGGGCGGCCGGGGGCACTCTGGGGTGACTCTCCCGCGCAGGTGACCCCGAGGCGGTGGCAGGCTCATGGCAGCGGGCACGGGCACGGACGGTCGGCGGTTCGACTCGGGACGGGTCTGCCTGGACCTGGTCGCGACCGGGGCGGGGGAGTCCGGTGCCTGCGAGCGGCTCGGCTCCCCGGAGCGGCTGGCCGAGTGGCTGATCACCTCGCGGCTGGTCCCGCACGGCACGTCCCTGGCGGCCGTCGACGGGACCTGGGTGGTGCGCTTCCGGCGGCTGCGCACGGACGTCGATCGGCTGATGGCGGCTCAACTGGGAGGCGGCAGGGCCGAATACGCCCTGGAACGGGTCAACGCGCGGGCAGCGTGCGCCCCGCCGGGGCTGCGCGCCGTACGCGGAAAGGACGGTCTGCTCGTACGGGCGCTGAGTGCCGCCCCGGCCTGCGGGGAGCTGCTCGCCGCGGTGGCCCGGGACGCCGTGGACCTGCTGACGGACCCCGAGGCGCGGGAAGGGCTGCGCCGGTGTGAGGGGGACGCGTGCCGGCGGCTCTACCTGGACACGTCGCGGGGACGGCGCCGCCGCTGGTGCTCCAGCGAGGTCTGCGGCAACCGGGAACGGGTGGCCCGCCATCGTCGCCGCGTGAAGGCCGTGCAGTGACGTCGTGACACCGGGACGCGGGTGAGGTCGCGAACGTCACGAACGATCCCAAATCCACAGCCGCGAAAGAAAGTTGCCCGATCCCTGAATGAACCGGCTTCCGCTTCCGTACCGATGGCCACAGAGCTCGACAGGGTCTCGACCGGGAGGTTCGGGTGCGCAAGGATGCGGCCGTGGCCGATGACCGTCCGCACAGGGCTCGACATCGCGGTGCCCCGCCCCGCCCTCCTTCGGACATTCCCGACGAGGAGCTGATGCGGGCGCTCTACCGTGAACACGCCGGCCCTCTGCTCGCGTACGTCCTGCGGCTCGTCGCGGGTGACCGCCAGCGGGCCGAGGACGTGGTGCAGGAGACGCTCATCCGTGCCTGGAAGAACGCCGGTTCGCTCAACCGGGCCACCGGCTCCGTCCGACCCTGGCTGGTGACGGTCGCCCGGCGCATCGTCATCGACGGTCACCGCAGCCGGCAGGCCCGGCCACGCGAGGTGGATCCGTCGCCGCTGGAGGTCATCCCCGCGGAGGACGAGATCGACAAGGCGCTGTGGCTGATGACCCTCTCGGACGCTCTCGACGATTTGACCCCGGCCCACCGGGAAGCATTGGTCGAGACCTACTTCAGGGGCCGTACGGTCAATGAGGCCGCGGAGGTGCTCGGCATCCCCAGCGGGACCGTGCGGTCCCGGGTGTTCTACGCACTGCGTTCCATGAAGCTCGCACTCGAGGAGAGGGGGATCACGGCATGAGCGACGGCGAATGGCAGCCGTTCGGGGACCGGCCGGCCGGTCCCCGCGGCTTCGTGGGCCCTTCCGGCCCCTCCCGGCCGCCGGGCATGCCCGACGGACTCCTCGGCCTTCCCCCGGAGGGCCCGGGGCACGACGCCGCCGGCGCCTATGTGCTGGGCGTCCTCGACGACGCGGAGGCGAGCGCCTTCGAGGCGCATCTGGCCGGATGCGCGCTGTGCGCCGCCCACCTCGACGAGTTCGCCGGGATGGAGCCGATGCTGGCCATGCTCTCGGAGTCACCCGCCGCCGTCCCGGGCGCGCGCCCCGTCCCCCACGTCCCGGAGCGGCCCGCGCCCCGGATGCTGGACGGCCTGGTCGACGAGGTCGCTCGGAAGCGGTCGCAGCGACGGAGGCGCACCCGGTTCCTGATCGCCGCGGCGGCGGTCCTGGTCATCGGCGGCCCGGTGGCCGTCGTCACCGCCACGGCCGGGGACGACCCGGGCGGGCGGGCCGTCGCGGCCGACCCGCACCCCACCAGCCCCGCCGAGGACGCCTTCTTCCACCACATGCCGGAGAAGGTGGGGGCGACCGACCCCGTCACCCGGGTGGACGCCACGATCGGCATGGAACCCAAGGCCTGGGGCACGCACGCGGTCCTGGAGCTGAAGAACGTCAAGGGACCCCAGAAGTGCAGCCTGATCGCCGTGTCCAAGCGGGGTGAGGAGGAGGTCGTCACCTCCTGGGCCGTGCCGAAATGGGGGTACGGGATCGAGGGCTCCTCCCACGCGAGCGCGGAGCGTCCGCTCTACGTGCACGGGGGCGCGGCGATGGCGCGCGGGGACATCGACCACTTCGAGGTCCGCACCTTCGACGGGGAGCGGCTGGTGGAGATCGACGCGTAGACGCGATCTCGTCGGCAGGTGCGCTCGGGGCCCCCTTTCGCGTACGGTTGACGGCTGCTCTATGCACGTCAGAAGGGGGCCCCGGTGGCCGCGCAGGATGCCGCTGTCGATTCGTTGCGGGACCGGGAGATCGGTGTCGAACAAGAACATCTGGACCGGGTCTACCACCGTCTCGAAGAGAAGATCGACGAGGCGGAATTTCTCATGCAGGACGCCAGCAGGCGGGGCCAGGTGGGCACCCCCGGGGCGCTCGCCGAGCGGGACGCCCAGGTGTTCCGCGCCGGGGTCCATCTCAACCGGCTGAACAGCGAGTTCGAGGACTTCCTCTTCGGACGGATCGACCTGCTGCGCGGCAAGGACGGCGAACGCGGCCCGGACGGCGCCTTCACCTCCGTCGAGACGGCCGACGACGCGGTGGGGGAGGACGGCGCCGCCGAGATCGCGGAGACGCTCCACATCGGCCGCATAGGAGTACTCGACTCCGACTACGCGCCGCTGGTGATCGACTGGCGCGCTCCGGCCGCCGCGCCGTTCTACCGCTCGACGCCCAAGGAGCCGGGCAGGGTCGTGCGCCGCCGGGTGATCCGCTCCAAGGGCCGCAGGGTCCTCGGCGTCGAGGACGACCTCATGCGCCCGGAGCTGACCGCGTTCCTGAGCGGCGAGAAGCTGCCCGTCATCGGTGACGGGGCCCTGATGGCCGCACTGGGCCAGGCCCGCAGCCACACGATGCGGGACATCGTCTCGTCGATCCAGGCCGAGCAGGACCTGGTGATCCGTGCCCCCGCCGCCTCCGTCACCGAGGTCTCGGGCGGCCCCGGCACGGGCAAGACGGCGGTGGCCCTGCACCGTGCCGCCTACCTGCTCTACCAGGACCGGCGGCGGTACGCGGGCGGCATTCTCGTCGTCTCTCCGACCCCGCTCCTGGTGGCGTACACCGAAGGGGTGCTGCCCTCGCTCGGCGAGGAGGGCCAGGTCGCGATCCGTGCGGTCGGCTCGCTCTCCGACGAGGCCGCCGGGGTCGAGGGGGCGACCACGTACGACGAGCCCGCCGTCGCCCGCGTCAAGGGCTCGTCGCGGATGCTCCACGTCCTGCGCAAGGCGTCCCGCGGGGCGCTGGACCAGCTCCCGCCCAGGCCGGCCCCCCAGGAGGGGCAGTTGGAGTTCGGTGACGCCCCGGCCGAGGAGGCCGGCACCCCCACCCGGCTGAGGGTGGTGGCCTTCGGCGCCCGCGTCGAGCTCGAGGCGGACGAGCTCCGGCGGATCCGGCACAACGTCCTCGGCGGCACGGCCCCGGTCAACATGCTGCGCCCGCGCGCCCGCAAACTGCTCCTGGACGCCCTGTGGAACAAGTCATCGGGCCGAGGCCGCTACACCGACCCCGAGCTGGTCGCGGAGCTGCGTTCCTCGTTCGACGAGGACGTGTCCACCGAGACCCCGTTCCTCACCTTCCTGAACGCCTGGTGGCCGGAGCTCACCCCTCGCCAGGTGCTGGCCGCGCTCTCCGACGAGCGGCGGCTGGGCAGGTGGGCGCGCCGGATCCTCAACCAGGGCGAGGTGCGCCGCCTCGCCCGTTCCCTGAGACGGCTGGACGGGGAGGGCAAGGGGCCGCTCTCCGTCCACGACGTGGCGCTCCTGGACGAGCTGCAGATGCTGCTGGGCACTCCGGCCCGCCCGAAGCGGAAGCGGGAGGCCGACCCGCTGGACCAGCTCACGGGGCTGGAGGAGCTGATGCCGCAGCGCGAGGAGACGCAGCGCGAGCGGGCCGAGCGGCTGGCGGCGGAGCGCACCGAGTACGCCCACGTCATCGTCGACGAGGCACAGGACCTGACGCCGATGCAGTGGCGGATGGTGGGCCGCCGGGGCCGGCACGCGACGTGGACGATCGTCGGCGACGCGGCCCAGTCCTCGTGGTCGGACCCGGACGAGGCGGCGGCCGCTCGTGACGAGGCGCTCGGCAACCGGCCGCGGCGCCACTTCACCCTCACCGTGAACTATCGCAACCCGGCCGAGATCGCCGCGCTCGCGGCCAAGGTGCTGGCGCTGGCCATGCCGGGGATGGAGTCCCCGGCCGCGGTCCGCTCGACGGGCGTCGAGCCGCGCTTCGAGACGGTGCGGGACGGGGATCTCGCCGCCACGGTCCGCGAGGAGGCCCGCAGGCTGCTCGCCCGGGTGGACGGCACCGTCGGGGTGGTCGTCGCGATGAACCGCCGCGCCGAGGCCCGTGCCTGGCTGGAGGAGCTCGGCGAGCGGGTCGTGGCACTGGGCAGCCTGGAGGCGAAGGGCCTCGAGTACGACGCCACGGTGGTCGTCTCGCCCGCGGAGATCGCCGACGAGTCCCCGGCGGGGCTGCGGGTGCTGTACGTCGCTCTCACCCGTGCGACGCAGCAGCTCACGGTCGTCTCCGGAGAGCGCGACATGCCGGACGAGGACGGTGTACCGGACCTGCTGAGGGACTGAAGGGACTGGGAGGGGGCGGCCGGTGCCCGCGTGCGGCGTACTTTTCCGAGTCAACACGTCGCACAGGAATCACTTCTCCGGGGTCTTTGTTAGCCTGGTGTCGGCACCGGTTCGATCCAAGCCCCCGGGCCCAACCATCGTCGCTACGAGCGACCACTTGCCGCGAGGCGAGCATGGCGGGCCGGTGCCACCTACGTGAAGAAGACAGACCCGCGTCACCTGTTGGTGGCGCGGGTCTGTTTCTGTTCCGGGGGTGCCTCCCCGTCTTCCTCCCGCCCCGCCGGGCCCTCCGGAGCCCTTCGTTTCACAGCCGGTCCGGGGTTACGCAGGACGGCAACTTCTCGTATGGTGGAAAAAAGTTTCCGAAAGGTGGCAGTCATTACCGGCTACCGGTCGGTAGGTGCGACGATCGGAACGCACGTGCGGTGCTCTGCCCCGGACGCGTGCGGCAACGAAGCTCAGGAAAGCGAAGGACTCGGCCATGGCAACGGCGCCCAGCGTCTCGTACTCGATGACGGTCAGGCTGGAGGTGCCCGCGAGCGGCACAGCGGTCTCCCACCTCACCACGGCCGTGGAGTCCTCCGGTGGCTCGGTCACCGGCCTCGACGTGACCGCTTCCGGCCACGAGAAGCTGCGGATCGACGTCACGATCGCGGCCTCCTCGACCTCGCACGCGGACGAGATCGTCGAGGGGCTGCGGAGCATCGAGGGCGTCGTCCTCGGCAAGGTCTCCGACCGTACGTTCCTGATGCACCTCGGCGGCAAGATCGAGATGGCGTCCAAGCACCCCATCCGCAACCGTGACGACCTCTCGATGATCTACACCCCCGGTGTGGCGCGGGTCTGCATGGCGATCGCGGAGAACCCCGAGGACGCCCGCCGCCTGACCATCAAGCGCAACTCCGTCGCGGTCGTCACGGACGGCTCGGCCGTCCTCGGCCTCGGCAACATCGGCCCGATGGCGTCGCTCCCCGTGATGGAGGGCAAGGCGGCCCTCTTCAAGCGCTTCGCCGGCATCGACGCCTGGCCGATCTGCCTGGACACCCAGGACACGGACGCCATCGTCGAGATCGTCAAGGCGATCGCCCCGGGCTTCGCGGGCATCAACCTGGAGGACATCTCCGCCCCCCGCTGCTTCGAGATCGAGGCGCGGCTGCGTGAGGCCCTGGACATCCCCGTCTTCCACGACGACCAGCACGGCACCGCCATCGTCGTCCTGGCCGCGCTGACCAACGCGCTGCGCGTGGTGGGCAAGGGGATCGGCGACGTACGGGTCGTCATGTCCGGCGCCGGAGCGGCCGGTACGGCCATCCTGAAGCTGCTGATCGCCGCCGGCGTCAAGCACGCGGTCGTCGCCGACATCCACGGAGTGGTGCACGCGGGCCGCGAGGACCTGGTGGACGCCACCCCGGACTCCCCGCTGCGCTGGATCGCCGACAACACCAACCCCGAGGGCTACACCGGCACCCTCAAGGAGGCCGTCGTCGGCTCCGACGTGTTCATCGGTGTCTCCGCCCCCAACGTCCTGGACGGGACCGACGTGGCGGCCATGGCGGAAGGGGCCGTCGTGTTCGCGCTCGCGAACCCGGACCCCGAGGTGGACCCGGCAATCGCGCGTGAGACGGCGGCCGTTGTGGCCACCGGGCGGTCCGACTTCCCGAACCAGATCAACAACGTGCTGGTCTTCCCGGGTGTCTTCCGCGGTCTGCTGGACGCCCAGTCCCGCACCGTCAACACGGAGATGATGATCGCCGCCGCACGTGCCCTCGCCGACGTCGTCGCCGAGGACGAGGTGAACGCGAACTACATCATCCCGTCGGTCTTCAACGACAAGGTCGCGGGTGCCGTCGCGGGCGCCGTCCGGGAGGCCGCGAAGGCCGCCGGGGTCGCCGAGGCCGCGGTCGACCCGGCGTAGGACCGTACGTCCGGACGGCCCCACCACACGCCGTCCGCGGGGGTCGGCCACGGCTCCTGCGGACGGTGCCGTAGCTCACGTCCGGGCGCTCCGTACGGCGCGTCGCGGGTCGCGGCGTCCCAAACGCCCCTTTAGGGTGGGCGGGCAGCGAGCCCCACAGGCCCGGCATCCGCTGCGGACCGCTCCAACAAGTCGACGGAACGTCATCACGGCCATGCGGTGGTGCTTTTCGTGTGACGCCGAGGGGTTCCGGATTGGCGTTAGCGCCGCAGGTGGGGGCAGGATGCGTATTCGGGCGCGAGGGTCTGACATCAGACCCGGGTCCGGGGACTGTCAGAGGGCCCTGGCAGCATCGGCTTCGATCTCACGCCTCACAGGCAAGAAGAACACGGGAGTACAAACATGAACCGCAGTGAGCTGGTGGCCGCCCTGGCCGACCGTGCCGAGGTGACCCGCAAGGACGCCGACGCCGTTCTGGCCGCCCTCGCCGAGACCGTCGGCGAGATCGTCGCCAAGGGCGACGAGAAGGTCACCATCCCCGGCTTCCTGACCTTCGAGCGCACCCACCGTGCCGCTCGCACCGCTCGTAACCCGCAGACCGGCGACCCGATCAACATCCCGGCCGGCTACAGCGTGAAGGTCTCCGCGGGCTCGAAGCTCAAGGAAGCCGCCAAGGGCAAGTAAGGCCCCCTGGGCACCAAGAAGGGCGGCCGTCCCGACCGGGACGGCCGCCCTTCGGCGTACCCGGAGCCCGGTCCCGGAGCCTTCGCTCCCGCGCACACCGCCCGTGCGGGCGCTGTGAGGCGGGCTGCGGCGCCCCAGCCCCCCGGACGGGCCCCGGGAGGGCCACACGTCACGTTCGGCCCTGTACGGGCGTTCTGCGGCGCTCGTTCGGATGCGGGAGCCGGGGGAGCCGGGGCCGTACAGCGCAGAGCCCGCCGCCCCGGTCCCTCGTACGGGGGCCGGGGCGGCGGGCCGTGGTGCGCAGGTGCGCAATGCTGTGTGCGGCAGCACTGTGCGTGCGCCGGAGCGCGTCGGGCGGGCTCTCAGACGAGTGAGCCGCCCGGCAGTTCGACCTTCGCGCCGAGCTTCTCCAGCTTGTCCATGAAGTTCTCGTAGCCGCGGTTGATCAGGTCGATGCCGTGCACCCGGGACGTGCCCTGGGCCGCCAGCGCGGCGATCAGGTACGAGAACCCGCCGCGCAGGTCGGGGATGACCAGATCCGCGCCCTGGAGCTTCGTCGGCCCGGACACGACCGCCGAGTGCAGGAAGTTCCGCTGCCCGAAGCGGCAGTCGGAGCCCCCGAGGCACTCGCGGTAGAGCTGGATGTGCGCACCCATCTGGTTGAGCGCCGACGTGAAGCCGAGCCGGGACTCGTAGACCGTCTCGTGGACGATCGACAGGCCGGCCGCCTGCGTCAGGGCCACCACGAGCGGCTGCTGCCAGTCGGTCTGGAAGCCGGGGTGCACGTCCGTCTCCAGGGCGATGGCGTTCAGCGCGCCGCCCGGGTGCCAGAAGCGGATGCCCTCGTCGTCGATCTCGAAGGCACCCCCGACACGGCGGAAGGTGTTGAGGAACGTCATCATCGAGCGCTGCTGGGCGCCGCGCACGTAGATGTTGCCCTCGGTGGCCAGTGCCGCGGACGCCCAGGAGGCCGCCTCCAGGCGGTCCGGGATCGCCCGGTGGGTGTAACCGTCGAGCCTGTCGACACCCGTGATCCGGATCGTCCGG
This sequence comes from Streptomyces sp. SM10, assembly GCF_002910915.1. Classification (GTDB taxonomy): domain Bacteria; phylum Actinomycetota; class Actinomycetes; order Streptomycetales; family Streptomycetaceae; genus Streptomyces. The sequence continues at coordinate 26,068 of NZ_NEUF01000182.1, read as the reverse complement.
TCGGTGTCCAGGGAGATGATCGCGCCCATCTTCTGCAGTACGCAGATGAGGTCCTCGATCTCGGGCTCGACGGCCGCGTTGGACAGTTCGGTGACGCCCTCGGCGAGGACGGCGGTCAGCAGCACCTGCTCGGTGGAACCCACCGACGGGTACGGCAGCCGGATCTTGGTGCCGCGCAGCCGCTGCGGGGCCTCCAGGTACTGGCCGTCCGCCCGCTTCTCGATGGTCGCGCCGAACTGGCGGAGCACCTCGAAGTGGAAGTCGATCGGCCGGCCGCCGATGTCGCAGCCGCCGAGCCCCGGGATGAACGCGTGGCCCAGCCGGTGCAGCAGCGGGCCGCAGAAGAGGATCGGGATGCGCGACGAGCCGGCGTGGGCGTCGATGTCGGCGACGTTCGCGCTCTCGACGTGCGACGGGTCGAGGATGAGTTCGCCCGGCTCGTCGCCGGGGCGGACGGTCACGCCGTGCAGCTGCAGCAGCCCCCGGACCACCCGCACATCGCGGATGTCGGGCACGTTGCGGAGCCGGCTGGGCCCGCTGCCGAGCAGCGCGGCGACCATTGCCTTCGGCACCAGGTTCTTGGCGCCTCGGACGCGGATCTCGCCCTCCAGCGGGGTGCCGCCGTGGACAAGCAGGACATCGTCTGTGCCGGTCATGTATCTCGCGTTCCGGAGTGGTCGGGCAGGGGGCCATCAAAAGGGTAATGGGCTTTCGCCCCCCTTCCGTAAGGCGCCGGGGCGCAGGGGAACGTCATGAATCCGCCCCAACACGTTCTGCTGGCCGCGCCTTGCGGAGGGTCACCGCCCGTACGGGTCCTCCGGCGGCCCCGCGTGCGTGCGCTCCCCGTGCGCCCGTGCGGCGGCGGTGCGCCCTGAGCTGCGGACGGAGGCCGTCCGGGAGCGGGCGTGCCACTTGGTGTCCGCGAAGGGCGAAGATGCGGGATCATCTGTGCCATGACGGAGGTGTCCTCGCTCACAGGACGGCTGCTCGTGGCCGCACCCGCCCTGGCGGACCCGAATTTCGACCGTGCGGTGGTGCTGCTCCTCGACCACGACGAGGAGGGCTCGCTGGGCGTCGTCCTGAACCGGCCCACCCCGGTCGGCGTCGGGGACATCCTGGCGTCCTGGGCCGGTCTGGCCGGCGAGCCGGACGTGGTCTTCCAGGGCGGACCCGTCTCCCTCGACTCGGCGCTCGGCGTGGCCGTGATCCCCGGCGACGAGGGGCCCCTGGGCTGGCGCAGGGTGCACGGGGCGATCGGCCTGGTCGACCTGGAGGCCCCGCCGGAGCTGCTCGCGGCGGCGCTCGGCTCGCTGCGGATCTTCGCCGGATACGCGGGCTGGGGGCCCGGTCAGCTGGAGGCGGAGCTGGCCGAGGGTGCCTGGTACGTGGTCGAGTCGGAGCCCGGCGACGTCTCGTCGCCGCGCCCGGAGAACCTCTGGCGGGCGGTTCTGCGGCGGCAGCGCAGCGAGCTGGCGATGATCGCCACGTATCCGGACGACCCTTCGCTGAACTGATGCGCGGAGCTTTCAGTACGCTTGGCAGTTATGAGCACTCTTGAGCCCGAGCGCGGGGCAGGTACGGGGACCCTCGTAGAGCCGACGCCGCAGGTGTCGAACGGCGACGGTGACCACGAGCGCTACGCCCATTACGTCCAGAAGGACAAGATCATGGCCAGTGCCCTCGAGGGCACTCCCGTGGTGGCGCTGTGCGGCAAGGTCTGGGTCCCGGGGCGCGACCCCAAGAAGTATCCGGTCTGTCCCATGTGCAAGGAGATCTACGAGTCCATGGGCGCCGGCGGCGACAAGGGCAAGGGCAAGGACGGCAAGGACGGCGGCAAGAAGTAGCCCACCCGGCCTCTTATCCCCTTTTTCGGACGCTTCGGACTTCCGTCCTCCGGCCTTTCTGATCTTCGGCCTTTTCGGACCTGACCCCGGCCTCCGGGGCGCGCGGTGACGCGTGCCCCGGAGGCCGTTCGCATGCCCGGGAGCACCCGGGGGTCCGCCCCCGGTGCGGAGCACGGGCGGGGTGCGCGTTGCACGGGCTGCACCACGTGGTCACAGAGTGGTAGAGACCACTTGTCGGCGTGCGGGCGCGCCCTTAGTCTCCTGCCAGTTGTGCAGAACGAAACGTACGTTGCATGGAATGCAACGAATGACCGGTAGGGGTTCCGGATGAAGCTTTCTGCCCGAATTGCCGCTCCGGCCGCGGCCCTTGTGCTGGCCGGCCTCACCGCCACCGCCTGCGCACCGGGGACCTCCGACACCGGTGCCGAGGGGGACGCGAAGACCGGCACGCTCCGCGTCTGGCTCTTCCAGGAGGTCGGCAACAAGCCCAAGGAGAAGGTCGTCGACGCCGCGGTCGCCGACTTCGAGAAGGCCCACGAAGGGGCCGAGGTCGAGGTCGAGTACATACCCGTCGACACCCGGGCCCAGCGCGTCAAGGCCGCCTTCAACGACCCGAAGAGCGCCCCCGACCTCATCGAGTACGGCAACACCGACACCGCCGGATACGTGAAGGACGGCGGACTGGCCGACGTCAGCGAGGAGTTCGCCGCCTGGGACGAGGCCAAGGACACCGACCCGACCGCCAAGCAGTCGGTGACGGTGGACGGCCAGGTCTACGGGGCGCCGCTCTTCGTCGGCGTACGCGCGCTGTACTACCGGACCGACGTCTTCGAGGACCTCGGCATCGAGCCCCCGAAGAGCCAGGACGAGCTGATCTCCACCGCGAAGAAGATCCGCCGGGAGAAGCCGGACCTCTACGGCCTCGCGGTCGGCGGCGCGTACACCTACGGTGCGATGCCCTTCATCTGGGCGCAGGGCGGTGAACTGGCCGACGAGACCGGGGTGACCTACCGGTCCGCCATCAACAGCGCGAAGGCCCGCAAGGGCATCGAGGCCTACACCTCGCTCTTCGGCGACGACAACTGCCCGGCGGCCAAGTGCGCGGCCATGGGTGGCAACGCGACCGTCACCGCCTTCGCGTCCGGGAAGGCGGCCATGGCGATCGGCGGGGACTTCAGCCACGCCGCCGTCGAGGCGGGCGCCGTGAAGGGCAGGTACGCCGTCGTGCCCCTGCCCGGCGTGACGGCGGGCTCGATCGCCCCGGCCTTCGCCGGCGGCAACAACATCGGCGTACTCAAGAGCAGTTCGCACCGCACCCTGGCGGTCGACCTCATGAAGTCGCTGACCGGCAAGGAGACCCAGGCGAAGATGTTCGACACCATGGGCTTCCTGCCGACCTACACGGACGTGCTGGGCACGGCGGCGGAGAAGGAACCCTTCGTCGGCCCCTTCGTCGAGACCCTCGGCGCGGGCGCGAAGTTCGTCCCCGCCTCCCCGGCCTGGGGACAGGTCGACGCCTCCCTGGTCCTGCCGACCATGTTCCAGGAGATCGCCAGCGGCCGTAAGGACGTGGACGCCGCGTCGGACGACGCAGCGAAGAAGATGGACGCGGCGTTCGCCGAAGCGGGCTGACCATGACCGCGGACACCGCACTCCACAAGGCCGCCGCGAGGCCCGGGGCGAGCGGGGCACCCGCCCGCACGCCCCGGCGCCGCCCCGCCTCACCCGCGCGGCGCTCCGGCTGGACCCCCTGGCTCTACCTGCTGCCCGCGCTCGTCCTGCTCGGCGGACTGCTCGTCTACCCGATCTACCAACTGGGCCTGATCTCCTTCCTGGAGTACACCCAGGCCCAGGTCAGCGGCGGCGAACCGACCACCTTCCAGGGCTTCGGCAACTACGCCACGCTCTTCGGCGACAGCCAGTTCTGGCAGGTGCTCCTCGCGACCGTGCTCTTCGCCACGGCCTGCGTGCTCGCCACCCTGTTCACCGGCTGCGCCCTGGCCGTCCTGCTGACCCGGATCCGCGCCGTGCCCCGGCTCGCTCTGATGATGGCCGCGCTCGGAGCCTGGGCGACACCGGCGATCACCGGTTCGACCGTCTGGGTCTTCCTCTTCGACCCCGACTTCGGCCCGGTCAACAGGGTGCTCGGCCTCGGGGACTTCTCCTGGACCTACGGCCGCTACAGCGCCTTCGCCCTGGTCCTCCTCGAAGTGCTCTGGTGCTCCTTCCCGTTCGTGATGGTGACCGTGTACGCGGGCATCCGCGCGATCCCCACCGAGGTGCTGGAAGCGGCCTCGCTGGACGGCGCCTCGCAGTGGCGGATCTGGCGGTCGGTCATGGCACCGATGCTGCGGCCGATCCTGATCGTCGTGACCATCCAGTCGGTCATCTGGGACTTCAAGGTCTTCACCCAGATCTACGTCATGACCAACGGCGGCGGCATCGCCGGCCAGAACCTGGTCCTCAACGTGTACGCGTACCAGAAGGCGTTCGCCTCCTCGCAGTACAGCCTCGGATCGGCCATCGGCGTCGTGATGCTCCTGATCCTGCTGGCCGTCACACTCGTCTATCTGCGCCTGGTACGGCGCCAGGGGGAGGAACTGTGAGCGCACGCACGCTTCTGCGCGTCCGCCGGCCCGGGAGGCTCGCGGCGGAGGCGGCGGCCCTGCTGATCGCCGCCGCCGTCGCCTTCCCGCTGTACTGGATGGTGCTCTCCGCCCTCAAGCCCGCGGGGGAGATCCAGTCCACCGAGGCGCGCCCCTGGACCCTGGCGCCGTCCCTCGACTCGTTCCGGCGCGTCTTCGAACAGCAGGAATTCGGCCGCTACTTCCTGAACAGCCTGACCGTCGCCGGCACGGTCGTCATCGCCTCCGCGCTGATCGCCTTCCTCGCCGCGACGGCCGTGACCCGATTCCGCTTCAGGTTCCGGACGACGCTGCTGATCATGTTCCTGGTGGCACAGATGGTGCCGGTCGAGGCACTGACCATTCCGCTGTTCTTCCTCATGCGGGACTTCGGCCAGCTGAACACCCTGGGATCGCTGATCCTGCCGCACCTCGCCTTCTCGCTGCCGTTCGCGATCTGGATGCTGCGCGGTTTCGTCAAGGCCGTCCCGGAGGCGCTGGAGGAGGCCGCCTACATCGACGGCGCGAGCCGCGCCCGCTTCCTGTGGCAGATCCTCTTCCCGCTCGTCCTCCCCGGCCTCGTGGCGACCAGCGTCTTCTCCTTCATATCGACCTGGAACGACTTCCTGTTCGCGAAGTCCTTCCTCATCAGCGACACCTCCCAGTCGACGCTCCCCATGGCGTTGCTGGTCTTCTTCAAGCCCGACGAGAACGACTGGGGAGGGATCATGGCGGCATCGACGGTGATGACCGTTCCCGTACTGGTCTTCTTCGTCCTCGTACAGCGACGCCTGGTCTCCGGACTCGGCGGAGCGGTGAAGGACTGACATGCACCACCTGATTCCGGCACCGGTGCACACCGGTGGCGAGGACCGCGGCGAATTCCTCCTCGACGCGGCCACGACCCTCACGGCGGGACCCGGCACCGACGGCACGGAACGCTGGCTCCGCACCACCCTCGGGGCGGCGTTCGGCCTGCCCCTCGCCCCGCCGGCCGTGGGCTCCGAGGGGGAGGCCGCGAACACCGTCGAGCTGCGCATCGACCCCGGCCTGGAGCCCGAGGGCTACCGGCTGGGCGTCTCGTCGGCCCGGGGCCTGCGGATCACCGGCGGGGACGCGGCCGGGGTGTTCTGGGGGGCGCAGACGCTGCGTCAGCTCCTCGGCCCCGACGCCTTCCGCCGCGCGCCCGTCTCCACCGGCGTGCGCACCGGCATCCCGTTCACGGAGATCGAGGACGGTCCCCGCTTCGGCTGGCGCGGTCTGATGCTCGACGTGGCACGGCACTTCATGCCCAAGGACGGCGTCCTGCGCATGCTCGACCTGCTGGCCGCCCACAAACTGAACGTCTTCCACTTCCACCTCACCGACGACCAGGGATGGCGCATCGAGATCAAGCGCCATCCCCGGCTCACGGAGGCCGGCGCCTGGCGCGCACGCACGAAATACGGCCACCGTGCCTCCGAACTCTGGGACGAGACACCGCACGGCGGCTTCTACACGCAGGACGACATCCGCGAGATCGTCGCGTACGCCGCCGAGCGGCACATCCGGGTGGTCCCCGAGATCGACATCCCGGGCCACTCGCAGGCAGCCATCAGCGCGTATCCGGAGCTGGGCAACACCGACGTCATCGACACCTCCGCGCTTTCCGTGTGGGACACCTGGGGAGTCAATCCGAACGTACTCGCCCCCACCGACACCACCCTGCGCTTCTTCGAAGGGGTCTTCGAGGAAGTCCTCGAACTGTTCCCCGCCGAGACCTCGCCCTTCATCCACGTCGGGGGCGACGAGTGCCCCAAGGACCAGTGGAAGCAGTCAGAGACGGCACAGGCGCGCATGACCGCTCTCGGTCTGAAGGACGAGGACGAACTCCAGTCCTGGTTCATCCGGCACTTCGACCGGTGGCTCAGGGACCGGGGCCGCCGCCTGATCGGCTGGGACGAGATCCTGGAGGGCGGCCTCGCCGAGGGTGCGGCCGTGACGTCCTGGCGGGGATACGCGGGCGGGATCGCCGCCGCCGAGGCCGGGCACGACGTCGTGATGTGCCCCCTGCAGCAGGTGTACCTGGACTACCGTCAGGACGGCGGCCCCGACGAGCCGATGCCCATCGGCTACGTCCGCACCCTGGAGGACGTCTACCGCTTCGAGCCCCTGGCCCCCGGCCTCTCCGAGGAGGCCGCCGGGCACGTCCTGGGAACCCAGGCCAACGTCTGGACCGAGGTCATGCGGGACCAGGACCGCGTCGACTACCAGGTGTTCCCCCGGCTCGCCGCCTTCGCCGAGGTCGCCTGGTCACGCCTCCCTGCCTCCGGGGAACGGGACTTCGCCGACTTCGACCGCAGGATGAACACCCACTACGCCCGGCTCGACGCCCTCGGCGTCGCCTACCGGCCGCCCACGGGCCCGCAGCCGTGGCAACGCCGGCCCGGCGTCCTGGGTCGCCCGATCGAGGGACCTCCCCCGGCCGTGTGACCGCGGCCGTCCGCGACGACCAGGAGAACCGAATAAGTCGTACGAACTCGCTGAAGAGTGGCATTTAGTGCGACGGGCAGAAGGACTGCCAAAGGCGACTTTTCCCCTGGTCGGGGACGGAAACACCCTTCGTGGACCCTCGCGCCGGACAGCCCGGAAGATGTGCCAGAGTTGCCACGTCCCGGCCGTGAGCACGTACCGTACGGCGGACAGGCGGGACTGCCGGGACACCGGGAAGGGGCAGCTGGGTTGACCACGCACGCACCGCAGGCGATGCAGTCGGTGACGCTCCCGGCCTCGCTCGACGAGGCCGTGGCGGCTCTAGGCGCCATGCCCGCCGCCGTTCCTGTGGCAGGCGGCACCGACCTCATGGCGGCCGTCAACAAGGGGCTGCTGCGCCCCTCCGGACTGGTCGGCCTCGGCCGGATCAGCGAGCTGCGCGGCTGGCACTACCAGGACGGCCACGCCCTGCTCGGAGCCGGCCTGACCCATGCCCGCATGGGGCGGCCCGACTTCGCCGCGCTCATCCCCGCGCTGGCCGCCTCCGCGCGCGCCGCGGGCCCGCCCCAGATCCGTAACGCCGGGACGCTCGGCGGCAACATCGCCACCGCCGCCCCGACCGGCGACGCCCTGCCCGTCCTGGCGGCGCTGGAGGCCGAGCTGGTCATCGCGGGCGCCGGGGGGTCCCGCCGGGAGATCCCCGTCTCGCACCTGCTGGCGGGCCGGGAGATGCTCGAGCCCGCCGAGCTGATCGGCTTCGTCCGTGTGCCGCTGCTGCACGCCCCCCAGGTCTTCCTCAAGGCGACCGGCCGCACCGGTCCCGGCCGCGCCACCGCCTCCGTCGCGATCGTCCTGGACCCGGCCCGGCGCGGTGTGCGCTGCGCGGTCGGCGCGATCGCCCCGATGCCGCTGCGGCCCCTGGAGGCCGAACGCTGGATCGCCTCCCTGATCGACTGGGACGGCGAGCGGGGACTGGCCCCCGACGCGCTGGCCGCGTTCGGCGAGTACGTCGCGGCGGCCTGCATCCCGGACCAGCCACCACCGGACGACGGCGGAGAGGCACCTCCGCTGTCGCCCGCCGTTCTGCACCTGCGGCGCACGGTCGCCGCGCTCGCCCGACGCGCGCTGGGGAGGGCACTGTCGTGAGCAATGAGGAGAACCCCGAGCAGCGGCACGGGCAGCCCGACCCGTACGCCGGCTGGCAGCCGACCCCCCAGGGCGGTGAGTACGACGCCGAGGCGACGGCCTTCGTCCACCTGCCCCCGGAGGACCTGGCCGACCTCGGCAACGACCCGCTGGCCGCACCCGGCCACAGCTACGTGCCGCCCATGATCCTTCCGCTGACCCCGGCCGCCGGGCTCGACCCCGCGGCGACGGGCAGCTGGGTCGTGCAGACACAGAGCCAGCAGGAGCGGGCAGCCGGTCAGGGGGCGGCACCCGACGCGGTGCACTGGCCCGACCCGAACGAACAGCAGGACCCGTACCAGCAGCCGTACCCGGACACGGCGCAGTACGCGCAGACGTCCTCCACGACGGCCCAGTGGAACTTCACCGAGTCGGTCCCCGCCGAGCCCGAGACCGAACCGGCCCACGAGCCCGCCGGCCACACCGGCCAGTGGACGATCCCGGTGGCGGACGGCGACCTCCCGGACGAGTCCGGCGAGTTCGCGGCCTCGCCGATGGCCTCCCCGTGGTACGCGGACAGCCCTCCGGCCACGCTGCCGGGCGGAGCGCCCGCCCCCTGGGCGACGCAGGAGCCCCAGGAGCCGGCACCGGCACCCGGGCCCGTCGCTGAGGAGCCCCCGGCACGCCCCCAGGAGCCCGAGGAGGCCCCGGAGGCCCCCGAAGCCGCCGCTGACGTCTCCGGCGAGTCCGGCGAGCTCCAAGAGGGCGCTGATGCCCCTGCGGCGGCCGAGGAGGACGCCGCTCCCGAGGCCGCTCCCGAGACCCTGGCCACCGACGCTCCGGCACCCGGTGCGGACGTGTCCGACGCTCTGGCATCCGGTGTCGAGGCGCCCGAGGCCGAGGCCGGGCCGGTCCCCGCCCCCGCGGAGGAGCGCGCCGCCCCCGCTCCCCAGGACGGCCCCAGCGAACACCCCTCCGCGTCGTACGCCCTCCACGTGAACGGCGTGGACCGCCCGGTGGCCGACGCCTGGATCGGCGAATCGCTCCTGTACGTGCTCCGCGAGCGCCTCGGCCTCGCCGGTGCCAAGGACGGCTGCTCCCAGGGCGAGTGCGGCGCCTGCAACGTCCAGGTCGACGGTCGCCTCGTGGCGTCCTGCCTGGTCCCCGCCGCCACCACGGCGGGCAGCGAGGTCCGTACCGTCGAGGGGCTCGCGGTGGACGGCGAACCGTCCGACGTCCAGCGCGCCCTGGCCGACTGCGGAGCCGTCCAGTGCGGCTTCTGCATCCCCGGGATGGCCATGACCGTGCACGACCTCCTGGAGGGCAACCACGCCCCCAGCGAGCTCGAGACCCGACAGGCCCTGTGCGGCAACCTCTGCCGGTGCTCCGGCTACCGGGGTGTGCTCGACGCCGTACGGGACGTCGTCGCGGGCAGGGAGGCGACCGCCGAGGCCGAGGCCGAGGCCACCGCCCAGGACGACGCCGAACCGCGCATCCCGCACCAGGCCGCCCCGGGCGCGGGCAGCGTCCAGGCGCACGAGGGAGACGTCCGGTGAACACCGCGCCGTCCCCCGCACCACCGGTCACCCCCACCACCAGCCGCCGCAGCGGAGCGAACGACAAGGAGGCGGCGTGACCAGCGACGCAGCCACCGCGACCAGCACCACACGCACCACGCCACCGCCCGAAGGGCCCGAGCCGGACCAGGAGCTGCCCGCGCTCGGACTCGGCACCTCGCTGCCGCCCGCAGACGCCCGCGCCAAGACCGAGGGCACCTTCCCCTACGCGGCCGACCTGTGGGCCGAAGGACTGCTGTGGGCCGCGGTGCTGCGTTCCCCGCACCCGCACGCGCGCGTCCTGTCGATCGACACGAGCGCCGCCGCCGGCATGCCCGGTGTACGCGCCGTCGTCACGCACGAGGACATCCCCGGGGACGGGGCCTACGGCCGCCGGGTCGTCGACCGTCCCGTGTTCGCCTCCGAACTCGTGCGCCACCACGGCGAGGCCCTCGCCGCCGTCGCCGCCGACCACCCCGACACCGCCCGGCTGGCCGCCGCGGCGATCGCCGTCGAGTACGAGGTCCTCGAACCGGTCACCGACCCCGAGAAGGCCTTCGCCGCCGAACCCCTGCACCCCGACGGCAACCTCATCCGGCACATCCCGCTGCGCTACGGCGACCCGGACACCGTGGGCGAGGTCATCGTCGAGGGCCTGTACCGCATCGGCCGCCAGGACCCCGCCCCCATCGGCGCGGAGGCCGGCCTCGCCGTGCCCCGCCCCGACGGAGGCGTCGAGCTCTACACGGCCTCCACCGACCCGCACACCGACCGCGACCTGGCCGCCGCCTGCTTCGGCCTGGACCCCGAGAGGGTCAAGGTCGTCGTGACCGGCGTCCCCGGCGCGACCGGCGACCGCGAGGACCCCGGTTTCCAGATCCCGCTCGGCCTGCTCGCCCTGCGCACCGGCTGCCCCGTCAAACTGGCCGCCACCCGCGAGGAGTCCTTCCTCGGCCACGCCCACCGCCACCCCACCCTGCTGCGCTACCGCCACCACGCGGACGCCGAGGGCAGGCTGGTCAAGGTCGAGGCCCAGATCCTCCTCGACGCCGGGGCCTACGCCGACTCCTCCTCCGAGTCCCTGGCCGCCGCCGTGGCCTTCGCCTGCGGCCCCTACGTCGTCCCGCACGCCTTCATCGAGGGCTGGGCGGTCCGCACGAACAACCCGCCCTCCGGGCACGTCCGGGGCGAGGGAGCGATGCAGGTCTGCGCCGCGTACGAGGGCCAGATGGACAAGCTGGCGGCGAAGCTGGGCATCGACCCGGTCGAACTCCGGCTGCGCAACGCCCTCTCCACCGGCGACATCCTCCCCACCAGCCAGACCGTTACCTGCCCCGCACCCGTGGCCGAACTCCTCGGCGAGCTGCGCGACTTCCCGCTCCCCGCGCTCCCCAAGGACTCCCCGGAGGACGACTGGCTGCTCCCCGGCGGCCCGGAGGGCGCCGGCGAGCCCGGGGCCGTACGCAGAGGCGTCGGCTACGCCCTCGGCATGGTCCACATGCTCGGCGCCGAAGGTACCGACGAGGTCTCCACGGCCACGGTCCGGGTCCACGACGGCGTCGCCACCGTCATCTGTGCGGCCGTCGAGACCGGCCAGGGTTTCACCACGCTCGCCCGCCAGATCGTCCAGGAGACCCTGGGCGTCGAAGAGGTCCATGTGGCGGCGGTGGACACCGACCAGCCGCCCGCGGGCCCGGCGACGCACGGCCGGCACACCTGGGTCTCGGGCGGCGCCGTCGAACGCGCCGCCAAGATGGTCCGCACGCAGCTCCTCCAGCCCCTGGCGCACAAGTTCGGGATGTCCACGGAGCTCCTCCAGATCGCCGACGGCAAGATCACCTCGTACGACGGTGTGCTGTCCACGACGGTGACGGAGGCGATGGAGGGCAAGGAGCTCTGGGCCACCGCCCAGTGCCGCCCGCACCCCACGGAGCCCCTCGACGAGTCGGGCCAGGGCGACGCGTTCGTGGGCCTGGCCTTCTGCGCGGTCCGCGCGGTGGTCGACGTCGACATCGAGCTAGGCTCGGTCCGCGTGGTCGAGATGGCCGTCGCCCAGGACGTCGGCCGGGTCCTCAACCCGTCCCAGCTGGCGACCCGCATCGAGGCGGGCGTCACCCAGGGCATCGGCGCGGCCCTCACGGAGAACCTGCGCACGGCCCGGGGCCTGATCCGGCACCCCGACCTCACCGGGTACGCGCTTCCGACGTCCCTGGACGCACCGGACATCCGCATCGTGAAGCTGATCGAGGAGCGCGACGTGGTCGCCCCCTTCGGCGCCAAGGCGGCCTCTGCGGCCCCGGTGGTGACGTCGCCCGCGGCGGTGGCGTCGGCGGTCCGCGCCGCGACGGGCCGCCCGGTCAACCGCCTCCCGATCCGTCCCCAGGCGGCGGTGGCGGCCACACCCAAGTCCTGAAGCCTGATCCGCGAGGCACCCGCGACCGGGTCGACACAGTGTCACTGGTAGTGACTACAGTGATCCCTGAAGTCGTGGCCGGCCGAACAGGGGGAGGGTGTCGTGCTGCCGAGTGACGGGGGCGGAGCCGCAATGGGGGCTGTGCCGTTCATGGGGGTGACCACAGCGGCAGCGGCCGTGGAACTCGCCACGGAGCTGACGTCGTTCACCGCGTTCCGCAACCGGGTCGACGAGATCCTGGTCGCCCTGAAGGAATCACCGGCCGACGCGACCCAGCTCGGTCAGGACCTGGTGAAGCGCACCCAGTTCGGCGGCGGTGACAACCACTGGGCCGAAGCGGCAAGCCTGTTCACGTCGTACCAGACGGTGATCACCGAGCTGGAGAAGCTGTCGAAGAGCCTCTCGGCCTCCATAGAGGGCATGAGTATCGCGGTCCTGGCCGCGCACAACGGCTACGAGAACCTGGATGCCGACATCCGGCGCCGCATGCTCGCGATCTCGGACGAGGCGAAGGAGCAGTACGGCGGCGAGTACGACCCGACGCGGCAGGGGGGCGGGGCCCCGGCTCCGAAGACGCCCGAGCCCGAGCCGACCACCGGGGAGATCTGATGACGACGATGATCACTGATGGTGTGACGCGGGGATAGGCGGGGGCCGGTATGGATCACAAGGAAGCAGGACAGGGCACACCGTTCGACAGCATGACCCACGAGACCATGCTGGCCTGGCTGGACATGGCCAACAGCGGGGCGATCCAGGGCGCGTCGGACCGGCTGGTCAGCGCCGCCGAGGAGATCCGCAAGATCGCGGAGGAGCTGAAGGTCCGTCCGCAGGCGGTCGAGTGGAAGGGTGAGGGCGCCACAGCCTTCCGCACCTGGAGCGCGGACCTGGCCAACGCGACGCTGCGCCTCGGCGACTACAGCGAAGGCGCGTCGAAGTGGCTGGCGCAGGCATCCGACTCGCTCGCCTCGGCCCAGGTCTCCATCCCGCGCACCGATGCGAGCGCACAGGCGAACCTGGACGCGGCGAAGGCCGCGCGGAACGACCCGGACGCCCCGGCGGTCGCGCAGAAGTCCCTGGAGACGCTGCTCGCCGCCAAGGAGGCCAACCGCCAGGAGGCGGCGGCGCAGATGCGGAAGCTGGCGCAGTCGTACGCGTTGTCGGCCTCGCAGATGGACGGCCTGGAGAAGCCTGCGTTCCCGCCGCCGCCGGGGGCGATCGTGCCGGAGCGAGCAGTTGGCTACGGTGGCTCCGAGACCTACGGTGGGCCAGCTGGCGGCAGGGGAGCCGTAGAGGGAGAGGGCGCGATTCGCGAGGTGACCAGGCACTCCGAGTCCTCGCAGGCAACGGGCTCAGGAAGCCAAGGCGCTCCTGAATCATCAGCGGTCCGCGTGCCGCCCCACCTGGAAACCCCGGTCAGCATGGAGGTCAACAGCACAGCGACTCTGCCACAGTCATCGCCCACGCCGTCGGTGTCACAGCCGGGGCCGCCGGTGACGGGTAGGCCGGACAGCGGTCCGCCTTCTGGACTCACCGTGCCCCCCGCTTTCGGCGGCGGCTCACGGTCGGTTCCAGGTCCGTTCGGCAGCGCGAGGAGCGCAGGGCCGGGTGTGCGCCCGCCGTCGCTGCCCGGCCAGGGCGTGTCCGGTTCGGGCCCGGCAAGCCGCACGCCTCGTGATGCCGGCATCACTGGTGGTCGACCGGTAGCCCAGCCCACCGGCCGAGGGCTTCCCGGCGGCACGGTTGTCGGCGGTGAGGGGACGCAGGGACGAAGCCCCATGGGGCATGGCGGGATGGGTGCCGGTGGCGCCGCTCGGAGCGGGGCCATGGGTGCGCGGCCACCGGCTGGAGGGAGCAGCGGCGTCGTCGGTGGGCGGCCCCGGCAGGCGGGGCGTTCAGGCGAACGTCCCTTCACGCCTGGTGGCACCGGCCTTGTCCGGGGCAACGACAACGGGCGTGTTGCCGGACAGGCGACAGGTGGATTGCGGGCACCGTCAAGCCGTCGGCCTGGAGACGCCCGCCGCGATGAGGGCGGCGAGCGTCCTGACTACTTGATCGAAGATGAAGAGACGTGGAAGCAGGGCGGGCGTCGCGCAGCGCCGCCCGTCATCGACTGATGGAACGACTCCGGATAGGAACGCGAATGCTTGCCAGCAGTGTGCACAGGGCCCGGGCAAGGGCCGTTGCTTCGGCGATGCTTGGAACACTTCTGGTAGCTGCCTCGGCAGGGACTGTCCACGCGGAGTCGGTCCGTTCGAATCAATGGCATCTGACAGCGATGAAGGCCGAGGAGATGTGGCGCAGCAGCACAGGGAACGGCGTCACCGTCGCGGTGATCGACACAGGGGTCGATACGTCCAACCCTGACCTGCAAGGGCAGGTGCTCGACGGGAAGGACTTCGCCCCAGGGGAGCCCGGCGATGAGCACTCCGACTACGACGGTCACGGTACGGGGATGGCTGCCCTGATCGCAGGAACAGGCGACAGTCGTGGCGGAGACGGAGCGTCCGGGCTGGCGCCCGGTGTGAAGATTCTTCCTGTCCGGGTCCCCGACAAGGCCCCCAACCTTGCGGAAGATATTGAACAGTTCAACGCGACGGTGCCTGGGGCCATCCGGTATGCCGCCGACAAAGGCGCCAAGGTCATCAACATCTCGCTGGGGACGAGCGAGGGTTCACAGCAGTTGACCGAATCCGTCAAGTACGCACTTGAGGAAGGCTCGTTGGTCTTCGCTGCAGTAGGTAACGATGCCAAAAGTGCCAATAGTGTCAAGTACCCGGGAGCGACTCCCGGGGCCGTGGGCGTGGCGGCCATCGGCAAGAACCTGCAGAGGACAGAGGAATCCCAGTACGGCCCCCAGGTAGACCTCTCCGCGCCGGGCGAGGAGATGATCCACGCCTGCAAGAGCGAGACCGGCCTCTGCACTTCGCACGGCACCAGTGACGCCACAGCCCTCGCTTCCGCCTCCGCCGCCCTCATCTGGTCCAAGCATCCGGACTGGACCAACAACCAGGTCCTCCGGGTCCTGCTGAACACGGCCGGTGGGCCGACGACGGGTGAGGAGCGTGCGGATGACATCGGCTACGGCATCGTCCGCCCCCGGATCGCCCTGAAGACCCCCGGCGACCCGGGCCCCGCCGACGAGTACCCGCTCCCGGATCTCGCGGCTGCTGAATCCCCGGAGCCCTCCGCCGAGCCGTCCAAGGCCACGGGCGGTTCCGAAAAGGGCGATGAGCCGGCCGCCGCAGCACCGGCCACCGACGACACCGGCAACACCGGCCTCTGGATCGGCCTGGGCGTCGGCGCGGCAGCCCTCATCGGAGTCGCGGTCACCGTTCTGGTCGTCCGCTCGCGCCGCCGAAGCGCAACCCTGGCTGCCCCGCAGCCGTACCAGCCCTCGTACCCGCACCAGCAGCAGTCCCAGCCTCCGTACCCGCAGTACGGCCCCCCGCCCGGTGGTCCTGGAGCCAACGCGCCGTACGGGGGCCCTCCGGGGCCCACCGCCTGAATGTGCGAGGGGACGGGCGCGACAGCGGCTGGAGAGGCCCACCAGAGCTACGCGGGCGGGCGCCAGATGGCGTACGACGCGCTGCGGTCCTGGCACTTGATCAACGCATCCGGGTGGCAAGGGCTTTGCCGGGTACGACGAGGTTGCTCTGCACTGTTCCGACGGTGACGTGCACTTTGCCACGCAAGACAACACTTGGTACGACGGAGCCCTGCGCGACAGTGGCATCCGAGGGCTCACGAACATGGAGATCCATCAAGCCACGTTCCAGGACTTCCTCGACGCGACAGCCGGCGCCTACTCATGCCCCCGAGTCACCGTTCCCCAACAGAAGGACCCTTCATGTCTCACCCCCTGCGTACAGCAGCCCTGGCCGCCCTGCTCCTGGCCGGCGCGGTCGCCTGCAGCGACAACTCCGGTGAGGACGCCGCCACGTCGCCGTCCTCGCCGGCTTCGTCCGTCGCCGATGAAGCGGTGGACGGTTCGGCCGCCGAGCGCATCGAGGCCGTGAACGAGACGATGCGCACCACGACCTTCAGCGCGATCGGGACCTCGACCGCGTACGACGGAGCCCTCCAGAACATGACGTGGAACCCGCAGCAGGGTCTCCACATACGGATCAGCGGCACCATCGGCGGCAACATGTACTGCCAGGACGGCGTGACCTACATCAGCTCCAACCTGTTGGCGGCGAACCTGAAGCAGCAGGGCCAGGAGATCACCGTTCCCACCGAGCTGGACGACGTGTACGTCACCACGAAGTCGGGGGAGGGCTGCGACTCGTTCTTCGCTCTGTCCCCCACGGGACGCTACGACCCGTCCGGCGACGCCACGGTGAACGGCAGCCCGGCCCGTGCCGTCAAGGTGTCCGCTTCGGCATCGGCCACGGACACGTATTACGTCAGCGCCAAGGACCCGGCGTATCTGCTGAAGCTGAAGTCGACGCGCGACGGCCGGACCAGCAGCACCACGTACGTGGACTTCGGCAAGGAGATGACCGTCACGCTCCCGAGTGCGGACAAGACCATGACCATGGAGGCGTTCCGCGCCCGGATCGGCAGTTGACGGGTTCGTCTCACCCGTCGTCCGTGGACAGCTGGGCCGTCACCGGCCCGCAGAGCAGCTCCGTGTCCACGAGCTCGCCCGCCTCCGGTGTCCCGTAACGCCAGCTCAGGGAGCGGTCACGGCGACACCGGCGAAGAGCCGGCCCTCTCCGCCGGCAAGGCGCATCTACGGGAGCCTCTCGGTGGGGGAGAGCGCCGCCCCGGACACGCCCGAGACTCGGGACGCCAATCTGGAGATCCTTCGCACCGGGGCCCTCTCCGTGGTGAAGGAGCTGGGCTGCGAGAACAACGCGGGGCTGCCCGAGACGCCCGATCTCACGCCGAAGGAGAAGCTCGGCGGGAGTGAGCCCCGTGAGGTGGGTGGGACGGTGACCCCGGCGCTCGGGCCCCGAGTCTCGGGCCCCGAGCGCCGGGTACGGCTCCGTCACTCGTTCGGGGAATCGGGGGACGCCTATGGGCCGACGCTTGAGCTTCGGGTTCCGAGGGCCGAGCGTCGGGCTCCGGGATTCGAGCGGTGTTGTTCATCCGGGGGTAGGTAAGGGCTTTTGGGGAAACCTCCCCTCCCTTCCACCCCGTCACGGCCAGCAAGTATGACTAATCGTGATCGAGTTGCGGCGGAGAGTCGCTGCTGCTTACGGTGCCCACAACGAGACGACCCCGACGCGGTGTTTGGCGCACCGGCCGGGGTCTGACCTCAAGATCGCACCCATAGAAAGACGATC
Source organism: Streptomyces sp. SM10 (assembly GCF_002910915.1). Classification (GTDB taxonomy): domain Bacteria; phylum Actinomycetota; class Actinomycetes; order Streptomycetales; family Streptomycetaceae; genus Streptomyces. The sequence continues at coordinate 8,740 of NZ_NEUF01000182.1, read as the reverse complement.
TCGTGGCTATCCAGCACCCTAGCTCCGTCCCGCCCGCCCCCGCAGCCTCGCGTCCGTACCGCAAGGCCCACACCGGCTACGGCAAGCAGACGATCCCCGCTCAGGGCCCCTCCGTTGCAAGCGCCTTCGACCTCCTCCCTGAGCGTGAACGCTACGTCGGCGCGTATGTCGACCACCTGCCCGACGGCGCCGCCATGGACATCAAGTCGCTGGCCAAGGACCTGCCCCTGTACGGCCAGATGGCCATCGGCACCGCCCTCCGCGCGCTCGCCGTGGCCGGGCACCTGCGCCGTGTCCGCTGCCGGGTCGAAGGGGCAGGCCAGTGCCGATGGGTGACGCTCACCTACTGGTCACGCACCGCCCACGACAACGAGTGGTGGACCGCCAAGCTCGCAGGCGAGGCCGCCAACGCCGAGCAGGCACCCGCACCCTCCGCCGAACCGGCGGTCGTACCCCGGCAGCGCACAGCGGAGCGACCCGCAGTGAGCGCACCCACAGAGCCGCAGGGTGAGCCGAGCGCAGGTGCCCCGAAGGGTGCCGCGGCGCCGTCCCCCGCCTACCTCACCCTCGCCGAACTCGGCCGCAGCGAACCCCGCCTGGCACTCTCCGCCGCCGACTGCGCCGCGCTGGAACCGCTCGCCGCCGCATGGTTCGAGCGCGGTGTCAGCGCCGACTACCTGACCTCGGCACTCGCCGCCGGGCTTCCCGAGCCCATCCGCTCACCCATCGGCTTGGTACGCCGCCGCCTCACCGACAAGATGCCGCCCCACCTGCCCGCAGAGCCCGTCCCGGCTCAGGGCCTCCCTCTCCGCAGCGTTCTGGTCGAGTGCACCGACTGCGGTCGCCCCGGCCCGGCCGACGCGCTCCCGGACGGCCTGTGCCGCCCCTGCGCGACCACGTACCAGCCGGCGGAACCGTCAGGGGCCCCAGCCCCGTCCGAGGTCGAACGCGACGTCCCGGCCCTCGTCGCCGGCCTCCGCAACCTGATGCGCACGCCCTGAGCAGGCACCCGCCGGGCCGAGTTGGGCCACCACCAGCCCGTACAGCAGCTCCGCGTCCACGAAGCCCCCATCCTGCGGCGGCCCGCACCGCCAGCTCAGCGGATACGTGTTGCCGTGGGCGGCCGGAATCCCCACGTACTGGTCGCGGGCCGCCGGGCCGAAGCACTTCGCGCCGGGCGGCCAGTCGAAGTCCTGGGCGGCGCCGGGTTCCAGCAGGAAGTACGTCCACCGCGCCCCCGCGACCTCCCGCACCACGGGCCCCGGATCGCTGTCGGTGAGGGCGGCCAGGTGGTGCAGCACCGCCTCCCCTCGGACGCCGCGCAGTCGGATGGCGTCGAAGTGAACGCCGATGAGATGGAGTTGCAGCCCCGATGCGGGTACCCATTCGGGGAGCTTCTTGCTCGTCATGGCTATGAGCATCGCGGTGACTGCGTAGCGTGACCAGGAGGACGCGATCCACATCCATGCGATGTGGGGAGGGTGGTGACGGCCGTGGGGACGAGTGGCGAGACGACGCGCGGGCGGCGTTTGGTGGGGGAGCTGATCCGCATCCACCGGGTGCGGGCGAGTCTCACACAGAGGGAGGCGGCGGAGCAGCTGCTGGTCTCGGAGTCGCTGATGGGCGCGGTGGAGCGGGTGGAGCGCATCCCCTCGCGCGACCTGCTGATCGAAGCGGACCGGGTGTTCGGCGCGGGCGGGGCCCTGAAGGCGTGCTGCGAGCTGGTGGACGAGGAGAAGTACCCGCCGAAGTTCCTGGACTGGGCGAAGCTGGAGCGGAGCGCGCGGGTGATCAGTGCGTACGAGACGATGCTGATCCCGGGCCTGCTCCAGACGGAGGCGTACGTGCACGCGCTGTACCGGTCGCGCGTACCGGCGTACACGGAGGACGAGATCGCCCGGCACGTCGGAGCGAGGCTGGAGCGGCAGACGGTGCTGTCGCGCACCCCGCCGCCGCGCATCGGGTACGTCATCGAGGAGTCGGTCCTGGACCGGACGCTCGGCGGGCCCGAGGTGCTGAAGGAGCAACTGCGACACGTCCTCGACTGCGTGGAGCGGTTCAACCACCTGACGGTGCAGGTGATGCCGTCGGCTCAGCACACGCATGCGGGGTTGATGGGGTCGATGAAGTTGATGTCCACTGCGGAAGGCCGCAGTCTTCTGTATGTGGAGGCGCACGGCGGAGATAGATTGATCGCGAAGCCGGAGCAGGTCGGTGACATGTTCGACCTCTTCGGCATCCTGCGGGCGCAGGCGCTGAACCCCTGGAAGTCTGCGGAGATCATCGAGACGAAGGTGAGGCAACTGTGAGCCACGAAGCCCCCGGACTGGCCTGGTTCAAGTCCAGCTACAGCGGCAACGAGGGTGGCGAGTGCCTCGAAGTCGCCTACGACTGGTTCACGTCCAGCTACAGCGGCAACGAGGGCGAGGCCTGCGTCGAGGTCGCCACCTGCCCCCACACCGTCCACGTCCGCGACTCCAAGGTCACCGACGGCCCCACCTTCACCGTCGCTTCCGGCGCCTGGACCGCCTTCCTGGCAGGTACGGTCACGGGCTGACCGCACCCGCGGCCGTGCGCGGTGCCCGGAGCGAGTGCGGTTAGTCGTCCGGTGTGCCTTTCCAGTTCGAGGTGTCGGGTGTGAACCTCGGAGCTGAACTCCGGTGGGAGTTGTTGAGGGCTTTCGCTCAGTCAGTGACGGAGGAGATGGAGTGTGCGACGCCTCCCGTCATTCCCTCCGTACTGCCTCCGGCCACATGGACGATGAGCGAGGAAAGTAGGCATGTGGTGAAGCGACGGCTGACAGTTGCTGGGCCGGCGGTGCCCCTGGGAGCCGGGTGTGTTGCATGCGGATCCGATGAAGGAGAGCACGCGCAGGTCCTGAGGTGCTCCCGTGCGTAGGGCGATTGTCGGCTTGGCAGCGGTCGCTTCGCTGGTGGCTGGTGCAGTCGGCTGCGGCGAGGACGAGAAGAGCCGCGCGCAAGAGGCCTGGGAGCAGTCCGTGCCTCCCGAGCGGCTGTGCGGAGGTGCCGCGGTGTCCGCCCGGGCGGGTAAGGCGCTGGAGTTGATCGCCGGTTCCTCGCGGTTCGAGGCGTCGGGACGGACGTCCACGGTCGCCGATGCTGCGCAGGACCTGAGCGACCAGTTCACGTCCTCCTTCACAGGGCACGGGGACGTCTGCCGGATCTTCACCCCCGTCGGCGTGCCCGACGTCGTCCCGCTGGAGATCACCTGGCGCTTGTCCGGCAGCGCTCCGGAGGGGGGCCCAGGTTCGAGGTACACCGAGTTGGAGATGGGGGAGCTGGCTGGCACAGCGCCGGATCGCGCGTTCGTCACCTTCGCCTGTCGAAGTGCGGAACTGCCCGGTGTCGCGCCGGCGCACGTCGACCTCCACGTCAGTTTCGGGGCCGTACCCGCAGAACCCGAGGGGGACGTCGAAGCGTTGGTGGACGCGTACGCGACCGTGGCCCACTCCTTCGCTCTGGCCATGGCGAAGGAACTGGGCTGTGCGGACGACGGAGGACTGGAAGCACAGCCCTCGCTGGACCCTGCGTAGCCGCTGACGTACGCAGAAGCGGCCGCCCCCACGCCATGGAGGCGGCCGTTGTCTTTTGCTGGAGGCCGTGACCGGATTCGAACCGGTGTAACTCGAGTTGCAGTCGAGCCCCTGAGCCTCTCGGGCACACGGCCGTGCGATTCTTGATCTGCTGTCGACCGTACGGGCCCGGCCGGACCGGGCCAAGGGCTCCGGGAGGGCCGCAACACGACTGCCATACCGCGTTCACGTTCGCGGTCCGGTGAAGTGGCGGTCGTGCGACCAAGGGACCAGCCGGATACCGCCCACCGACAGGGGTCACCCAGGGTTGCGGCCCTTACTCTGAGGCTCATGACTGCCCTGGAACCCCCTGACGCCGAGGTCGCTGCCGCCCTCGTCGAGACCACCGTCGCAGAACCGGCGGAAGGGGTCCTCGGGCGGACCTACCGGGCGCTCAGCATCGGGATCGTCTCGGTCGTCCTGCTCATCGCCTTCGAGGCGACCGCCGTCGGCACGGCGATGCCGGTCGCGGCCAAGGAGCTGCACGGCATCCCGCTCTACGCGTTCGCCTTCTCCGCGTACTTCACCACCAGCCTCTTCGCCATGGTGCTCTCCGGGCAGTGGGCCGACCGGCGGGGTCCGCTCGCCCCGCTCGCCACGGGGATCGGCGCCTTCGGGGCCGGGCTGCTGCTCTCCGGCACGGCCGGGGGCATGTGGATGTTCATCCTGGGCCGGGCCGTCCAGGGCGTCGGCGGCGGGCTCCTGATCGTCGGCTGCTTCGGCATGGGCATCGTGATCGCCTCGACGAGCGTTCTGCTCCTGAAGCTGTCCTCGCCGCAGGACGCGGGGGCCAATTCGGCCGCCCTCCAGATCTCGGACGGCCTGTCCAACGCGCTGCTGCTCGCTGCGGGCGGTGCGGCCTTCGCCGCGCTCGGCGGCGGCGGGGTGGGCGCGGCCCACGGCGCTGCGGAGGACGGCGCGGCTCTCCTGGCTCTCACCGCGCGGCGAGGTCACTCGCAGGCCGCCGACTGCCCGACGGCCTTGGTGTAGTCCGTGATCAGGCTCTTCATGGCTGTCTGGTCGTCGATGCCGGAGCCGAGGACCTGGATCACCGCGAAGAGTTCCTGCTCCGGGTGTTCCGGCGACGTGCAGGAAGCGACCTTGCCCACGCCGGCTTTTCCGGCGTAGACGAACCGCAAGTCGTCCGACGTCGTCCCGCCGTCCGTGTAGGCGTACCCCTGTGCGACCGCCGCGCCGGTATCCCCCTCTCCCCACCATGCCTGGGTGAGGCGCAGGGCTGCCTTGCCGTCCACCGACACGTCGCAGCGAGTCGTCCCACCGTTAGGCTTCGACGGTGCCGATGAGAGGGAATTCCCGCCGGGCAGTGCGGCCTTCACCAGTGCGGGGTCCACGGAGGTCCCGCACAGCGACGTGGGCACGGTGTACGCCTTCTTGGGCGGGTCGTCGCCGGAGCATGCCGACAGGCTGGACGCGAGGACGACGGCGGCCGACAGGGAGACTGCCGTGCCGATGAACCGGTGACGACGGAGAGCTACACGGACAGACAACGTGAGCAGCCTTTCGGTGTTCGGACGGGGGCGACACGGCGGGCGCCGTCCCCGGACAGTCGATCAGATGTCCGTCTTCAAGTGTGGAGACATGTGAGCGGTGTTGACACCCGCAGCGCGGAACCCCTCCTGGGTGGCGACGCGCGCCTTCTCATCGATGCTGTCGTCCATCAGGTCGTCACGGTGGTGTGCCTTCGCCGCGTTCTCCGCGGCGGTCTCGGTGTATTCCGCGTTCTGCTCGCTTCCGCTCTCCCACAGCTCACCTATGACGGAGCCCGCGTCGTCCTTGGCATGCCCCTCGGCGTCCTGGAAGAGGGCTTCGAGGACCATGCTGCTTGCCGTCGATGCCACGCCGCCGGCCACTGCACCGCCGATAGGGCTGGCGATGAACGACGTACCGACGCCGATGCCCGTGCCGATGCCTCCGGAGATGGCGTTCTTCCACTGTCCTACGGACTGGTCGAACTCCTTGTCGGATTGCTCGGCGGGCCCGGCGACCGCCTCCTGGCGGCCGATGGCGAGCGTGCCGGACACCTCGCCCGAACCGTGGGCGATCTGCTCGACGGCGAACTGGGTGTCGTTCGAGTAACGCTGGTCGGCCGGTAGGTCCGGATTCATGTGGTAGTCCATGAGGTTCGCCATGTACGACTTGTTGGCCACCTCCACGGCCGCATAACCCTCAGGATTCTGCCCGACGGTCATCAACAGGGCGTTGACGTCACGGTGGTTGAGCGTGGCCGAGCTGCCGGCGACGGGGAACAGCTTGTTCGTGTCCTCGTCCTGGTCGTCGGTCATGGCCCGGTTGATGTCCGGCAGGTACTCCGAGGTGATCTGCCCGATGCTGTCGGACATGTAACTGTGGTCCGTGAGGCGTCCGTTGTCGTCCGCGACGGATGACACGATGGACTCGAAGAGCTTGGCCTGTTGGTCGTTGTGGGCCGGAGTGTCCGCGGTCGGCAATTCGCCCGCCGGGTGACCGGTCGTTGCGGCCTCCAGGGCAAGGGCGAGATTGTTGCGTCCGGTGTTGTCGTCGTCGCCCTTGAGGTTGCTCTCCTGCGGCCAGTCGCGCTCTTCGAACAGGTACTGGAAGTTGGAGAGCGGGACCTTTCCGTTCTTCTCGTTTCCGTCCGTGTCGCGCTCGAAGGGGGAGTCGTCCTTGGAGACGTACTGCTCGTTGAAGAAGTCGGTCGCTGCGTCCGGGCTGTTGGACAGCCCCTTGAGGTATCCGGTCAGCGGGTCGTCGCCGCTGTCGTCGCCAATCCTGTTGAGCCACGGGTCCATTCCCATGTGCTGCCATGCCATGTTGGCGTGCTCGCCGTTCCCGGTGAGCTTGCGTTCTGTCTCCATGAGCTTGGTGCCGTAGCTCTTGAGGAACTGGTCGTCGTAGTCGCCGGTGCGCATCAGGTTGCTCATGACCTGGAAGCCCATGGGGCCGCCGCCGTCCCGCCCGATGGGCTGGTCACCGAGCTTGATCATGTTGCCCTTCCAGCTCGTCATGTCGGCGGAGTCGCTCTGCGTGGCGGTGGCGAGCGTCATCCCGAGATTGCGCTGGAGGTCGTCGAACTTGTCGAGCCGTTCGTGGCCCAGGGACGGGTTCATGGCGGGGTCGTTGATGCCCTGCCAGAACTCGAGGGTCTTCTTGGGGCCGAGCTGCGTGGCGAACCGCTCGGAGAACAGCGGGTCGTCCTTGTACTTCTCCAGGCCGCTGTTGACCCTGTCGAATTCGGCAGGCGTGAGGTCCTCGGGATTCTTCGCCGCGATCTTGGCGAGGTCCTCCGCCGCCTGGACCGCGTCCGCCGCGGAGTCGCGGTCCCTGTAGTTGGCGTCCGAGAAGCCCATCTTGGCCTGGTCGGCTATCGCGGTCAGCACCTTGCTCGCCGACTCGTCACTCTCCGAGGCGTTCTTGAGGATCGCCTGCACCTCGTCGCGCAGCGCGGTGACATCGCTCTCGCTGTGGTCCGGCACGGAGGTGCCCCGGGCCGCCCGGTCCGGGTGGATGTTCATGGTGACGGTGAAACCGCCGCCGGTGCTGGTGACGGTCAGATTCTTCTTCTGACCCCGGCTGATGGCGGCTTCAAGATCCTTCTTGTACTGGCGCAGCTCGTCCCGGGTGTCGGCGAGGATCTTGTGAATGGTGTTGGCCTGCGTGTGGGCATCTTTGAACTCGCCGGCGGTCTTGCCGACGAACTCCTTGGTGACCTGTGCGTTCATGCCGGTCCAGTCGGCCGTGTTGGCGGCCTCGTGCAGCCCGTCCTCGGCCCCTCTCTCCAGTTCCACGAGGTGCCGTACGAGCAGCTCCCAGTCGGAGACGGCGGTGTCGAGCGTCGCGAAGTTGGCGAAGCGCAGCGCGTCGAGATCCATGAGTCGTTGATTCTCCTGTACGTCTGTGGTCGCGCCGCTACTTCTTGGGCTCGTACGCCGGGTTCTTCTTGCCCGGCTCGCCCGCCCGCTCGTCGAATCCGGCATCCAGGACGTCGATGCTGCTCACCGCCCGGTGGATGTAGGCCTCGTCACCAGCGACCACCTTCTTGGTGACCTGCATGTGGTTGGAGATGTGGGCGCACGCGTCCATGAGTGACTTCAGCTGTTCGTCCCACCGGGTCGACACATGCTTGAGGCCGCCGCCCAATGCGAAGCCCTGACCGCTCAGGTCGCCGGCGGCCTTGTCGCTGCTGGGAACGGCCACCCGGGCCTTGTCCCAGAGGTCGTTGTAGAGGCCATGGGCCTGGCTGCCGATCTTTGCCAGATCGCTGTGGCCCACCCTGAGATCGCCCGTTTGGCCGGGCAGGGCCGCAGAGCCCCCGCCTCCTGGGTCGAGCTGGTTCAACTGCATTCCTGCCGACCGCCGATCGGAGGCGTCCGCCTTCAGCTGTTCCCACTCGTCCCATGCCATGGACAACCCTTACCCCGTCTGCCTGCCCTGCCTCCGTCGCACCCCGGTGGGCGCTTCGGCTTCCAGGCCAAGCTACTGAACTTGATTGGGTGATGTCGGGTCGTTCGCCTGACGGCGGCTGAGCCGGGTCGGTAGCTGTGTGGTGTGAGATACGCGCAGGGCGGCGGCTTGACCGATGCCAAGAGGGTGGCGAGGGAACGGATCCGGCTGGAGGCGGTCGGCCGTTTCGAGGATGGCAGGAAGAACAGGGAGATCGCGGCCGCGCTGAGGGTGAGCGAGCGGTCGGTGGAGCGCTGGCGCCGGCAGTGGCGGGAGCGAGGTGTGGAAGGTGTCCGCTCGAAGGGGTCACCAGGCCGTCCGAGGCTTTCTTCAGCTCAAATCATTCGGCTTGAGCGCGAGTTGGAGCGCGGCCCCCTCGCCCACGGCTGGGCGGATCAGCGCTGGACACTGGCGCGGGTGAAGACGTTGATCGGGCGGCTGTTCCACGTCGGCTACACGGTGGAGGGGACATGGCGGCTGCTGAAGCGGCACGGCTGGTCCTGGCAGCAGCCGGCCCGCAGAGCGATCGAACGGGACGACGAAGCAGTGGAGTTGTGGAAGAAGGAGGTGTGGCCGGAGGTAAAAGCACAGCGGCGGCCCGCGGAGCCTGGATCGTCTTCGAGGACGAAGCCAGCCAGTCGCTGAGGCCGCCACGCGCGAGGTCCTGGGGCCGGGTCGGCCAGACTCCGGTCGTGCGCGTCCGGGGCC
>NZ_NEUF01000181.1 GCF_002910915.1 Streptomyces sp. SM10 | reverse complement strand
GTCGATGCCCTTCATGACCTCGGTGAGGTCCGCGGGCGGGAGCTGGCCCTTGAGCGGGCCCCATTCGTTGGGGTCGGGCACCCCGGGCGGCAGCATCGTGCGTCGCTTGGGTCCGCCGTGCTCCGACTCACCCGGTTCCTTCGCCCCCGGCCAGGCCTTGGCGACGCGGGCCGCCAGGACGAAGTCCTTGCGCAGCGGGTGCCCCTCGAAGGCCTCGGGCAGCAGCAGGGGGACCAGGTGCGGGTGGTCCTCGAAGACGATGCCGAACATCTCGTGCGTCTCGCGCTCGTGCCACGCCGCGCCCGCGTAGACGCCGATGGCGGTGGGCAGGGTGGCGGCGGCGTGCGGGACGGTCGTACGGAGCAGCAGGCGCCGGACCGTACCCTCGCCGAGGGCCACGACGTGGGCGCAGACACGGAAGCCCGTGCCCGGTTCGTCGACGGCGCTCAGCCAGTCGAAGTAGGTGCAGCCGAGCTCGTCTCGGGCCGTTTCCAGGGCGGCGGTCCAGCCTGCGGCGGGGACGTCGACGGTCAGCAGGTCGTACGCGTGCGCGGCCGTGGCGTCCGCGCCGAAGACCTCGGTGACGGCGTCGGGCAGCCGGTCGAAGGTGTCCGAGGCGGTCACCTCCCCTCCTCCGGTGTCTTCGGGGCTGCCACGAGGCCGCTGCGCAGCGCCGCGGTCGAGGGGCGGGCCGTGTCCTCGGTGGCGTACCGCTCGGCGAGCGATTCGCGGGCGATCTTCTCCTGGAGCTTGAGGATGCCCTGAAGGAGCGCCTCGGGCCGGGGCGGGCAGCCGGGTACGTACACGTCGACGGGGACGATCTGGTCGACACCCTTCGTCACGGAGTACGAGTCCCAGTACGGGCCGCCGCAGTTGGAGCAGGCGCCGAAGGAGACGACGTACTTCGGCTCGGGCATCTGCTCGTACAGGCGCTTCACTGCCGGGGCCATCTTGTCCGTCACCGTGCCGGACACGACCATCAGGTCGGCCTGCCGGGGGCCGGGGGCGAACGGGATGACGCCGAGCCGGATGAAGTCGTGCCGTGCCATGGAGGCCGCGATGAACTCGATCGCGCAGCAGGCGAGTCCGAAGTTGAAGACCCAGAGGCTGTAGCGGCGGCCCCAGTTGAGGACCACCTTCATCGGTTCGGGTGCGAGCCGGGACAGCACGCCGAGCTTCTTGGGCTCCGGCGACGGCGGATCGGGCCTCAGCGTCGGATCGGGCAGCGACACGGGGGGTTCGGGGTTCGGCCGGCTCGTCACGCCCATGCGAGGACGCCCTTCTTCCATGCGTAGAGCAGTCCCACGGCCAGGAAACCGAGGAAGATGAACATCTCCACCAGCGTCGTCGCCCCGTATCCCGGGGCCGCGAACACCGTCGCCCACGGGAACAGGAAGATCGAGTCGACGGCGAAGATCACGTACAGGAAGGCGTACACGTAATAGCGAACCTGCGTGTGGGCCCACCCCTCCCCGACGGGGTCCACGCCGCATTCGTAGGTGAGGAGTTTCTCCGGCGTCGGGACCACGGGCCTCAGCAGCCGGCCCGCCCCGAAGGCGACGGCGACGAACAGCACGCCCACCAGGGCGAGCAGTCCGACCACTGAGTAGCTCTGGAAGTAGTCCGACGCGAGAACGGTCGGTTCCGGCACGTCCGCCACGTCCGTCCCTCGCTCCCTCAACCTGTTCGACGGTCTGTACGCACGGGAGTCTAGGCCCTGTTAAAGAGAGGGTAAGCAGCCCCGTCGCACAACAGGTGGGGCAGGGGGTGACAGGGGAGTCACGACGCGAGGTGGGGTTATCCCCACCCGGCGCCACCCACGAACCCCATGGCGCGGGCGCGCCCGGCCCGGCACGCTGGTCGTATGACCATGAGCCCCTCCCTGCCGGACAACGACCGGCCGCCCCCCGCGCGCTTCGCCTTCGACGGCTGGACGTGGAAGGAGATCGCGTATCTCCTGGCCAATCTGCCGATGGCGATCGTCGGGTTCGTGTACTCCGTGTTCCTCGTCGCCGTGGGAGCCGGGCTCTCCGTCACCGTCGTCGGACTCCCCCTGCTCGCGCTGGGGCTGCAGGGTGCGCGCGGGCTGGGCCGGGCCGAGCGCGCCCGCGCGCGGAGCATGCTCGGTGTGCGGATCGACGAGCCGAGCCCGATGGCGCGCGGCAGGCGGGACCAGGGGTTCTTCAACTGGCTGTGGTCGGGGCTCAAGGACCCCGTGGGCTGGCGGACGTTGCTGTATTCGTTCATGCGCCTGCCGTGGGGGGTGGCGACGTTCGTCGTGACCCTGGTGAGCCTGTTCGTGCTCTGGCCGGTGCTTCCGTACATCGCACGCGGGCTGACGAACGCGGACCGGGTGATGGCGCGGGCGCTGCTCTCGCCCTCGGACGAGCTGGAGCGCAGGATCGCCGAGCTGGAGTCGGACCGGGGTGTGGTCGTGGACACGGCCGCCGCCGACCTGCGCCGCATCGAACGCGACCTCCACGACGGCGCCCAGGCCCGCCTCGTCGCCCTCGCCATGGGCCTCGGTCTGGCGAAGGAGAAACTGACCGACGACCCCGAAGCCGCCGCCCGCATGGTCGACGAAGCCCACGGCGAGGTCAAGGTCGCCCTCCAGGAACTCCGCGACCTCGCCCGCGGCATCCACCCCGCCGTCCTCACCGACCGCGGCCTCGACGCCGCACTCTCCGCCATCGCCTCCCGCTGCACCGTCCCCGTGACCGTGTCGGTGGATCTGCCGGCGAGGCCTGCGGAGGCGATCGAGGGCATCGCGTACTTCACGGTCTCCGAGCTGCTCCAGAACGTCAGCAAACACGCCCGCGCCACCCGCGCCTCGGTCGACGTCTGGCGGTCCGGTGACCGGTTGATGCTCCAGGTCCAGGACGACGGAAGGGGCGGCGCCCGGCTCGACGGCGGGACGGGTATGTCGGGGCTGGCGGAGCGGCTGGGCGCGGTCGACGGGCTGTTCGTCCTGGACTCCCCCGAGGGCGGCCCGACCTCGGTCACCGCCGAGCTGCCCTGGCGCGACCGGGCGGGCACCGGTTCCGAGCGGATCGGCGCGGCCTGACCGCAGGGCGTACCGCCGAGCCACGCGACCCGGCGGCAGAAGATTCCCACCCATCGGCGCGGCCCACTCATCGGCGCGGCCCGACCAGAAGGCGCAGCCGACCAGAAGGCGCAGCCCGGCCAGAAGGCGCAGCCCGGCCAGAAGGCGCAGCCCGGCCATGGTGGGGAAAACCCCCTGCCGGATACGGAGACCGCCCTCATGGTGCGCGATCCCCCGGCAGAGCAGTCTTGAGTCATCAGCCGTTGTACCGGCCCGCGGGAGTTCCCGCCCGGATGAGCCCGCGGGGAGTCCCCGCCCAGAAGAAACGGACGGACGCCACTGATGGCCACGGCATACGGACGGGACACGCGGGGCCACCGGCCCGCCACCGGATCGGGGGGTCATCCCCCGGTGAAGCCCTTCTTCCCCGCGGCGCTCCGCGCGCCCGTCGAGGCGCGAGCGTGGCGCGAGCTCGCCTATGTGGTGCTGAGCCTGCCGATCAGCGTGGCCCTGTTCACCTTCGCGGTCACCATGACGGCACTGGGCCTGGGCATGCTGATCACCTTCCTCGGCATTCCGATACTCGCCGCCGGCCTGGTCGTGTGCCGGGGCTTCGGCGTCGTGGAGCGGGGCCGGGCACGCGGGCTGCTGAAGCTGGACATCGCCGATCCCGCGCCGGTGCGCGGGAAGGGCGGCCTGATGTCCTGGGTCGGCGCGGTGCTGAAGAGCGGGGTGTCCTGGCGGCATCTGCTCTACGCGGTACTGCACATGCCGTGGGCGACGTTCGCGTTCACCGTCGCGGTGACGTTCTGGACGTACGGCTGGGCCGCGTTCACCTATCCGCTGTGGCGCTGGGTCTTCCCGGCGTACGCGGGCATCGGCGGGATCCAGCTGTACGGCGACAGGACGCATCAGGTCTACCTCGACTCGCCCACCGAGATCGCGGTGACCAGCGCACTCGGCCTGGCCGTCGTCCTGGTCACGCCGTGGATCGTCCGGGGCCTGGTGTCCGTGGACCGGGTGATGGTGCTGGGTCTGCTCGGCCCGTCCCGGCTGGCCACCAGGGTCTCGGAGCTGGAGTCGGACCGGGGTGTGGTCGTGGACACGGCCGCCGCCGACCTGCGCCGCATCGAACGCGACCTCCACGACGGCGCCCAGGCCCGCCTCGTCGCCCTCGCCATGGGCCTCGGTCTGGCGAAGGAGAAACTGACCGACGACCCCGAAGCCGCCGCCCGCATGGTCGACGAAGCCCACGGCGAGGTCAAGGTCGCCCTCCAGGAACTCCGCGACCTCGCCCGCGGCATCCACCCCGCCGTCCTCACCGACCGCGGCCTCGACGCCGCGCTCTCCGCCATCGCCTCCCGGTGCACCGTCCCCGTGAAGGTCGTCGTGGACCTGGATTCACGGCCCGCGCAGGCCATCGAGGGCATCGCGTACTTCACGGTCTCCGAGCTGCTCCAGAACGTCAGCAAACACGCCCGCGCCACCCGCGCCTCGGTCGACGTCTGGCGGGCCCAGGACCGGCTGATGCTCCAGGTCACGGACAACGGGCGCGGCGGCGCCGGTGTGTCGACGGGCAGCGGTCTGGCCGGGCTGACGGAGCGGCTGGACGCGGTGGACGGCATCCTCGTCGTCGACTCCCCCGCCGGGGGCCCGACGACGGTCACGGCCGAACTGCCCTGGAGGGGCTGAGGCACGGCCGCCGCCGCGGTGCCCCGGACGCCGTGACGGCGTCCGGGGCACCGCGGTGTGCCCGGTCGGGCGGGAACCGCCGGTCCCCGCCCTTCGGGGCGCCGATGCTGGAATGCTGGGCGCACAGGGCCGCGCGATCAGCGGCGTACACACGCAGGACCGACAGTGGGGGACACAACGTCGTGGAGGAAAGAGTGCGGGTCGTCATCGCCGAGGACTCGGTGCTGCTCCGGGAAGGGCTCACCCGGCTGCTGACCGATCTCGGGCACGACGTCGTCGCGGGAGTGGGGGACGCCGAGGCGCTGCTCAAGACGGTGGACGACCTGGCGGGGCAGGACGCGCTGCCGGACGTGGTGGTCGCCGACGTGCGCATGCCGCCGACCCACACCGACGAGGGGGTCCGGGCGGCGGTGAAGCTCCGCAAGGCGTACCCGGACATCGGGGTGCTGGTGCTCTCGCAGTACGTCGAGGAGCAGTACGCCACCGAGCTGCTGGCCGGCAGCAGCCGGGGGGTGGGCTATCTGCTGAAGGACCGGGTCGCCGAGGTCAGGGAGTTCGTGGACGCCGTCGTGCGGGTGGCGCAGGGCGGGACCGCGCTGGACCCGGAGGTCGTGGCGCAACTGCTGGGCCGGAGCCGCAAGCAGGACGTCCTGGCGGGTCTCACCCCCCGGGAGCGGGAGGTCCTCGGTCTGATGGCGGAGGGGCGTACGAATTCGGCCGTCGCCCGCCAGCTGGTGGTGAGCGACGGAGCCGTGGAGAAGCACGTCAGCAACATCTTCATGAAACTGGGCCTGTCCCCCAGCGACGGGGACCACCGGCGCGTTCTCGCCGTTCTCACTTATCTGAACTCGTGACACATCGATGATCCACCGGCGATGATCTGGGTGATCCGTCCGAAGCGGAACGGAACCCCAGGCCCACGACGAAAGGACGAGCACCGGGGAGGCTCGTCCGGTGACCCGGGGGGCCGGGAAATATGGCAGGGCGTGACGCATTCGTGCGCCGGAAACGCGTCCACCATATGACCGGTCCGAGGAAGGCGACCCTTACAGAAGTAGGGTGGTGCCTGGACCGCCGGCGGGCCGGCCGGTCCCGAGCCGCCGCCCCGAGGGAGGTCCAGTTCAGTGACCAGCCAGGTCAGTAGCCCAGCCGGAAAGTCCGATGAGGCCAGTGAGGCTGTCGTAGGGGAGCAACGCGCCCCGCACATTGATCGCACGGGCGCCACCGAGAAGGAAATCCGCCGCCTGGACCGGGTGATCATCCGTTTCGCGGGTGACTCGGGTGACGGCATGCAGCTGACGGGGGACCGGTTCACGTCGGAGACGGCGTCCTTCGGGAACGACCTGTCGACGCTGCCCAACTTCCCGGCCGAGATCCGGGCACCCGCCGGCACCCTGCCGGGTGTGTCGTCGTTCCAGCTGCATTTCGCGGACCACGACATCCTGACACCGGGCGACGCGCCGAATGTGCTGGTCGCGATGAATCCGGCCGCGCTGAAGGCGAATATCGCCGACGTTCCGCGCGGGGCCGACATCATCGTGAACACGGATGAGTTCACCAAGCGCCCCATGGCGAAGGTCGGATATGCCGATTCCCCTCTCGAGGACGGATCGCTCGAGGCGTACAACGTGCATCCGGTGCCTTTGACGACCTTGACGATCGAGGCCCTGAAGGAGTTCGGACTTTCCCGTAAGGAGGCCGAGCGCTCGAAGAACATGTTCGCGCTCGGGCTGTTGTCCTGGATGTACAACCGTCCGACCGAGGGGACGGAGACATTCCTCCGGTCGAAGTTCGCCAGGAAGCCGGACATCGCCGAGGCCAATGTGGCGGCGTTCCGCGCGGGCTGGAATTTCGGTGAGACGACCGAGGATTTCGCCGTCTCCTACGAGGTGGCGCCCGCGAGCAAGGCCTTCCCCACGGGCACGTACCGCAACATCTCGGGGAACCTGGCCCTGTCGTACGGGCTGATCGCGGCGGGCCGCCAGGCGGATCTGCCGGTGTATCTGGGCTCGTACCCGATCACTCCCGCCTCCGACATCCTGCACGAGCTCAGCAAGCACAAGAACTTCGGCGTGCGGACGTTCCAGGCGGAGGACGAGATCGCCGGGATCGGGGCGGCCCTGGGGGCGGCGTTCGGTGGTGCGCTCGGTGTGACCACGACGTCCGGACCGGGTGTGGCGCTGAAGTCGGAGACGATCGGCCTGGCGGTGTCGCTGGAGCTGCCGCTGCTGATCATCGACATCCAGCGCGGCGGCCCGTCGACGGGCCTTCCGACCAAGACGGAGCAGGCCGATCTGCTCCAGGCGATGTACGGGCGCAACGGTGAGGCACCGGTCCCGGTCGTGGCGCCGAGGACCCCGGCGGACTGCTTCGACGCGGCGCTGGACGCAGCCCGGATCGCGCTGACCTACCGGACACCGGTCTTCCTGCTGTCCGACGGGTACCTCGCGAACGGATCCGAGCCGTGGCGGATCCCGGAGACCGACAGCCTCCCGGACCTGCGGACCCGGTTCGCGACGGGCCCCAACCACGAACTCGCGGACGGCACGGAGGTGTTCTGGCCGTACAAGCGGGACCCCGAGACGCTGGCCCGCCCGTGGGCGGTGCCGGGGACCCCGGGCCTGGAGCACCGCATCGGCGGGATCGAGAAGCAGGACGGCTCGGGGAACATCTCCTACGACCCGGCCAACCACGACTTCATGGTCCGCACCCGTCAGGCGAAGGTCGACGGCATCGTGGTCCCCGACCTGGAGGTCGACGACCCGGCCGGCGCGAACACCCTGGTCCTGGGCTGGGGTTCGACGTACGGGCCGATCACCGCGGCGGTACGGAGGCTCCGCGCGGCGGGCGAGACGATCGCGCAGGCCCATCTGCGCCACCTCAACCCCTTCCCCCGGAATCTCGGCGAGGTGCTGAGGCGTTACGACAGGGTCGTCGTCCCCGAGATGAACCTCGGTCAGCTCGCGCTGCTCATCCGTGCGAAGTACCTGGTCGACGCGCAGTCCTTCAACCAGGTCAACGGAATGCCCTTCAAGGCCGAGCAGCTCGCCACCGCCCTCAAGGAGGCCATTGATGCCTGACGCCAACGAGCTCCTCCAGCTGGTCCCCAAGGCCGAGGGCAAGCAGTCCATGAAGGACTTCAAGTCCGACCAGGAGGTGCGCTGGTGCCCGGGGTGCGGGGACTACGCGGTCCTCGCGGCCGTGCAGGGCTTCATGCCCGATCTGGGGCTGGCCAAGGAGAACATCACGTTCGTCTCAGGCATCGGCTGCTCGTCCCGCTTCCCGTACTACATGAACACCTACGGGATGCACTCCATCCACGGCCGCGCCCCCTCCATCGCGACGGGCCTGGCCACCTCCCGCCGGGACCTGTCCGTCTGGGTCGTCACCGGCGACGGCGACGCGCTGTCCATCGGCGGGAACCACCTGATCCACGCCCTGCGCCGCAACGTCAACCTCAAGATCCTGCTCTTCAACAACCGGATCTACGGGCTCACCAAGGGGCAGTACAGCCCCACGTCCGAGGTCGGCAAGATCACCAAGTCGACGCCGATGGGCTCGCTCGACGCCCCCTTCAACCCCGTCTCCCTCGCCCTGGGGGCCGAGGCCACCTTCGTCGCGCGCACCGTCGACTCCGACCGCAAGCACCTCACGAGCGTGCTGCGGGCCGCCGCCGACCACCCGGGCACCGCGCTGGTGGAGATCTACCAGAACTGCAACATCTTCAACGACGGTGCCTTCGAGGTCCTCAAGGACAAGGAGCGTGCCGAGGAGGCGGTCATCCGCCTCGAACACGGCAAGCAGATCCGCTTCGGAAGTGGGGGAGGCTCCAAGGGCGTCGTCCGGGACCCCGTCACGGGCGACCTGGCCGTCGTCGCGGTCACCGAGGAGAACCAGTCGCGGATCCTGGTCCACGACGCCCACAACCCCAGTCCCACGACCGCGTTCGCGCTGTCCCGGCTGGCCGACGCCGACACCCTGCACCACACCCCGATCGGTGTGCTGCGCAGCGTGGAGCGTCCGGTCTACGACGCCCTCATGTCGGACCAGCTCGATGCCGCGATCGAGCAGCACGGCAAGGGTGACCTGAGCACCCTGCTGGCCGGCGGCGACACCTGGACCGTCGTCGGCTGATCCGCCGTCACCCCTGTTCGACGAGGCCCGGAGCCGACCCGCTCCGGGCCTCGTCGTACGTCGAGCGGGCGCCCTCCACCGCGTCCAGGCTGCGCTCCGCCCACCGGGCGAGGCCCGAGACCTGCTCGGCGGCCTCCCTGCCGAGCGGGGTGAGCGAGTAGTCCACCCTCGGCGGGATCACGGGCTTGGCGTCCCGGTCCACGAAGCCGTCCCGCTCCAGCGTCTGCAGGGTCTGGGCCAGCATCTTCTCGCTGACGCCGCCCACGGTGCGGCGGAGCTCGCCGAAGCGGTGGGAGCGTTCGAGGAGCGCGGCGAGCACGAGCACCCCCCAGCGGCTGGTGACGTGTTCCAGCACCAGCCGGGAGGGACACATCGGCTGGTTGACGTCCGGGGACCGCAGGTTACTCACGCTCATACCAGTACCTTACTTCAATGTGGGTACTGTCGCCCAGAAAGTGCCCCTCGTAAAGTGAGTACCACGAGTCCGCATCCGAGGATCGGCGCACCAGCCGGCCCACCAGCCGGCCCACCAGGAGGAAACCCATGAGCATCGTTGTCACCGGAGCCACCGGCGAGCTCGGCCGTCTCGTCGTCGAGCGGCTGCTCGCCACCGTCCCCGCGGAATCGGTCGCGGCGGTCGTCCGCGACCAGGAGAAGGCCGCCCGGATCGCCGCCGAGGGAGTCGAGCTCCGCGTCGCGGACTACGACCGGCCGGAGACCCTCACGGACGCGTTCCGCGCCGGGGACCGCGTACTGCTGGTCTCCGGCAGCGAGGTAGGCCGCCGGATCCCGCAGCACACCGCCGTGATCGAGGCCGCGAAGGCCGCGGGCGTCGCCCAGCTCGCGTACACCGGAGTGCTGGGCGGGCCCGACGCGGACTTCGAGCTGGCGGCCGAGCACAAGGTGACCGAACAGCTGATCCTGGACTCCGGCCTCCCCCACACCTTCCTGCGCAACGGCTGGTACACCGAGAACTACACGGCGAACCTGGCGCCCGTCCTGGAGCACGGCGCCGTCGTCGCCAACGCGGGCGACGGGCGCGTCGCCTCCGCCACGCGCGCCGACTACGCGGCCGCGGCCGCCGCCGCGCTGACCGGCGAGGGACACCTCGGCGCGGTCTACGAGCTGAGCGGTGACGTGGCCTGGTCGCTCGCCGAGTACGCGGCGACGGTCGCCGCCGCGACCGGCAGGGAGATCACCTACAACGACGTACCCGCCGCGGTGCACCAGGAGATCCTCGTGGGAGCCGGGGTCCCCGAGCCCTTCGCCGCGATCCTCGTCGACGTGGACGAGGCCATCTCCCGCGGTCTGCTCGCCGGCACGAGCGGAGACCTGGCCCGCCTGATCGGCCGGCCGTCCACACCCCTGGCCGAGACGGTCGCCGCGGCGGTCGCCGGCGCCTGAACGGACACCGGTCCCGGCCGAACGGGTACCTCCGCCACCTGTCACGACCGTTTCCATGAGACGGCAATGACAGAGGGCTCTTCCGGCGCTACCGTCGTGCCGTCGGACGATCGCCGACACAGGAGTGCCGGGAGGGCCCGTGAAGGGGAAGAACGAGCAGCGGGCAGGCCTGCTGTACGGAATCGGCGCGTACGGGATGTGGGGCCTCGTCCCCCTCTTCTGGCCGCTGCTCGAACCATCGGGGGCGGTGGAGATCCTCGCCCACCGGATGGTCTGGTCGCTCGGCGTCGTCGGCATCGCCCTGCTGTTCCTGCGCCGGTGGGCGTGGATCGGCGAGCTGATACGGCAGCCCCGGAGGCTGGCGCTCATCACGGTCGCCGCGACCGTGATCTCCGTCAACTGGGGTCTGTACATCTGGTCCGTCAACAACGGCCACGTCGTCGAGGCGTCCCTCGGCTACTTCATCAATCCGCTGGTCACGATCGCCATGGGCGTCCTGCTGCTCGGCGAGCGGCTGCGCCCGGTCCAGTGGACCGCCGTGGCGACCGGCTTCGCGGCGGTACTGGTGCTGGCGATCGGCTACGGGCAGCCGCCGTGGATCTCCCTGGTGCTGGCGTTCAGCTTCGCGACGTACGGCCTGGTGAAGAAGAAGGTCAACATGGGCGGCCTGGAGTCCCTCGCCGCCGAGACCGCCGTGCTGTTCGTGCCCGCGCTGGGCTTCCTCGTGTGGCTCGGGGCGAGCGGCGACGCGTCGTTCCTGTCCGGGGGCGCGGGGCACGGCGCCCTCCTCGCCGCGACGGGGCTCGTCACCGCGATCCCGCTCGTCTGCTTCGGCGCAGCAGCGATCCGGGTGCCGCTCTCCGTGCTGGGGCTGCTGCAGTACCTGGCACCGGTGTTCCAGTTCGCGCTCGGCATCCTCTACTTCCACGAGGAGATGCCGCCCGAGCGCTGGGCCGGCTTCGGGCTGGTCTGGGTGGCCCTGACTCTGCTGACCTGGGACGCGCTGCGGACGGCACGGCGCACGAGGGCGGAGGCGCTACGCCTGGCCGTGCGGGCCGCGGAGGTGGCGGCGCCCATCGGAACGGCTTCCGCTTCCGCGCCGGATCCGGACACCTCAACCCTTAAATAGTTACCAGGTTGCTTTTCTTACTCGGTTGCGATTTCCTGTTCCGCAGGACGAGCGAACCGAGGAGCAGGCATGACCGACGTACTGATCGTGGGCGCGGGCCCGACCGGACTGACCCTGGCGTGCGATCTGGCCCGGCGCGGCCTCACCGTACGGATCGTGGACAGGTCGCCCGCACATCCGCGCAGCTCGCGGTCGAAGGGGCCCAACCCCCGCTCCCTGGAGGTGCTGGAGGACCTGGGCGTCGTCGAGGCGGTGCTGGCGGCAGGCTCGGCGCCGCTCCCGATGCGGAAGTACCGCGACGGGGCGGCCGTCGCGGACGCGGACCCGCACGCCGGGTCCGCGCCGACACCGGACGCCCCCTACGACCGGGGCCGGCTGATCGCGCAGTGGAGGCTGGAGGAGATCCTGCGCGACCGCCTCGCCGGGTACGGCGTGGCCGTGGAGACGGATACCGAGGTGGTGGGCCTCACCGACGGCGGCACCTCGGTGACCGTCGCCTGCGCCGACGGCTCCAGCGCCCCGGCCCGTTACGTCGTCGGCTGCGACGGCGCCCACAGCCGCGTACGGAAACTGCTCGGCATCCCGTTCGACGGCGAGACGGCCGAGGAACAGGTGATGGTCTGCGGCGATGTCGAGATCACTCCGGGCGTCCTGGACCGGGGCGTCTGGCACCAGTGGTTCGACGAGGACGGCGCGGTCATGCTCTGCCCCATCCCCGGGACCCGGGCGGGCTGGTGGTTCCAGGCGGGCCCCGAGCGGGACGCCGACGGGCGCCCCCTCGCCCCCACCCCCGACGGTTTCCGGCGGCTCTTCGCCCGGCACACCCGGCTCCCGGCCGCCCGACTCACCGAGGCCACGCTGCTCTCGACGTACCGCGTCAACGTGCGCATGGCGGACCGCTACCGGGCGGGCAGGGTCCTGCTGGCCGGGGACGCCGCCCATGTGCACGCGATCGCCGGCGGGCTGGGCATGAACACCGGCATCCAGGACGCCTTCAACCTGGGCTGGAAGCTCGCCCAGGTGGTGCGCGGGCGGGCGGGCGAGGAGCTGCTGGACACCTACGAGGAGGAGCGCCTTCCGGTCGCCGCCTGGACGCTGGACCTGACCTCGGACCGGCTGCGGGCCACCCTGGAGGCGATCAGGAGGCCGGGCGGCGGGCTGGACAGCGCGATCACACCCTCGACGAACGGGCTCGACCGCGACTACCGGTGGAGCTCACTCGCCCGCCCCGGGGGCGGCGGCGCCCTGCGCTCCGGCGACCGCGCCCCGGACGCCCCGTGCGCCGTGGCGGCGACCGGTGAGCCCACCCGCCTCTTCCGCACCTTCGCCGGGCCGCACCTCACCGTGCTGGGCTTCGGGGCCGGCACCGAGCAGGCGCTGCGGGAGGCCGCCGGGGCCCATGGCGACGCGGTGCGCGCCGTGCGCGTGTACGCCGCCGGGGCCATGGGACCGGGGACGGCCGCCGCAGGTCCGGACGCCCTGCACGACCGGGACGGGGCGGCCCGCGCGGCCTACGGCATCGGCCGGGACACCGTCGTCGTGGTCCGCCCCGACAACCATGTGGGCCTGATCTCCGACACGGAGGGGTTCGACGATGTACGGCGGTATCTGGAGGTGCTGGACAGGGCCCGGGAGCCGGATCCGATGAGTGTGGCAGGCATGGTGGACGGCACTGGCAAAGGCTGATTGAGTGCCCGGATGGGGACGATCCTGAGGGACATGCGGCACGTGCAGTGGCATGAGCTGCGCCATGCCCAGGGCTCCGCCTCGCAGATCCCCGGGATGCTGTCGCGGATCGCCTGGGGCGACAGTGAATCGGCCGAGGACGCGCTGAGCGATCTGGGGCAGTGGATCGGCGCCCTGGCCGTCTTCGACGCGACGGTCGCCGCCGTGCCGTTCCTGTGGGAACTCGCCGCCATGGACACCGTGAAGGACCGGGCCGGGGTGCTCGGACTGCTGGGGACGATCCTCGCCCACGGCCATGCGCACCACCCGGAGTGGACCAGGGGTGCCCATCTGGCGGTCCTGGCGGGCCTGCCGACGGCCGAGCGGCTGGCCGGCGACGGCGACCCGGCGGTGAGCGCGGCGGCCGGGGAGCTGCTGACGGCGCTCGGCGGGCACACCTGCGGGACCTGCCCGCCGCACTGAGACCCCGGGTCGGCCGGGCCCTGCAGCACCCCGGTCCCCCACACCTCCCGCGGTGTACGAGGAATCGGCCCCGGTTCCGGCGTGCCCGTTGCCGGGACGTTCACCGAGCCAGTACAAACGGTTCTCATGACTCTTCACTGGAAGCTCGTCATCGATGCCACCGACCCGCACGCCCAGGCCGATTTCTGGGCCGAGGCCCTCGGCTACCTCGTGGAGGACAACAGCGTCCTGATCGAGGAGCTGCTCGGCGCCGGCGTGGTGACCGAGGCCGACACGGTCGAGCCGCACGGCCGCCGTGCCTGGCGCGATCTCGCCGCGGCGCGGCATCCGGACGACCCCTACGACGAGAAGAGCGGTGCGGGGCTCGGCCGCCGGCTGCTCTTCCAGCGCGTCCCGGAGACCAAGACGGTGAAGAACCGCCTCCACATCGACGTCCACGCGGCGCCCGGCCGGCGCGAGGAGGAGGCGGACCGGCTGGTGGGTCTGGGCGCGAGCGTGCTGCGGCTCGTCGAGGAGCCCGGGGGGACCTGGCAGGTGCTTCTGGACCCGGAGGGCAACGAATTCTGCGTCCAGTGACGGGCCCGACCGTCCTCGCAGGTCAGCGGCGTACGGCGGCAGGGCGATCTCTCTAGGCTGACCCCATGTTCACGCCACCCGCCGCATACACCCTCGTCGCCACGGATCTGGACGGCACGCTGCTGCGTTCCGACGACACCGTGAGTCCTCGCTCCCGTGCAGCCCTCGCCCGCGCCGCGTCCGCCGGTGCGCGGCATCTGATCGTCACGGGCCGTCCGGTGCCCGGCATACGCGCCCTGCTGACGGACCTCGGCTACGACGGCCTCGTGGTCTGCGGCCAGGGCGCGCAGCTGTACGACGCCGGGGCGGCACGGATGCTGGGCTCGGTGACGCTGGACCGGGAGCTGGCCGACGCCGCGCTCGGCAAGATCGAGGCCGAGGTGGGGCAGGTGTTCGCCGCGGTGGACCAGGACGGCACCGACGGCCGGACCCTGACCGAGCCGGGTTACCTGATGCCGCACCCGTCCCTCCCCGCCCAGCGGGCCGGCCGCCGCCAGGACCTGTGGACGGCCCCCGTCATCAAGGTGCTGATACGCCACCCGGAGCTGACCGACGACGAACTGGCCGCGGCGGCCCGCGGCGCGGTGGGCGATCTGGCATCCGTCACGATGGCGGGCCCGGGAACGGTGGAACTGGCGCCCTACGGCGTGGACAAGGGCACCGGCGTCTCACGGGCCGCGGAGCTGCTGGACCGCGACCCGGCGGGGGCGGTGGCCTTCGGTGACATGCCCAACGATCTGCCGATGTTCCGGCTCTGCGGCCACACCGTGGCGATGGCCGACGCCCACGCCGAGCTCCGGGCCGAGGCCGACGAGATCACGCTCTCCCACGAGGAGGACGGGGTGGCCGTGGTGCTGGAGCGCCTGTTCGGCTGAAAACCGCCCCACTCGACCCGTCGCGCGCCGATGTGCTGCGTACACAAGTAAGTGTCTTCTTCAGCCGAGGCGCCCCGGGCCCGGTGCACCCCCGGCGGCCAGGGACCGCAGGACGTGGGAGACGAGGGTCGCGACCGTCACCTCGTCCTGGGCGGGCTTGCGCAGCACGTGGCGGTAGTAGACGGGGCCGTAGAGCATCTCCACCGCGAGGGGAAGGTCCGCGCCGTCGGGGATCTGCCCCTGCTCCTGGGCGCGGCGCAGCCGCTCCACGGCCGCGTCGACCCGGGGGTCGACGAGCTGCTCGCGGACGGCCCGCGCGAGGTCGTCGTCGTGGTGCATCTCCGACAGGATCCCGGCGTAGGCCGGGCCGTAGGGCGGAGTGGACATCAGCTTCACCAGACTGCCGATGTGGGTCCGCAGGTCCGCCTCGATGTCACCGGTGTCGATGAACGGTGTGACGCCGGCGAGCACGCCGGCGAACGCCTCCAGCACCACCGCGCCCTTCGAGGGCCACCACCGGTAGATCGTCTTCTTGCTCACACCGGCACGGGCGGCGATGGCCTCGACCGTGACCCGTCCGTACCCCTTCTCCGTGCACAGTTCCAGAGCTGCGTCCAGCGTCGCCCGTCGCGACTTCTCGCTGCGGCGCAGGGAACTCGGCGATGTGATCATTCGGTGAGCATAGGGGGATTCTGTCCACCGCTTGTTGACAGGTCGTCGCCAGAAGTCGAACAATGATCAGGCTGGAAACGGAACGTACCGTGTCGTGACGTTCCGCAGCAGACCGTTCGTGCCGTTCGTGCCGCGACGAGCCGATCGGGGGACGGCTCGACCGGCCGACGGTACGGGCGGACCATGCCGTGCCCCCTCAGACGCTGATGTCCTTCGTCGTGAAACGCGCCCAGGCCGCAGAGCCGAACACCGCCGCGTACAACGCCTGCAGGCCCAGGTTCCTCACCGTCTCGTCCCAGTAGACCGGGTCGCGCAGAAGGTCCGTGAAGGACATCCAGTAGTGCGGGAAGAGATACGGGTGGATCCCGTCCAGCTGCGGCATGGTGTCCAGGATCTGCACGGTGATCAGCACCCCGACCGTGGCCGCCATCGCCGCGATCCCGCTGTCGGTGAGGGTCGAGGCGAAGAGGCCCAGCGCCGCGAACCCGATGAGGGACGCCGCCACCGCGACCGCGATCAGCCCCGCCCGCAGGACCCCTTCGCCGAAGCCGATCCGGGTCCCCGAGATCGTCGTGACCTCCCCGACGGGGAAGAGCAGCAGGCCGGCCGCGAGCGCCGACGCCGCCACGACCAGGGTGGCGACCAGGCAGAACACCAGCACCGACGCGTACTTCGCGAGCAGCAGCCGGGTGCGGCCCGCCGGGGCGACCAGCAGGTAGCGCAGCGTGCCGCCGCTCGCCTCGCCGGCCACGGAGTCCCCCGCGACGACACCGACGGCCATCGGGAGGAAGACGGGCAGGGTCGCGGAGAGCGCGGCGAAGACCAGGAAGAGACCGTTGCCGGCGACCTGGGAGAGGAAGGCGGGACCGCCCCCGCCGCCCGGTCCGCCCCGCGATCCGTCGCCCGTCTCGATCCTGAGGGCGACGCCGATGAGGACGGGCACGGCGGCCAGCACCCCGAGGAGGGCCAGGGTGCGCCACCGCCGGAGCATGGTGGTCAGCTCGGAGCGGAGGATCCCCAGGGTCCACCGCGCCCGGCGCGGTACGCGTGGCGCGGGTACGGCCGTGAGCTCAGCCTGCGACATCGAATCCCTCTCCGGTGAGTGCGACGAAGGCGTCCTCCAGCGAGGCCCGCTCGACGCCGAAGGCGCGTACGCGGACGCCGGCACGCACCAGGGCGGCGTTGAGGTCCGCGAGCTCCACGTCGCCCGGGGGCGCGTCCGCGCTCACCCGGTCCCCGTCGGTCACGAGCCCCGTCGCCCCGTGTGCGGTCAGGACACGGGCGGCGTCACCGGGGTCGGGCGTGGTGACGGCGAGCCTGCCCCTGGCGTCCGCGGCGAGTGCGGCGACCGGCCCCTGGACGAGGAGCCGGCCGCGGGCCATCACCGCCGCGTGGGTGCAGACCTGCTCGATCTCGTCGAGCAGGTGGGAGGAGAGGAAGACGGTGGTGCCCTCGGCCGCCAGCTCCCGGACCAGGGTGCGGATCTCACGCATGCCCTGCGGATCGAGGCCGTTGGTCGGTTCGTCGAGCACGAGCAGTCCGCGCGGCTGGAGCAGGGCGGCGGCGAGCCCGAGGCGCTGCTTCATCCCGAGCGAGTACGCCTTGGCCTTCTTGCCGGCCGCCGCGGCCAGGCCGACGCGCTCCAGGGCGCTCTCCACCCGTGCGCGCCGGGTACGCGGATCGGCCGTCGGGTCTGCGGAGTCGAAGCGCACGAGATTGTCGCGGCCCGTCAGGAACCCGTAGAGGGCGGGCCCTTCGATGAGCGCGCCGACCTGCGGGAGCACCGTGCGGGAGGCGGCGGGCATGGGTCGCCCCAGGACGTGGGCGGTTCCGGAGGTGGCGTCGATGAGCCCCAGGAGCATCCGGATCGTGGTGGTCTTGCCGGAGCCGTTGGGCCCCAGGAAGCCGAAGACGCTGCCGGCGGGGACGGTGAGGTCGAGGCCGTCGACGGCCGGCTGGGCGCCCCGGTAGCGCTTGGTGAGCCCGCGCGTCTCGATCACGGTGCCGGGCCCCGGTCCCGTCCCCGTGGCCGCCGCGGCGGCCGCTGTCTCGGTCATGCGCACTCCCCGGTCCCGTCGCTCCCTGTCCGGCGCCCGTGTCCGGCCGCGCCGCGTACCGGGCGCCCCGCCGCACGGGCCGCCCCGCCGTACGGAGCGTACGACGGGGCGGGGCGTGCGGTGCGTCCTACTTCGCGGTGTCGGCCGCCTTCACGAGCGCGTCCTCGGTGACCGCCCCGACGTAGACCTTGCCGTCGTCCGTCATCAGCGCGTTCACCAGGCGCGTCTTGAAGACCGTGCCCGAGCCGAAGTCGCCCGTGACCTTGTCGCCGAGCGCGTCCAGGAACTGCTGTGCCTGCGCGGGCATGTCGCCGGAGCCCTGGGCGGGCATCCCCGCGCTGCCCGGGATCTCGATCTCGGCGACGGCGTTCCAGCCCTCACCGATGACGTTGAGCCCCTGGAAGCCCTCCAGTGCGCCGAGGTCCTTCCGCGCCTTGCCCTGCGCACCCTTCTTCTCCGCCTCGGCCCGCATCTCGTCGGCCTCGGTCACCTTCGCACCCTTGGGCGGGGTGAAGGTGAAGGAGGAGGCGGCGGGCTTCGCGAAGTCGACCTCGGTGAAGCCGGCGTCGACCGCGGCCTTGCCGCCGCCGCTCGGGGCCAGAGTGAACTTCAGCGGCAGCCCGGTCGAGGCGTCGACCGCGACCGTGACGGACCCGATCGTCGAACCGGACTGCTTCGGCTTGATCAGGAGCTTGTAGGCGTCGCGCCCCGCGACCTGCGCCGTGCCGTCGACGGTGACGGACGTCGTGTCGTCGGCGGCGGCGAGCGCCTCCTCGGCGAGCTGCCGGGGAGTGGCGGGCACCCCCTCCGGCGCCTTGTGCTTCCCGGCCTTGCCGCCCGCGCGCCCGTCGGACCGCGCGTGATAGACCTCGTTGCTCTCGCTGTCGTAGCCCCAGACGTCGTCCCCGTTGTGTACGAGGCTGTACTCGGAGCCCTCGCCGAGGATCGAGAGGCGCTGCCTGTCGGGGCCGTCGGCCGCGACCCGGAGCGTGTGCGTCCCGGACGCCAGCTCCATCAGCTTGGCCTCGGGGGCCGCGCCCGACTCACCCGAGCCCGAGCCCGCGCCGCCGCCCGGCGCGAAGGAGCCCGCGAGCCCGCCGAACGACGGGATGCCGAGGTCGGTGCTGACCTTCACCGTGCCGGAGAGCTGCTCCTCGTCCGACGCGGCGATCTTCTCGACGAGTTCCTGTGCGGTGATGTCCGGCAGCTCCGGGTCTCCGGAGTCCGCCAGGGCCGGGACGAGTCCGATCGTCGCCGCCGCCACCCCCGCCACCGCGAACGGGACGATGTAGCGCGCCGCCTTCCGGCGGCCCACGACAGTGCCCGTGGCCTCGCCGTTGGTCTCTGCGCTGTCGTTCGGTGCCATGTGTGCTCTACCTCCGTGGTCGGCGGCTGCCATCCCGTTGAGCGTGCCCACTCCCCGCCGCCGTTCTCACCCGATGTGGTCAGGAGTGGTTGTTCTCCATCTGACCAAATCGGGCGGGGACAAGCGTCAGCCCTCGGGTGCAACTGTGCCTACCTCTCCGGGATGACCCCGGGAGTGCACCGTCCACCGAGCCCTTAGGGGTCGGTGGACCGTACGGCTCAGCCCGCGCGGTGCACCACGGCGTCGCACAGCTCCTCGAGCGCGGCCTTCGCGTAGCACTCGGGCAGCGGCGCCAGCGTCGCCCGCGCCTCCTGGGCGTAGCGGACGGTGTCGCGGCGCGCCTGTTCGAGCGCGGGGTGGGCGCGCAGCCTGCGCAGCGCCTCGGCGAGCAGGGCGTCGTCGGCGAGGTCGCCCTCCAGCAGCGCCACGAGCTCCTTGTCCTCCGGACGGCCCTCGGCCTCCGCCCGGGCGCGCAGGAGGAGGACCGGCAGGGTGGGGATGCCCTCGCGCAGGTCGGTGCCGGGCGTCTTGCCCGACTCGTGGGAGTCGGAGGCGATGTCCAGGACGTCGTCGGCGAGCTGGAAGGCGATGCCGAGGCGTTCGCCGTACTGGGTGAGGATGTCGACGACCGACTCGTCGGCCCCCGCCATCAGGGCGCCGAACCGGCCGGAGACGGCGACCAGCGAGCCCGTCTTGCCGCTCAGCACGTCCAGGTAGTGGTCGACGGGGTCGCGTCCGTCGCGCGGGCCCGCGGTCTCCAGGATCTGGCCGGTGACCAGGCGTTCGAACGCCTCCGCCTGGATGCGGACGGCTAGCGGGCCGAGGTCGGCCAGGATGTGCGAGGCGCGGGCGAAGAGGAAGTCGCCGGTCAGGACGGCGACGGAGTTGCCCCAGCGGGTGTTGGCGCTGTCCACCCCGCGGCGTACGTCCGCCTCGTCCATCACGTCGTCGTGGTACAGCGTCGCCAGGTGCGTCAGCTCGACGACCACGGCCGAGGGCACGACGCCCGGCGCGTCGGGGTCACCGAACTGCGCCGCGAGCATCACCAGCAGCGGCCGGAAGCGCTTGCCGCCCGCGCTGACGAGGTGCTGCGCGGCCTCCGTGATGAACGGGACCTCGCTTTTGGTGGCATCCAGCAGCCCCGCCTCGACAGCGGCCAAACCGGCCTGGACATCGGCCTCAAGAGCCTGGTCCCGCACGCTCAGTCCGAACGGCCCGACGACGGTCACGAGGGGATCTCCTGTCTGCTGACGATCACACGGAATGTCGATGTGTCGCTGTCCTCACTCAACTCAGCGTATCCGGTCCCGTT
The DNA here is from genome assembly GCF_002910915.1 of Streptomyces sp. SM10. Classification (GTDB taxonomy): domain Bacteria; phylum Actinomycetota; class Actinomycetes; order Streptomycetales; family Streptomycetaceae; genus Streptomyces. Next base: position 42,796 of record NZ_NEUF01000181.1, on the reverse strand, counting down.
TGGATCACCGTGGGCGCCTTCCCGCCACCGCCGGTATGTTCGGGATCAGCTCATACGATCAGGAGTTGTCGCTTTGTCCCACGCCACGACCGGCACCGAGCCGACCCAGCCACCGCCCGAGGACGACACCGCCTTCTTCGGCCAGCCACGGGGTCTGATGACCCTGTCCGGGCTGGAGGTCTGGGAACGTTTCTCGTTCCTCGGGATGCAGGCGATCCTGGTCCTCTTCTTCGCCGACAAGGTCTCGAACGGCGGCATGGGCATGGACCCGGGCACCGCCGCGTCCGTGTCCGCCGCGTACGGCACCCTCGTCTACCTGGTCTCCGTCGCGGGCGGCTGGCTGGCGGACCGGATCCTCGGTTCGTACCGCGCCGTCCTGTACGGCGGCATCCTCATCGCCTGCGGCCACTACTCCATGGCCGTGCCGACCGACACGATGACCTGGGTGGGACTCGGCCTGATCAGCGCGGGAACGGGCCTGCTCAAGCCCAATGTCGCCTCGATGGTCGGCAAGCTCTACGGCACCGAGGACGAGCGCCGGGACGCCGGCTTCGCCCTCTACTACATGGGCATCAACATCGGCGCCTTCGCCGGCCCGCTCGTGACCGGCTGGCTGGGCGACCACGCGAGCTGGCACTGGGGCTTCTCGGCCGCCGCGTTCGGCATGACGCTCGGCCTGATCCAGTACGTCGCGGGCCGGCGTCACCTGGCCGGGCGAAAGCACGCCGCCGAGTACGCGCTGGCCCCCGGCCCGATGCGCCGGGCCGTGCTGACGATCGTGGCCGGCGCCGTGGTGGTCGCCCTGGTGGCCACCGCCCTGACGCTGGCCGGCTGGCTCACGATGGACCGCTTCGTGGACGTGCTCACCGTCATCTCGGTGATCGCGCCCGTCGTCTACTTCGTGGTCATGTTCCGCAGCCCCCGGGTCACCGCGGAGGAACGCGGCAGGCTGCGCCCCTACGTCGTGCTCTTCCTGGCCTCCGTCGTCTTCAACTTCATCCTCTTCCAGGCGTACTCGACGATGATCCTCCTCGCCTCGACGAACGCCCGGACGGAGATCTTCGGCTTCCACTTCCCGGCGAGCTGGTACGCCTCGGCCCTGGGCGCCTTCGAGGTCGCCCTGGCGCCCGTCGTGGCCACCGTCTGGGCCCGGATGGGCCCGCGCCAGCCCCACGCGTCGAACAAGATCGCGATCGGGGTGATCCTCGGCGGGCTGTCCTTCCTCCTGATGGTCCTGCCGACCTCCGGTCACGCCGACGACACCTACACGATGGCCGCCTGGTGGATCGCCGGCTCCTACCTGCTGCTGGGGCTCGGGGACATCCTCGTGGAGACGTCCGGCATGTCCGCCACCACGAAGCTCGCGCCCAAGGCGTTCGCCAGCCAGACGATGGCGCTGTGGTTCCTGTCGCTGGCCCTGGCCAACGGCATCCAGTCCCAGATCGTGAAGCTGTACGGCGAGGTGTCCAACCCCGCCTACTTCGGTGTCAATGGCGCTATCGCGGTGGTGGCCGGTCTGGCCGTCATCGCCGCCGCTCCCTGGCTCAAGCGCACCATGCACCCCGTCCACTGAGGTGTCCCCCATGCAGATCCGCACCGAATTCCCGTACGAGACGACCCACGAGGACCTCTACATCCCGCTGGCCGACGGCACTCAGCTGTACGCCCGGATCTGGCGGCCGGTCACCGACGAGCCGGTGCCCGCGCTGCTGGAGTACCTGCCCTACCGGCTCAGCGACTGGACGGCGCCGCGCGACTGGCAGCGCCACCCCTGGTACGCGGGCCACGGCTACGCCTCCGTGCGCGTCGACGTGCGCGGGCACGGCAACAGCGAGGGCATGCCGGGGGACGAGTACGACGCGACGGAGCTCGCCGACGGCGTGGCCGTCGTGCACTGGCTCGCCGAGCAGGAGTGGTGCTCGGGACGCGTCGGCATGTTCGGCATCTCCTGGGGCGGCTTCAACTCGCTCCAGATCGCCGCGCTCGCACCGGAGCCCCTGAAGGCGATCGTGACGGTCTGCTCGGCCGACGACCGCTACGACAACGACGTCCACTACATGGGCGGCTCGGTCCTCGGCGTGGACATGCACGCCTGGGCCTCCACCATGCTGGCCTTCGTCTCGCGCCCCCCGGACCCGGCGGACGTCGGGGACGACTGGCGGGACATGTGGCTGCGGCGGCTGGAGAAGGTGGAGCCGTTCATCCACACCTGGCTGGCGCACCAGACCCGCGACGACTACTGGAAGCACGGCAGCGTCTGCGAGGACTACGGGGCGGTCAAGGCGAAGGTCCTGGCGGTGGGCGGCTGGCACGACCCGTACCGGGACACCGTCCTGCGGCTCGTCGAGCACCTGGACCCCGGGCAGGTACGCGGTCTGATCGGCCCCTGGTCGCACCAGTACCCGGACCGGGGACTCCCCCCGGGCCCCGCGATCGGCTTCCTCCAGGAGACGCTGCGCTGGTGGGACCAGCACCTCAAGGACGAGGACACCGGGGTGATGAACGAGCCCCTGCTGCGGTCCTGGATCAGCGGCTCCCACCGCCCCGCCACGGTCTACGAGACGCTGCCCGGCCGCTGGGTCGGTGACGCGAGCTGGCCTTCGGAGAACGTCGCCGCGGTCACGTACGCGCTGGGGGGCGGGGCGCAGACCGTGAATTCGCCGGAGCAGACCGGGCTGGACGCGGGCCGCTTCTTCCCGTTCGGCAACGACGCCGACCTGCCTCCCGACCAGCGGGACGAGGACGCCAAGTCGGTGTGCTTCGAGTTCCCCGTCGAGGACGCCCCGATCGAGATCCTCGGCCGCCCCCGGGTGACGCTCCTGCTCCGGATGGACGTACCGCGCGGCCAGGTGATCGCCCGGCTCTGCGACGTGGCACCGGACGGGGCCTCCACCCTGGTGACCCGCGGGGCCCTCAATCTGGCCACCCGTCACGGGCGCGACCGCGCGGAGGACTGGCCCGTCGGGGAGGCCGAATACGTGAACTTCGAGCTGAACGGCATCGGGTACACCTTCCCGCCCGGCCACCGGATCAGGGTCGCCATCTCCTCCTCCTACTGGCCGTGGATCTGGCCCCAGGCCGGTTCGGCGGGCTTCACGCTGGAGGCGGAGGGCAGCCTCGTCGAACTCCCCGTGCGCCGGCACACCGAGGACCCGTCGATCACCTTCGGCGAGCCGGAGCAGTCGGAGCCGCTGGGGGTCGTCTTCCCGGTCACGCTCGACGAGCAGCGCCCGGAGCGTCTGGTCGTCCGCGACGTCGCCAAGGGCGAATGGCGCCTGGAGGTCGATCCGCGCTACGGCGGTACCCGGGTCTACCCCGACGGGCTGGAGTTCACCGAGGACGCGCTGGAGACGTACACGATCCAGCAGGACGACCCGCTGTCGGCCAGGGCCCGTTCGGACTGGACGATCCGCCTGCACCGGCCGGAGATGTCCTGGGACGTCCGCGTCGAGACGCGTTCGGAGACGACCTCGGACGCGGACGACTTCATCACGTCCAACGAGGTCGTCTGCAAGGACGGCGAGGAGATCGTCTTCCACCGGACCTGGGAGAAGAGGATCCCGCGCACGGCGGGCTGACCTCGCGCGCGGAGCGGGGACGAGCAGGGTTATCACGTAACTTTCCGGGCAATACGCCTACTTGAGGCACTGCCGCCGACCGGCGACGCCGACGTACCGTGTTCCTCAAGCGACTGGAAAGGGGCAGCGACAGATGCCCGAGCAGAGCAGCCCGCTCGACCTGGCCGAGGGCGATCCCTTCGGTCCGCACAACCTTCCGTACGGTGTGTTCTCCACCCCCGGGCACCCCGAGGACCGAAGGGTCGGAGTCCGCATCGGCGGACATGTGCTGGACGCCGGAGCGGCGGCACACGCACTCGGCTCGCCGTACGCCAGACTCCTGGCGCAGCCGACCCTGATGCCCCTGCTGGCGGCGGGGCGCACCACCTGGCGGGACGTGCGCAGGGCACTGACGGCGTGGGTGACGGTGCCGTCCCACCGCCCGGACCTGGAGCCACTGCTGTACCCGCTCGACTCGGTGACCCTGCACCTGCCGTACGAGGTCGCGGACTACGTCGACTTCTACGCCAGCGAGCACCACGCCACCAACGTGGGGAGGATCTTCCGCCCCGACGGGGCGGCCCTCACCCCCAACTGGAAGCACCTTCCGATCGGTTACCACGGGCGGGCCGGCACGGTCGTCGTCTCCGGTACGGACGTGGTGCGCCCCTCCGGGCAGCGCAAGGCGCCGTCCGACCCGGCCCCCGTCTTCGGCCCCTCGGTGAAGCTGGACATCGAAGCCGAGGTCGGCTTCGTGGTGGGCGTCCCCTCGGAGCAGGGCTCCCCGGTGGCGCTCGGCGACTTCCGCGAGCACGTCTTCGGACTCTCCCTGCTCAACGACTGGTCGGCGCGGGACATCCAGGCCTGGGAGTACGTGCCGCTGGGCCCCTTCCTTGGCAAGTCCTTCGCCACCTCCGTGTCGGCCTGGGTGACCCCGCTGGAGGCCCTGGACGCGGCCCGCACGACCCCACCCGCCCGGGACTTCCCGCTCCTCCCCTACCTGGAGGACTCCGAGGACGAGGAACCCGGCGGCTTCGACCTCCGGATCACCGTCGAGATCAACGGCCAGGTGGTCGCCGAGCCGCCGTTCTCCTCCATGTACTGGACGGCCGCCCAGCAGATGGCGCAGATGACGGTGAACGGCGCCTCCCTGCGCACGGGCGACCTGTACGGCTCCGGCACGGTCAGCGGCGCTGAGCCCGCCCAGCGCGGCTCCCTGCTCGAACTCACGTGGAACGGCCGCGACCCGCTGGAGCTCGCCGAGGGCAAGCGGACGTTCCTGGAGGACGGCGACACGGTCACCCTGACCGCCTGGGCACCGGGACCGCACGGCACCCGGGTCGGGCTCGGTGACGTCACCGGACGGATCACGTCCTCGTCCTGACCGTCGCCGCTCCGGCACTCCTCGCGGAGCCACAGCCGCCCGCTCAGGGCCCGCGAGGAGTGGACGGCCCCGGTGGTGCAGCGAGGGTGCTGGTCAACGGCGCGTGACTCGCTCACACGTTTGGGCGGCCATGATCGGTTTTCGCCGGATACGCTGAACGCACCCGCGAGGCTTCGTCCCATGGGAGCACTGATGAGCATCGAACCCGAGGCCCCCCAGCCGCGGTGGGCGGTCCCGCCCGTGGGCGGCTGGACCGCCGATGACCTGGACACACTCCCGAATCTGCCTCCGCATACGGAGCTGATCGACGGGAGTCTGGTCTTCGTGAGTCCGCAGACGTTGTTCCATACGCGGGCGGTCGACTTCTTCAACTGGCAGTTGCAGTCACTGGCACCGCCTGAGCTGGAGGTCGTCCGGGAGTTCACCATCGACATCGACTTCCAGAACCGGCCCGAACCCGATGTCGTCGTCGTGCGCGCGGACGCGGTCGAGAGTCTTCGGCAGACACGGTTCCCCGCGAGCAGTGTGCTGCTGGCGATCGAGGTCGTGTCCGACGAGTCCGTCACCCGCGACCGGGAGACCAAGCCGGTGAAGTACGCGCGGGCGAGGGTCCCGCACTACTGGCGGGTGGAGAACCAGGACGGCCGAGCCGTCGTCTACGTCTTCGAGCTGGAACCCGCGACCGGTGCCTACACCTCCACCGGGATCTTCCACGACCGGATGAAGGTGTCCACTCCCTTCAGCGTCGATCTCGACCTGACCGCGATCGTCTCCCGCGGCCGGGCGGCAAGGCCGGAGTAGCTCCACTCACTCGTACTCGGGCGGCTCCTCGCCCCAGCCGAACTCCGGGTCGGTGTCCTGGGCAGCGGCGGGCGGGGCCTTCGGCTCCGGGGCCGCTGCCGGAGCCGTCTCCGGGACGGCGGCGGAGGCCGCCGCGTCGCCCAGCTCGGCCAGCACGTCCAGCACGCCTTCGCCGTACGTCGCGAGCTTCTTCTCGCCGAGGCCGCTGACACCGCCCAGCTCACCGAGCGAGGCGGGACGCAGGGTGGCGATCTCCCGCAGCGTCGCGTCGTGGAAGATCACGTACGCCGGGAGGCCCAGCTCCTTCGCCGTCGCCCCGCGCCAGGCACGCAGCGCCTCGAAGACCGGGACGGCCTCCGCCGGGAGGTCGGCCGCCGCCGCCGCCGACTTCGCCTTGCGCTCTCCGGAGCCGCCGGACCGGGTCGTCGGCCGCTTCGGCTCCTTGCGCAGGAGGACCTCACGCTCGCGGCCGAGGACCGAGCCGCTCTCCTCGGTCAGCACCAGCGTGCCGTACTCGCCCTCGACCGCCAGCAGCCCCTGGGCCAGGAGCTGGCGCACGACGCCCCGCCACTCCGCTTCCGCCAGCTCCTCGCCGATCCCGAAGACGGAGAGCTGGTCGTGGTCGAACTGGATGGTCTTCGCGGTCTTGCGGCCCAGCAGGATGTCGATGATCTGCCCGGCGCCGAACTTCTGGTTCCGCTCGCGCTTCAGCCGGACCACGGTCGACAGCAGCTTCTGCGAGACGACTGTGCCGTCCCATGTCTCGGGCGGGGTGAGGCACGTGTCGCAGTTCCCGCAGGTCTGCTCGCCGGGCTCCTGGCCGAAGTACGTCAGGAGCTGGGCCCGGCGGCACTGGACGGTCTCGCAGAGCGCCAGCATCGAGTCGAGGTGCGAGGCGGCGCGGCGGCGGAACGCCTCGTCGCCCTCGCCACCCTGGATCAGCTTGCGCTGCTGGACGACGTCCTGGAGGCCGTACGCCATCCAGGCCGTGGACGGTGCCCCGTCACGCCCCGCGCGGCCGGTCTCCTGGTAGTAGCCCTCGACGGACTTCGGCAGGTCGAGGTGGGCGACGAAGCGGACGTCCGGTTTGTCGATGCCCATGCCGAACGCGATGGTCGCGACGACGACCAACCCCTCCTCACGCAGGAAGCGCGACTGGTGGGCGGCGCGCGTCCCGGCGTCCAGCCCTGCGTGGTAGGGCACGGCCTCGACGCCGTTGCGGCTGAGGTACTCGGCGGTCTTCTCGGTCGAATTGCGCGAGAGGCAGTAGACGATGCCTGCGTCCCCCGGGTGCTCCTCCTTGAGGAAGGTGAGCAGCTGCTTCTTCGGGTCGGACTTCCCCACGACGCGGTACTGGATGTTGGGCCGGTCGAAGCTGGCCACGAAGTGCCGGGCCTCGGGCATGCCCAGGCGCTGGGTGATCTCGCGGTGCGTGGCGTCGGTCGCCGTGGCCGTCAGCGCGATGCGCGGGACGTCGGGCCAGCGCTCGCCCAGCACGGACAGGGCGAGGTAGTCGGGGCGGAAGTCGTGGCCCCACTGGGCGACGCAGTGCGCCTCGTCGATGGCGAACACGGAGATCTCACCACGGGCCAGCAGGGAGAGCGTCGAGTCGAGGCGCAGCCGCTCGGGAGCCAGATACAGGATGTCCAGCTCACCGGCGACGAACTGGGCCTCCATGGAGCGGCGCTCGTCGAAGTCCTGCGTGGAGTTCATGAAACCGGCGCGGACACCGAGCGCGCGCAGGGCGTCCACCTGGTCCTGCATGAGCGCGATCAGCGGGGAGATCACGATGCCGGTGCCCGGCCTGACCAGGGCGGGGATCTGGTAGCAGAGGGATTTGCCGCCGCCGGTGGGCATGAGCACGACCGCGTCGCCGCCCCCGACGACATGCTCGATCACCGCGCCCTGCTCACCGCGGAACGTCTCGTAGCCGAACACCCGGTGCAGCGTCTGCTGCGCAGCGCTCTCGCTCGTCACACTCATGGTCGCGCCCGTCCGTCCGTCTTCACCCGTCACCGGCAACCATAGGCGCCGCCTACGACAACGCCGGACGGGCTTGACTTTCCAAGGCCCGTCCGGCGTCGCAGCGCGTTCGTGTCGTTACCGTACGAAGACTCCCGCCTGGCTCGCCAGGTCGAGGAAGTACTGCGGGGCCAGACCCAGGACCAGGGTCACGGCGACCCCGACCGCGATGGTGGTCATCGTCAGCGGGGACGGGACGGCGACCGTGGGGCCGTCCGCCTTCGGCTCGCTGAAGAACATCAGGACGATGACCCGGATGTAGAAGAACGCGGCGATGGCCGAGGAGATCACACCGACGACCACGAGCCCGCTCGCACCGCCGTCCGCAGCCGCCTTGAACACGGCGAACTTCCCGGAGAAGCCCGAGGTGAGCGGGATGCCGGCGAAGGACAGCAGGAACACCGCGAAGACCGCCGCGGTCAGCGGCGAGCGCCGTCCCAGCCCGGCCCACTTCGACAGGTGGGTCGCCTCGCCGCCCGCGTCGCGCACCAGCGTGACGACGGCGAAGGCGCCGACGGTCACGAAGGAGTAGACGCCCAGGTAGAAGAGGACGGACGAGATGCCCTCCGGGCTCGCCGCGATGACACCGGCGAGGATGAAGCCCGCGTGCGCGATCGAGGAGTAGGCCAGGAGCCTCTTGATGTCGGTCTGGGTGATCGCGACGATCGCCCCGCCCAGCATCGTGACGATCGCGACACCCCACATGACGGGCCGCAGGTCCCAGGTGAGGCCGGGCAGCACCACGTACAGCAGGCGCAGCAGCGCGCCGAACGCGGCGACCTTCGTGGCCGCGGCCATGAAGCCGGTGACCGGGGTCGGCGCACCCTGGTAGACGTCCGGGGTCCACATGTGGAACGGGACGGCGCCGACCTTGAAGAGCAGGCCCATGAGGATCATCGCGCCGCCGATGAGCAGCAGTGCGTCGTTGCCCATGGTGTCGGCGAGCGCCGGGTCGATCTGCTGGACGGTGCCGTCGACGACGTTCGCGATGCCCGCGTAGGAGACGGTGCCCGCGTATCCGTAGAGCAGGGCGATCCCGAAGAGCAGGAAGGCCGAGGAGAAGGCGCCGAGCAGGAAGTACTTCACGGCGGCTTCCTGTGACATCAGCCGCTTGCGGCGGGCCACGGCGCACAGGAGGTAGAGCGGGAGCGAGAAGACCTCGAGCGCGACGAACAGCGTCAGGAGGTCGTTGGCCGCGGGGAAGACCAGCATGCCCGCCACGGAGAAGAGAGCCAGCGGGAAGACCTCGGTCGTGGTGAATCCGGCCTTGACCGCCGCCTTCTCGCCCTCGCTGCCCGGCACGGAACCGGCCTGGGCGGCGAAGGAGTCCACCCGGTTGCCGTGCGAGGCCGGGTCGAGGCGCCGCTCGGCGAACGTGAAGACGGAGACCACCGAGACGAGCAGGATGGTGCCCTGCAGGAACAGGGCGGGTCCGTCGACGGCGACGGCGCCCATCGCGGCGATGTGCGCGTTCTTCGAGGCGTAGCCGTCGGCGGCGAGCCCCACCACCGCGGCGAACGCGGCGGCGATCGCGAAGACCGTCAGCAGGACCTGGGTGGTGTAGCGGGCCCGGCGCGGGACGAAGGCCTCCACCAGGATCCCGAGGACGGCGGCGCCGACCACGATCAGGACGGGCGCCAGTTGGGCGTACTCGATGGTCGGAGCGGTGAACCTGTCGCCCGGAGCGGCCGTCGTCACCCCGCCCACCGTCGTCCACAGGCTGTGGACAGCTGTTGCGCTCACTTGGCGGCCTCCACCTCGGGCTGGGGGTCCTTCTTCTGTACGTCCTGCATGGTGTGCTGCACCGCCGGGTTGACGACGTCGGTGAGCGGCTTCGGGAAGACGCCCAGGAAGATCAGCAGGGCGATCAGCGGGACGGCCACCGCCAGCTCACGGACCTTGAGGTCGGGCATGCCCCCGATCCCCTCCCTGACCGGGCCCGTCATCGTCCGCTGGTACAGGACGAGGACGTAGAGCGCGGCGAGCACGATGCCGACGGTGGCGATGATGCCCGCCACCGGGTACGCGCTGAAGGCTCCGACCAGGACCAGGAACTCACTGACGAACGGTGCGAGCCCGGGCAGCGAGAGGGTGGCCAGACCGCCGATGAGGAACGTTCCCGCCAGGACGGGCGCCACCTTCTGCACCCCGCCGTAGTCGGCGATGAGCCGCGAGCCACGCCGGGTGATGAGGAATCCCGCGACCAGCATGAGCGCGGCCGTCGAGATTCCGTGGTTGACCATGTAGAGCGTGGCGCCCGACTGGCCCTGGCTCGTCATCGCGAAGATCCCGAGCACGATGAAGCCGAAGTGCGAGATCGACGCGTAGGCGATGAGCCGCTTGATGTCGCGCTGGCCGACCGCGAGGAGCGCGCCGTAGACGATGGAGACCAGCGCCAGGACGAGGATCACCGGCGTCGCCCACTTGCTGGCCTCCGGGAAGAGCTGGAGGCAGAAGCGCAGCATCGCGAAGGTGCCGACCTTGTCGACGACGGCGGTGATGAGGACGGCCACCGGGGTGGTCGCCTCCCCCATCGCGTTGGGGAGCCAGGTGTGCAGCGGCCAGAGCGGCGCCTTCACCGCGAAGGCGAAGAAGAACCCGAGGAAGAGCCACCGCTCGGTGGAGGTCGCCATGTCCAGCGAGCCGTTGGCCCGGGCCTCGGCGATCTCGGAGAGGGAGAAGCTCCCCGCGACGACGTAGAGCCCGATGACGGCCGCCAGCATGATGAGCCCGCCGACGAGGTTGTAGAGGAGGAACTTCACCGCGGCGTAGCTGCGCTGCGCCGCCGCGTTCTCGTCGCTGCCCGAGTGCGCCCGGTCCCCGAAGCCGCCGATGAGGAAGTACATCGGGATGAGCATGGCTTCGAAGAGGATGTAGAAGAGGAAGACGTCGGTGGCCACGAAGGACAGGATCACCATCGCCTCGACCATGAGGATCAGGGCGAAGAAGCCCTGGGTCGGGCGCCAGCGGCTGGAGTTCGTTTCCAGGGGATCGGCGTCGTGCCAGCCCGCGAGGATGACGAAGGGGATCAGCAGCGCGGTGAGCGCGAGGAGCGCCACCCCGATGCCGTCGACGCCCAGTTCGTAGCGGACGCCGAAGTCCTTGATCCAGGCGTGCGACTCGGTGAGCTGGTAGCGGTCGCCGCCCGGTTCGAAGCGGGCGAACACGATGCCGGCCAGGACGAGCGTGGCCAGCGAGACGAGCAGTGCGAGCCACTTGGCCGCGGTGCGCCGGGCCGCCGGGACGGCCGCGGTGGCGATCGCTCCGATCGCCGGGAGCGCCGCCGTCGCTGTCAGGAGGGGAAAGGACATGGGATCAGACCGCCCTCATCAGCAGGGTCGCGGCGATGAGGACCGCCGCACCGCCGAACATCGAGACCGCGTAGGAGCGGGCGTAGCCGTTCTGCAGCTTGCGCAGCCGGCCGGAGAGCCCGCCCATCGAGGCGGCCGTGCCGTTGACGACGCCGTCGACCAGGGAGTGGTCGACGTAGACCAGGGAGCGGGTGAGGTGCTCGCCTCCCCGGACCAGGACCACGTGGTTGAAGTCGTCCTGGAGCAGGTCCCGGCGGGCCGCCCTGGTGAGCAGCGAGCCGCGCGGGGCGACGGCGGGGACGGGCCTGCGCCCGTACATGGCCCAGGCGATGGCGACACCGATGACGAGCACCACCATGGTGGCGGCGGTGACGGTGGTCGCGCTGACCGGGGCGTGTCCGTGGTCGTGTCCGGTGACCGGCTCCAGCCAGTGCAGGAAGCGGTCGCCGACGGAGAAGAAGCCACCGGCGAACACCGACCCGAAGGCCAGCACGATCATGGGGATCGTCATGGACTTCGGTGACTCGTGCGGGTGCGGCTCGTGGCCTTCCGCGTCCGGTTGCCAGCGCTTCTCGCCGAAGAAGGTCATCAGCATCACGCGCGTCATGTAGAAGGCGGTGATCGCGGCGCCCAGCAGGGCCACGGAGCCGAGGATCCAGCCCTCGGTGCCGCCCTTGGCGAAGGCCGCTTCGATGATCTTGTCCTTGGAGAAGAAACCGGACAGGCCCGGGAAGCCGATGATCGCGAGGTAGCCGAGTCCGAAGGTGACGAACGTGACCGGCATGAACCTCCGCAGGCCTCCGTACCTCCGCATGTCCACCTCGTCGTTCATCCCGTGCATGACCGAACCGGCGCCGAGGAAGAGCCCGGCCTTGAAGAAGCCGTGCGTCACCAGGTGCATGATCGCGAAGACGTAGCCGATGGGGCCGAGGCCCGCGGCGAGGATCATGTAGCCGATCTGCGACATCGTCGACCCGGCGAGGGCCTTCTTGATGTCGTCCTTGGCGCAACCGACGATCGCACCGAAGATCAGCGTGACCGCGCCGACGACCACGACGACCAGCTGGGCGTCGGGGGCGGCGTTGAAGATCGCGCCGGAGCGGACGATGAGGTAGACACCGGCGGTCACCATGGTGGCGGCGTGGATGAGGGCCGAGACCGGGGTCGGGCCCTCCATCGCGTCACCGAGCCAGGACTGCAGCGGCACCTGGGCCGACTTGCCGCAGGCGGCGAGGAGCAGCATCAGACCGATCGCGGTGAGCTTGCCCTCGCTGGTGTCCCCGGTCGCCTCGAACACCGGCCCGAAGGCGAAGGTGCCGAAGGTGGTGAACATCAGCATGATCGCGATGGAGAGGCCCATGTCACCGACCCGGTTGACCAGGAAGGCCTTCTTGGCGGCGGTGGCCGCGCTGGGCTTGTGCTGCCAGAATCCGATGAGCAGGTACGACGCCAGACCGACGCCCTCCCACCCGACGTACAGCAGCAGGTAGTTGTCGGCGATGACCAGGACGAGCATCGCCGCGAGGAAGAGGTTCAGATAGCCGAAGAAGCGGCGGCGGCGCTCGTCGTGCTCCATGTAGCCGATGGAGTAGATGTGGATCAGCGTGCCCACACCGGTGATCAGCAGGACGAACGTCATCGACAACTGGTCGAGCTGGAAGGCCACATCGGCCTGGAACCCCTCGACGGGGATCCAGCTGAACAGCTTCTGGTGCAGGGCGCGGTCCTCGGCGCCCTTGCCCAGCATGTCGGTGAAGAGCACGACGCCGATGACGAACGACGCGGCGGCGAGCACCGTGCCGATCCAGTGTCCGGCCCGGTCCAGCCGGCGGCCACCGCAGAGCAGTACCGCCGCTCCGAGCAGGGGCGCCGCGACCAGCAGCGCAATCAGGTTTTCCACGATTCCGACCCCTTACAGCTTCATCAGGCTGGCGTCGTCGACCGAGGCCGAGTGGCGGGAGCGGAACAGCGACACGATGATCGCGAGCCCGATGACGACCTCCGCGGCGGCGACGACCATCGTGAAGAAGGCGATGATCTGGCCGTCGAGGTTGCCGTGCATGCGGGAGAACGCGACGAGCGTGAGGTTGCAGGCGTTGAGCATCAGCTCGATGCACATGAACACCACGATCGCGTTCCGCCTGATCAGGACGCCCGAGGCGCCGATCGTGAACAAAAGGGCCGCGAGGTAGAGGTAGTTGACCGGATTCACTTGGCGACCTCCTCCTCTTCTTCCGCGTGGTCACGGGCCGGCCCGCGGTCACGTCCGAGCCGCTCCCCGGAGCGCTGTTCCAGCGCCTTGAGGTCGGCGAGCGATTCGCTGGACACGTCCCGGATCTGGCCGCGCTGCCGCAGCGTCTGCATGACGGTGAGCTCGGACGGGGTGCCGTCCGGCAGCAGTCCCGCGATGTCCACGGCGTTGTGCCGGGCGTAGACACCGGGGGCCGGCAGCGGCGGGAGGTGGCTGCCGCGCACCCGCTCCTGGGAGAGCTCCCGCTGCGTCTTGGCGCGTTCGGTGCGCTCGCGGTGGGTGAGCAGCATCGCGCCGACGGTCGCCGTGATCAGCAGGGCGCCGGTGATCTCGAAGGCGAAGACGTACTTGGTGAAGATGAGGTTGGCGAGGCCCTCGACGTTGCCGCCGTGCTGGGCGTTGGCCGCCCCCAGGCCGTTGAAGGTGGAGAGGGACGCCTGTCCGATGCCGGCGATCAGCAGGACGCCGAAGCCGAGCCCGCACGCGGCAGCCAGCCAGCGCTGCCCCTTGAGGGTCTCCTTCAGCGAGTCCGCCGCCGTGACGCCGACGAGCATGACGACGAAGAGGAACAGCATCATGATCGCGCCGGTGTAGACGACGACCTGGACGATGCCCAGGAAGTAGGCGCCGTTGGCGAGGTAGAAGACCGCCAGCACGATCATGGTGCCGGCGAGCGACAGCGCACTGTGCACCGCCTTCTTCATCAGGACGGTGGAGAGCGCCCCGATGACGGCGACGGTGCCGAGAATCCAGAACTGGACGGCCTCGCCGGTCGACGTGGCGGTGGCCGCGGCCAGGGTGGCGGTCATGCGCCCACCCCCTTGTCCGCTTCTCCCTTGGAGACGGCGACCTGGCGCTCCGTACCGGAAGCGGCCTCGGTCACCAGGCCCCGGTAGTAGTCCTGTTCGTCCATGCCGGGGAAGATCGCGTGAGGGCTGTCGACCATGCCTTCCTCCAGGCCCGCGAGCAGCTCGTCCTTGGTGTAGATGAGGCTCTCGCGGGTGGTGTTGGCGAGCTCGAACTCGTTGGTCATGGTCAGTGCCCGGGTGGGGCACGCCTCGATGCAGAGCCCGCACAGGATGCAGCGTGCGTAGTTGATCTGGTAGACGCGGCCGTAGCGCTCCCCCGGGGAGTAGCGCTCCTCGTCCGTGTTGTCCGCGCCCTCGACGTAGATCGCGTCCGCCGGACACGCCCAGGCGCAGAGCTCGCAGCCGACGCACTTCTCCAGCCCGTCCGGGTGACGGTTGAGCTGGTGCCGGCCGTGGAAGCGCGGCGCCGTCACCTTCTGCGTCTCCGGGTACTGCTCGGTGAGCCGCTTCTTGAACATGGCCTTGAAGGTCACGCCGAAGCCGGCCACAGGATTCTGGAACTTCTCCCCCGAGGGTTCCGATGACTCAGACACCGTCGGCCTCCCTTCCGTCACTCGCACTTCCGTCGCTCACCAGGTCGTCACTCCGAGTGTCCGGCCCGCCACTGACAACGAGCTCCCGCTCACGCCTCGGCGTGCGGCGCGGCACCGGCGGCAGTGTCTGGCCGGGCAGCGGTGGCACCGGGTACCCGCCCGCCATCGGGTCGAACGCCGGCTCCGGTCCGGCCGCCTCCTCGGCTGCCTTGGTCTTCCGGTCGCGGAAGATGTCGGCGACGAAGGAGATCAGCAGGACCGCGATCACGGCTCCGGCGACGTACAGCAGGATCTTCGAGTAGTCGTAGCCCTCGTTGTTCATCGCCCTGACGGTCGCGACCAGCATCAGCCAGACGACGGAGACCGGGATCAGGACCTTCCAGCCGAGCTTCATCAGCTGGTCGTAACGGACGCGGGGCAGGGTGCCGCGCAGCCAGATGAAGAAGAAGAGGAGCAGCTGGACCTTGACGACGAACCAGAGCATCGGCCACCAGCCGTGGTTCGCGCCCTCCCAGAAGGTGCTGACCGGGTACGGAGCCCGCCAGCCGCCGAGGAAGAGGGTCACGGAGACCGCGGAGACGGTGACCATGTTGACGTACTCGGCCAGCATGAACATCGCGAACTTGATGGAGGAGTACTCGGTGTTGAAGCCGCCGACCAGGTCACCCTCGGACTCGGGCATGTCGAACGGGGCGCGGTTGGTCTCCCCGACCATCGTGATGATGTAGATGATGAAGGAGACCGGCAGCAGGAGGACGAACCAGCGGTCCTCCTGTGCCGCCACGATCTCCGAGGTCGACATCGACCCCGAGTAGAGGAACACCGAGGCGAACGCGGCGCCCATCGCGATCTCGTAGCTGATCATCTGTGCGCAGGAGCGCAGACCGCCGAGCAGCGGGTACGTCGATCCGGAGGACCAGCCGGCCAGCACGATGCCGTAGATGCCGACCGAGGCGACCGCGAGGATGTACAGCATCGCGATCGGCAGGTCGGTCAGCTGCATCGTCGTGCGGTGGCCGAAGATCGAGACCTCGTTGCCGGAGGGGCCGAACGGGATCACCGCGACCGCCATGAACGCCGGTGCGGCGGCCACGATCGGGGCCAGGATGTAGACGACCTTGTCGGCGCGCTTGACGACGACGTCTTCCTTCAACATCAGCTTCATGCCGTCGGCGAGCGACTGGAGCATGCCCCAGGGGCCGTGCCGGTTGGGGCCGATGCGCAGCTGCATCCACGCGACGACCTTGCGCTCCCACACGATGGAGAACAGCACGGTCAGCATGAGGAACGCGAAGCAGAACACCGCCTTGACGACGACGAGCCACCAGGGGTCCGTGCCGAACATGGAGAGGTCCTCGGCCGCGAGGACGGTCCCCCGCGGTGCCGTGGCGAGTTGGGCGAGGCCGGTCACTCTCCTACCTCCGTTGTCACGACGTGGGAGCCCGGGGCGGCCGGACCGATCCGGACCAGTCCGCCCGGCTGGGCGCCGGTGTCGGCGGGGACGCCCCGGCCGACGGAGTCGAGCGGCACCCATACGACCCGGTCCGGCATCTCGGTGACCGCCAGCGGGAGTTCGGTGGTGCCGGCGGGGCCGGTGACGGCCAGCAGGTCGCCGTCCTTCACCCCGGACTCGGCGGCGGTGACCGGTGAGAGCCGGGCGACGGCCGCGTGCCGGGTACCGGCCAGCGCCTCGTCGCCCTCCTGGAGCCTGCCCCGGTCGAGCAGCATCCGGTGGCCCGCGAGGACCGCCTCGCCGTCGCCGGGCCTGGGCACCGGGCTGGACGTCACCCGCGGGTCGTCGGCGTGGCCGCCCGCCCAGCCGCCGAGGCGGTCGAGCTCACGGCGGGCCGCCCGCAGATCGGGCAGCGCCAGGTGGACGTCGAGGACGTCGGCCAGCATGTGCAGCACCCGCGCGTCGGTCGGGCAGAGCGTCCTCGGCAGCTGCTCGGGCTTCAGCGCGGCCTCGAACATCCGCGCTCTGCCCTCCCAGTTGAGGAAGGTGCCGGGCTTCTCCGCCACCGCGGCGACGGGGAGGACCACGTCGGCGCGGTCGGTGACCGCTCCGGGCCGCAGCTCCAGCGAGACCAGGAAGCCGACCTCGTCCAGCGCGCGCAGCGCAGCCGCGGGGTCGGGCAGGTCCTCGGGGTCGACACCCGCGACCAGCAGCGCGGCAAGCTCGCCGGTGGCGGCGGCCGCCACGATCTGACCGGTGTCGCGTCCGAAGCGGGCGGGGAGTTCGGCGACGCCCCACAGGGACGCCACCTCCTCCCTGGCGCGGGGGTCCGTCGCGGGCCGGCCGCCGGGCAGCAGCGACGGGAGCGCGCCCGCCTCCAGTGCGCCGCGCTCGCCTGCCCTGCGCGGGATCCACACCAGGGCGGCGCCGGTCGCGGCGGCGGTGCGCAGGGCGGCCGTCAGTCCGCCGGGCACCGCGGCGAGCCGCTCACCCACCACGATCACGGCGCCTTCGCCGCGCAGCGCCTGGGCCGCGACGGCTCCGTCGCCCTCCAGGCCGACCTCGCCCGCGAGGGCGTCCAGCCATTCGGTCTCGGTGCCGGGTGCGGCGGGGAGCAGCGTGCCGCCCGCCTTCTCCAGGCCCCGGCTGGCGTGCGAGGCGAGTGCGAACGTCCGCTGCCCGTGCTTGCGGTGGGCCTTGCGCAGCCGCAGGAAGACGCCGGGCGCCTCCTCCTCGGACTCGAAGCCGGCGAGCAGGACGGCCGGTGCCTTCTCCAGCGTGGTGTACGTGACCCCGCTGCCGTCCAGGTCCCGTCCGCGCCCCGCCACCCGCGCGGCGAGGAAGTCGGCCTCCTCGGCGCTGTGGACCCGGGCGCGGAAGTCGATGTCGTTGGTGTCGAGGGCGACCCGCGCGAACTTGCTGTACGCGTAGGCGTCCTCGACGGTCAGCCGGCCTCCGGTCAGGACACCGGTCCTGCCCCGTGCGGCCGAGAGACCCGCCGCCGCGGCTTCCAGCGCCTCGGGCCAGCTCGCCGGCTCCAGCACGCCCTCCGCGTTGCGGACGAGCGGCGTGGTGAGCCGGTCGCGCTGCTGGGCGTAGCGGAAGCCGAAGCGGCCCTTGTCGCAGAGCCACTCCTCGTTGACCTCGGGGTCGTTGGCGGCGAGCCGCCGCATGACCTTGCCGCGCCGGTGGTCGGTCCGGGTGGCGCAGCCGCCGGCGCAGTGCTCGCACACCGAGGGCGTCGACACCAGGTCGAAGGGCCGGGAGCGGAAGCGGTACGCCGCCGAGGTGAGCGCCCCGACCGGGCAGATCTGGATGGTGTTCCCGGAGAAGTACGACTCGAAGGGGTCGCCCTCCCCGGTGCCGACCTGCTGGAGCGCGCCGCGCTCGATCAGCTCGATCATCGGGTCGCCCGCCACCTGGTTGGAGAACCGGGTGCACCGCGCGCAGAGCACGCACCGCTCACGGTCCAGCAGCACCTGGGTGGAGATGGGGACGGGTTTCTCGAAGGTGCGCTTCTTCCCGTCGAAGCGGGAGTCGGCGCCGCCGTGCGACATCGCCTGGTTCTGCAGGGGGCACTCGCCGCCCTTGTCGCAGACCGGGCAGTCCAGCGGGTGGTTGATGAGCAGGAGCTCCATCACCCCCTTCTGGGCCTTCTCCGCGACGGGCGAGGTGATCTGCGACTTCACGACCATGCCGTCGGTGCAGGTGATCGTGCAGGAGGCCATCGGCTTGCGCTGGCCCTCGACCTCGACGATGCACTGCCGGCAGGCGCCGGCCGGGTCGAGGAGCGGGTGGTCGCAGAAGCGCGGGATCTCGATGCCGAGGAGTTCGGCGGCGCGGATGACGAGGGTGCCCTTGGGCACGCTGATCTCGATGCCGTCGATCGTGAGCGTGACGAGGTCCTCGGGCGGAACGGCCGCCTCGCCGCCCCCGGAGGGCGCACTCGTGGTGACTGTCATGCGTTCACCCCCCGGTGAGCGTTCTTGTCGTCCTTGTCGTCGGCCCAGAGGGTCGACCTGGCGGGGTCGAAGGGGCAGCCCCGGTCGGTGATGTGCTGCTCGTACTCCGCGCGGAAGTACTTCAGCGAGGAGAAGATCGGCGAGGCGGCGCCGTCGCCGAGGGCGCAGAACGACTTGCCGTTGATGTTGTCGGCGATGTCGTTGAGCTTGTCGAGGTCGGCCATCTGTCCCTTGCCGGCCTCGATGTCACGGAGCAACTGGACCAGCCAGTACGTCCCTTCGCGGCAGGGAGTGCACTTGCCGCAGGACTCGTGGGCGTAGAACTCGGTCCAGCGGGTGACCGCCCGGACCACGCAGGTGGTCTCGTCGAAGCACTGCAGCGCCTTGGTGCCGAGCATGGATCCGGCGGCGCCGACTCCCTCGTAGTCCAGCGGGACGTCGAGGTGCTCGTCGGTGAACATCGGGGTGGAGGAGCCGCCTGGGGTCCAGAACTTCAGGCGGTGCCCTTCCCGGATGCCGCCGCTCATGTCGAGCAGCTGGCGCAGGGTGATGCCGAGCGGGGCCTCGTACTGGCCGGGGCTGGTGACGTGTCCGCTGAGTGAGTACAGCGTGAAGCCCGGGGACTTCTCGCTGCCCATCGACCTGAACCAGTCCTTGCCCCGGTTCAGGATCGCGGGAACCGAGGCGATGGACTCCACGTTGTTCACGACGGTGGGACAGGCGTACAGACCGGCGACCGCGGGGAAGGGGGGCCGTAGCCGGGGCTGGCCGCGCCGTCCTTCGAGCGAGTCGAGCAGCGCCGTCTCCTCACCGCAGATGTAGGCACCCGCGCCCGCGTGCACCGTGAGTTCCAGGTCGAGCCCGGAACCCAGGACGTCCTTCCCGAGGTAGCCCGCCTCGTACGCCTCGCGCACGGCCTCGTGGAGCCGCCGCAGTACGGGGACGACCTCGCCGCGCAGATAGATGAAGGCGTGCGAGGAGCGGATCGCGTAACAGGCGATCACGATGCCCTCGATGAGGCTGTGCGGGTTGGCGAAGAGGAGCGGGATGTCCTTGCAGGTCCCGGGCTCCGACTCGTCCGCGTTGACGACGAGGTAGTGCGGCTTGCCGTCGCCCTGCGGGATGAACTGCCACTTCATCCCGGTGGGGAAGCCCGCGCCGCCGCGTCCGCGCAGACCGGAGTCCTTGACGTACGCGATGAGGTCGTCGGGCGCCATGGCCAGGGCCTTGCGCAGCCCCTCGTAACCGTCGTGGCGGCGGTAGGTGTCCAGCGTCCAGGACTCCGGATCGTCCCAGAAGGAGGAGAGGACCGGGGACAGGAGCTTCTCGGGACTGGTCCCGTTCTTGTCGATCTCGGCGGCCACGGTCATCACTTCCCCTCCTCGGCCGCGGGTCCGGCCGGGTTGTCCGGGTCGGAGTCGGAGGTCTGCTGCGGCGCGTCATGGGAACTGAGGTGCTCGGCGCCCTTCTGCGGCTGGGCGCTCGGCGCCTCCCCCCGCTGTCCGACCACGCGCGCGTGCGGCGCGGCCTCGCCCTTGGCGAGCTTCAGCCCGACCAGGGAGGCGGCCCCCGCTCCGCCGCTCGCCTCGACGGCGCCGGGGCGCGTGTCGGGGAAGCCGGCCAGGATCCGGGACGTCTCCTTGTACGTGCAGAGCGGTGCGCCCCGGGTGGGCTCCACGGTGCGGCCGGCGAGCAGGTCGTCGACGAGCCGGGTCGCGCTCTCGGGCGTCTGGTTGTCGAAGAACTCCCAGTTGACCATCACGACGGGTGCGAAGTCGCAGGCCGCGTTGCACTCGATGTGTTCCAGGGTGACCTTGCCGTCGTCGGTCGTCTCGTCGTTGCCGACGCCCAGGTGCTCCTTGAGCCGGTCGAAGATGGCGTCGCCGCCCATGACCGCGCACAGGGTGTTGGTGCAGACCCCGACCTGGTAGTCCCCGCTGGGCCGGCGCCGGTACATCGAGTAGAAGGTGGCGACCGCGGTGACCTCGGCGGTGGTGAGGCCGAGCCGGTCCGCGCAGAACGCCATGCCCGTACGGGAGACGAACCCCTCCTCGGCCTGCACGAGGTGCAGCAGCGGCAACAGCGCGGAGCGGCTTCCGGGGTAGCGGGCGATCACCTCCTTCGCGTCCGCTTCGAGCCGGCCGAGCACGTCGGCCGGGTAGGCGGGGGCGGGGAGCTGCGGCATCCCCAGGCTGACTTCTTGGTTGGACGCGGTCACCGGTCGACGCCTCCCATCACGGGGTCGATGGACGCGACGGCGACGATGACGTCGGCGACCTGGCCGCCCTCGCACATCGCCGCCATGGCCTGCAGGTTGGTGAAGGACGGGTCGCGGAAGTGGACCCGGAAGGGCCGGGTGCCGCCGTCGGAGACGACGTGCACGCCGAGTTCGCCCTTGGGTGACTCCAGGGCGGTGTACGCCTGCCCGACCGGGACCCGGAAGCCCTCGGTCACCAGCTTGAAGTGGTGGATCAGGGCCTCCATGGAGGTGCCCATGATCTTCTTGATGTGGTCGAGCGAGTTGCCGAGGCCGTCGGGTCCCAGCGCGAGCTGCGCGGGCCAGGCGATCTTCTTGTCGGCGACCATGACCGGTCCGGGCTCCAGCCGGTCCAGGCACTGCTCGACGATCCTGAGCGACTGCCGCATCTCCTCCAGGCGGATGAGGAAGCGGCCGTAGGCGTCGCAGGTGTCCGCGGTGGGCACGTCGAACTCGTAGGTCTCGTATCCGCAGTACGGATCGGACTTGCGCAGGTCGTGCGGGAGTCCGGCGGACCTGAGGATCGGACCGGTGGCACCGAGCGCCATGCAGCCGGTCAGGTCGAGATACCCGACGTCCTGCATGCGGGCCTTGAAGATGGGGTTGCCGGTCGCGAGCTTGTCGTACTCCGGCAGGTTCTTCTTCATGGTCTTCACGAACTCGCGGAGCCGGTCGACCGCGCCCATCGGAAGGTCCTGGGCGAGGCCGCCGGGACGGATGAACGCGTGGTTCATCCGCAGCCCGGTGATGAGCTCGAAGATGTCGAGTACGAGCTCACGGTCCCGGAAGCCGTAGATCATGATCGTCGTGGCGCCGAGCTCCATGCCCCCGGTGGCGATGCACACCAGGTGCGAGGAGATCCGGTTGAGCTCCATCAGCAGCACGCGCAGGACGGTGGCCCGGTCGGGGATCTGGTCCTCGATGCCCAGGAGCTTCTCGACCCCGAGGCAGTAGGCCGCCTCGTTGAAGAACGGGGTCAGGTAGTCCATGCGGGTGACGAAGGTGGTGCCCTGGGTCCAGTTCCGGAATTCGAGGTTCTTCTCGATGCCGGTGTGGAGGTAGCCGATGCCGCAGCGGGCCTCGGTGACGGTCTCGCCGTCGATCTCCAGGATCAGCCGCAGCACGCCGTGCGTGGACGGGTGCTGGGGACCCATGTTGACGATGATGCGCTCGTCGTCCGACTTGGCGGCGGACTCGACGACCTCGTCCCAGTCGCCGCCGGTGACTGTATATACAGTCCCCTCGGTCGTGGCGCGGGGCGTTGCACGGGGAGTAGTCATCAGCTGTACGACCTCCGCTGGTCCGGAGCCGGGATCTGGGCGCCCTTGTACTCGACGGCGATGCCGCCGAGCGGGTAGTCCTTGCGCTGCGGGAAGCCCTGCCAGTCGTCCGGCATCATGATCCGCGTCAGGGCCGGGTGCCCGTCGAAGATCAGCCCGAAGAAGTCGTAGGTCTCGCGCTCGTGCCAGTCGTTGGCCGGGTAGACCCCGACGAGCGACGGGATGTGCGGGTCGCTGTCGGGGGCGGAGACCTCCAGGCGGATCAGCCGCCCGTGGGTGAGCGAGCGCAGGTGGTAGACCGCGTGCAGCTCGCGCCCCTTGTCCCCCAGGTAGTGGACACCGCTGACGCCCGTGCAGAGCTCGAAGCGCAGGGCCGGGTCGTCACGCAGGGTGCGGGCGACCTGGACCAGGTGCTCGCGCGCGATGTGGAAGGTGAGTTCGTTCCGGTCGACGACCGTCTTCTCGACGGCGTTGCCGGGGAGCAGGTCCTGTTCCTCCAGGGCGCCCTCCAGCTCGTCGGCCACTTCGTCGAACCAGCCGCCGTAGGGCCGTGAGGTGGCTCCCGGCAGGGACACCGTGCGGACGAGTCCGCCGTAGCCGGAGGTGTCGCCGCCGTTGTCGGCGCCGAACATGCCCTTCCGTACGCCGATGACCTCGCCGGAGTCGTCGCGCGGGGTGGGTACCGCCGCGCCGTTCTGCTCGTCGCTCATCGCAGCAGCCCCTTCATCTCGATCAGGGGGAGTGCCTTGAGCGCCGCCTCCTCCGCCTCGCGGGCGGCCTCCTCCGCGTTGACCCCGAGCTTGGAGCCCTGGATCTTCTGGTGGAGCTTGAGGATGGCGTCGATCAGCATCTCGGGACGCGGCGGGCATCCCGGCAGATAGATGTCGACCGGGACAATATGATCAACACCCTGAACAATGGCGTAATTATTGAACATTCCACCCGATGACGCACAAACTCCCATGGAGATGACCCACTTGGGGCCCGGCATCTGGTCGTAGACCTGCCGGAGGACGGGTGCCATCTTCTGGCTGACCCGCCCCGCGACGATCATCAGATCCGCCTGCCGCGGCGATCCGCGGAAGACCTCCATCCCGAAACGGGCCAGGTCGTACCGCCCGGCGCCGGTCGTCATCATCTCGATGGCGCAGCAGGCGAGGCCGAAGGTGGCGGGGAAGACGGAGGACTTCCGCACCCATCCCGCGGCCTGCTCGACAGTGGTCAGCACAAAGCCGCTCGGCAGCTTCTCTTCGAGTCCCATGGTGTGCCCCTCAGCCCCTCAGTCCCATTCCAGGCCGCCCCGGCGCCACACATACGCGTAGGCGACGAAGACGGTGAGCACGAAGAGCAGCATCTCCACGAGCCCGAAGATCCCCAGGGCGTCGAAGGTGACCGCCCAGGGATAGAGGAAGACGATCTCGATGTCGAAGACGATGAACAGCATCGCCGTCAGGTAGTACTTGATCGGGAAACGGCCGCCTCCGGCCGGCGTTGGGGTGGGCTCGATGCCGCACTCGTACGCTTCGAGCTTTGCTCGGTTGTAGCGCTTCGGGCCGATAAGCGTGGCCATGACCACGGAGAAGATCGCAAACCCTGCCCCGAGGGCGCCGAGCACGAGGATGGGCGCGTAGGCATTCACGCTCCTCGCTCCTTCCAGTCGTCCTTGACCGTTGGACCGCATCGGGCGACCGGCTCGCCACCTCATCAAGATCGTGCACATGTGAGGCAGTTCACAAGCCCGACTGCCCCGCATCCTATGCCTGCGGTCCTGTGATCTGCGACACGGGGTACGCCAACACCTTTGTGATCTCCGCCACCTGACGAACGATCATGAAGTCGGATGAGCGGTGATCTTCACACGCGAAGCGGCCGAGCGGTTACGAGAGGTGACATCTTGCGGCGTTACCGCTGGTCAAAGGCGCATGGCCCTATCAATGGACGGCCCGTACAAGCAAATTGGCAATGGGCGCCACACGGGTGATATAGGAACCGGCCACATCTCGCCCCCACTCGGAAGAGGGGCTTCCGGTACCGATGTGGACAATGTGCACGCATTCACTAACTTCCGGACGCGAACCCAGGGGGCGGGAGCGCCGACCGCGGCGCGCGGCGGCCCCTCCTCGGACCCGCCACGGCCGGAGGGTCGCGGACCACCCGAAGGGCACCCATGGAAACGGACATGACTGACCATTGGGTCACTACCCGGCGCCCGGGCGGCCGGACCCGCCCCGAACGCGCCGCGCGTCCGCGCGGTTGCCTCTCACGGAACACTCATGCTGTGACCTGCACCACTCCACGCACGCTCCAAGAAAAGCGGGCTTGGCCAACCGTGTGGACGGATGGTAAGCGACGGGCAATTCGGGCGTATTGATAGAACCCCGTGATCACAGCCATGTACACAGGTGCCCGTTTTGCCCGTTAGGGCGTCAATAAGGGCCCGCAATAAGCGGATTCACAGATTCCGAACGTAACTGTGTCGCAACACACGTTTCTTGATGGGACCCCTGGGGCCCTGATAGCGCTAGTACCCATGTCCCACACCGCTCACATACCCAGCCACCGGAAGCCCCGCCAGCGTGCCTCGAAGACGGCCCTGCGGGCAGGAGTTGCCGGTGGCGTCCTCAGCACCATCGCGGTCGCGGGTGCCGCCGGTCCGGCTCAAGCCGAGCCGGTGACCCAGACCATCGAGATGCCCACCATCACGGCCGGGCTCTCCACCTCCGTCGCGGCGTCCGCGCAGGCGACCCAGGCGGTCGCTCTCGACCTCGAGACGCAGGCCGTCGAAGACGCCGCAGCCGCCAAGGCGGCCAAGACCGCCAAGACCGCCAAGGCCGAGGCGGTCCGCAAGGCCGAGGCCAAGAAGAAGGCCGAGGCAGCCGCCGAGGCGGAGGCCAAGGCCAAGGCGGAGGCCGCCGAGCGCGCGTCCCGCTCCTCCGAGCGCACCACGCTCTCCGCCTCCTCCGGCTCGTCCTCCTCCCCCTCCTCGTCGAGCGCCACCGGGTCCGCCGCGTCCGTCATCGCGTTCGCGCAGTCCCAGGTCGGCGACGCGTACGTCTCCGGCGGCACCGGCCCGAACTCGTGGGACTGCTCGGGCCTGGTCCAGGCTGCCTACGGCTCGGTGGGCATCGGCCTCCCGCGCGTCTCGCAGGACCAGTCGACGGCCGGCACCCAGGTCTCCCTGGACAACCTGCAGCCCGGCGACATCCTGTACTGGGGCGGTGCGGGCAGCGCGTACCACGTCGGGATCTACGTGGGCGGCGGCCAGTTCGTCGGCGCGCAGAACTCCAGCACCGGCGTCGTGCAGAAGTCCCTGGACTACGACCCGCCGTCGGGCGCCGTCCGCGTTCTCTGATTCACAAGCGTCCCGGGCCGCTCCCGGACGTGGCTGGACACCGCAGAGGGCCGTCCCTCCCCCGCCCGGGAGCGACGGCCCTCCGCCATGTCCGGGAACCCGCGTCGGCGATCCGGTGGGGAGACCGGGCGGGGGTCGTACGGCGCGGGCGTCGGCGCCACAGGTCGTACGGCGCGGGCGTCGGGCGGGCGGGTCAGCGCGCCGTGGTCCGTACGTCCGGCTCCGCGGTGGCCCCGGCCGGCCGGCGCTGTCCCGGCACGTGTCCCCGTGCCCCGGCGGCCCGCTCCCCGCGCAGCAGCAGGACGCCCGCCACGCAGGCGAGAGCCGCCAGCACGAAGCCGTACGGCGGGGTCGATCCCGAGGGCTGTGTCTCGTAGACGAGCGCGGCCGACAGCACGGTCACCGCGCCCAGGGCCCGGCCGCCGTCCGCGGTCGCCGCGATCACCGCGGTCGCCCACAGCAGATACCAGGGCTGGACCATCGGCGAGAGGGCGACGAGGATCAGGAGCGCGGGCCCCAGGGCGCGCACGGGTTCCGTACGCCCGGTCGCCGCCAGCCACGCGAGGCGGGCGATCAGGACCAGGGCCACCAGCAGACCGAGGTTCTGCACGGCGGACTTGACCGGATCCGGGTCCGTCCCGGCCAGCAGCCGCAGGAGCTCGCCCAGTCCCAGCCCGAGGTCGCTGGTGAGGGACAGCGCGGTGTGGATGCGCCCCGCGACGCTCTGGGTCCCCAGCCAGCCGAAACCGGTGCCCCCGGCGAAGGTCGCGGCCACCGCGACCGCCCCGGCGACCAGGCCGGGCGCCAGCAGCCCCTTCGCCACCCTCCGCACGAGGGGACCGCCCGCCGCGCGGCCCACCACGACGCCGACGAACAGCAGCGCCACCGCCGCGGGCGACTTGACCATCACGGCGAGGCCGATGAGCGCCGAGCCGGTGATCCATCTGCCCCGCAGGGCGAGGACCACGCCCGCCAGCATGAGGCCGGTCATCAGCCCGTCGTTGTGGACACCGCCGACCACGTGGACGAGCAGCAGCGGGTTCAGCGCGCCCAGCCACAGCGCGGCGCTCTCGCTGCGGCCGTGCTCCCGGGCGAGGTTCCGCAGGGCCCAGACGATCAGCACCAGGGCGCCCAGGGCGATGAGGCGCATCCCGAGCACGGCGGGCACGATCGCGCCGCCGGTCGCCCAGGCGACGCCCCGCGCGAGGACGAGGAAGAACGGGCCGTAGGGGGCCGGGGTGTCGGTCCAGTGCCCGCCGACGCTCGCGGCGGCGTCGCCGCCGGGCCCGCCGGGGTCGAGGACGGAGGGCCCCACGCTGTAGACGTCGTGCCCTTCGAGGACCATCGCGCCCTGCGCGATGTAGCTGTAGACGTCCGCGCTGTGGAGCGGGGGTGCGAGGACGAGCGGCGCGGTCCACCACCCGAGGGTGGTCAGGGTGTCGCGTACGGAGGCTCCCGCCCGCCCGTACAGCCACCAGGCGACGAGGAGCACGGTCAGTCCGCCGTACGCGAGCGCGTACCCCGCGGCCCGCACGGCGGGGCCGTGCGGCACCCACAGCCCCCACGGATCGTGTGCGGGGAGCGTCCCGACGGCCCAGCCGCCCAGCGCGACGCCCAGTGATCCGGCAGCGCCGAGCCACCGGCAGCCGCGGGTGGTCCATGCCCTCGATGCCCCCATGGCCCGCAACCTATCGCAGGGCGGGCCGGCGGGGCGGGGCCCGGGGTCACCCGTGGCCCCCGGTACTCACGCCTTCGGGGCGACCTTCGACAGGCCGTTGATGATGCGGTCCATCGCGTCTCCGCCCGTCGGGTCGGTGAGGTTGGCGAGCATCTTCAGCGTGAACTTCATCAGCAGGGGGTGGGTCAGACCGCGCTGCGTCGCGATCTTCATGACGTGCGGGTTCCCGATCATCTTCACGAAGGCGCGGCCCAGCGTGTAGTAGCCGCCGTAGGTGTCCTTGAGGATCTTCGGGTAGTGGTGCAGGGCCAGTTCCCGCTGGGCGGGGGTGGCGCGGGCGTGCGCCTGGACGATGACGTCCGCGGCGATCTGGCCCGACTCCATGGCGTACGCGATGCCTTCGCCGTTGAACGGGTTGACGAGCCCGCCCGCGTCACCGACGAGCAGCAGGCCCTTGGTGTAGTGGGGCTGGCGGTTGAAGGCCATCGGGAGAGCGGCGCCGCGGATCGGCATCGTCATGTTCTCGGGGGTGTAGCCCCAGTCCTCCGGCATCGAGGCGCACCAGGCCTTGAGCACCTCGCGCCAGTCGAGCTCGCGGAAGGCCTTCGAGGAGTTGAGGATGCCGAGCCCGACGTTGGACGTGCCGTCGCCCATGCCGAAGATCCAGCCGTAGCCGGGCAGCAGGCGGTCCTCCGCGCCCCGGCGGTCCCAGAGCTCCAGCCAGGACTCCAGGTAGTCGTCGTCGTGGCGGGGCGAGGTGAAGTACGTACGGACCGCGACGCCCATCGGGCGGTCCTCGCGGCGGTGCAGCCCCATGTTGAGGGAGAGCCGGGTGGAGTTGCCGTCGGCGGCGACGACCAGCGGGGCGTGGAAGGTGACCGGGGTCTTCTCCTCGCCGAGCTTGGCGTGGACGCCGGTGATGCGCCCGGTGCGCTCGTCCTTGACCGGCTCCCCGACGTTGCAGCGCTCGTGGAGCCGCGCTCCGGCCTTCTGGGCCTGGCGGGCCAGCTGCTCGTCGAAGTCGTCGCGCTTGCGGACCAGTCCGTAGTCCGGGTACGAGGCGAGGTCCGGCCAGTCGAGCTGGAGGCGGACGCCGCCGCCGATGATGCGCAGGCCCTTGTTGCGCAGCCAGCCGGCCTCTTCGGAGATGTCGATGCCCATGGAGACGAGCTGCTTCGTGGCGCGGGGGGTGAGACCGTCGCCGCAGACCTTCTCGCGCGGGAAGGCCGTCTTCTCCAGGAGGAGCACGTCGAGTCCGGCCTTGGCGAGGTGGTACGCGGTCGTGGAGCCGGCTGGGCCCGCTCCGACGACGATCACGTCCGCGCTGTGTTCGGAGAGGGGCTCGGTCACGGTCGGATCTCCCGAAGACTCGAATTCGCGTGCCGCGCGGCACAGGTCGCGTGCAGTCTATGGGTGCCTGCTGATCAACCTCCCGAAGGGCTCCCCGATGCCGCACGCGCCTGACCCCACTCCGTCCGTACGACTGCGTGTCCCGACCGACGAGGACACCCTGGCCTGGCACCGGGTGTTCGCCGACCCGGAGGTGATGGAGTTCCTCGGCGGCCGCCCCGCGGAGTACTCCGTGTACGAGGAGTTGACCGCCCGCCAGCGACGGCACGACGCGGAGCTCGGGCACTGCCTGTGGACGGTCCTCGACGACTCCGGTCAGGTGCTCGGCTTCACGGGTGCCCAGCCGTGGCCGCACGAGTCGTTCGGCCCGGTGGGCGAGATCGAGATCGGCTGGCGGCTGGGCCGGGCCGCCTGGGGGCACGGCTACGCGACGGCCGCCGCACGCACGACGCTGGAGCGGACGGAGGCGCTCGGGGTGAGGGAGGTCGTGGCGATGATCAACTCACGCAACGCCCGCTCGATGGCGGTCGCCCGGCGTCTCGGGATGCGACAGGCCGAGTCGTACACCTCACCGGTGTCGGGGCAGGAGGCGTACTGCTTCCGGCTGGAGCTCTGAGACCGCGCCGGGTCAGACCCGTACACCCCGGTGCAGCGCCACCACTCCGCCGGTGAGATTGCGCCAGGCCACGTCCGACCAGCCGGCCTTCTGCAGCAGCGTCGCGAGGCCGGCCTGGTCGGGCCAGGCGCGGATCGACTCGGCGAGGTAGACGTAGGCGTCCGGGTTGGACGAGACGGCCCGCGCGACCGGCGGGAGCGCGCGCATCAGGTACTCGGTGTAGACCGTGCGGAAGGGGGCCCAGGTCGGCTGGGAGAACTCGCAGATCACGACCCGGCCGCCCGGCTTGGTGACCCGGTACAGCTCGGCGAGGGCGGCGCCGGTGTCCTGGATGTTGCGCAGTCCGAAGGAGATCGTGACCGCGTCGAAGGTCTCGTCCTTGAACGGGAGCCTCGTGCCGTCGCCCGCGGTGAACGGCATCCACGGGTGACGCGCCTTGCCGACCCGGAGCATCCCGATGGAGAAGTCGCAGGGCACCACGTAGGCGCCGGCCCGGGCGAACGGCTGCGAGGAGGTGGCCGTGCCGGCCGCGAGGTCGAGGATCTTCTGCGCGGGGCGGGCGTCGACGGCCCGGGCCACTTCCCTGCGCCACTGACGCGCCTGTCCGAGCGACAGCACGTCGTTGGTGAGGTCGTAGTTCGCCGCCACGTCGTCGAACATCGAGGCGACTTCGTGCGGCTGCTTGTCCAGGGATGCTCGGGTCACCCTCCCATTCAAGCAGCCCCGCCCCAGGTCGCTCGCGGCGGCGTGGAACGATCGCCTTCGAATTCGGGAACAGCACGGTGCTGATCGACGTCTCTCCGGATGGGGGGAAGGGGTTTCCGCACCGGTGACCACCCAGCAACTCCTGGACGGCGTCAGGGGGAGCGGGCTGCTGGACGTCGGGCGGTACGCGGACGAGCACCCGGTACTCCAGAAGCAGGTCAGCGTGCAGGGCGGATGATCCCCCGCACGGACGTTCCGAGACGACGGGCACTCACCGGACCGATGTACAGCGACGACGACACCTACCGAATACGGAGCGGCGCCCACCGGCGGGGGGCCGGGACGCCCGCGCCTGGGGCGGGGCCCTCCCGTGCTGACGCCCGGAGACGACGGTCCCTCGCCCGCCGAAGACGGATGCGAAGACGGCGTGCCGTCTTCGCCGGGGCCGTGTTCACGATGGTGGCCGGGGCGGCCTGCCTCTACGCCGCCGCGACGTGGCAGGACGACGGCACCGCGGTCGCGGCGGACCTGGAGCCCGACCGGACCGCTTCGCCGCCCCCTGCCTCGCCCGAGGCGTCGGCTTCGCCGATGGTGTCGGTGAGCCCCTCGGCGCCCGAGTCCCCCGAGGACTCACCCAGCGCCGAGGAGTCCGTGGATCCTGACTCCGTGCCGTCCTCGGGCCCCGGCACCTTCACGGTGGCGCACGAGGCCGTCTCCTCCGGCGGTGGAGGCAGCCGCTACCGCGTCGAGGTGGAGGACGGCATCGGGGTGGACCCGGACAGCGCCGCCGAGGACATCGCGGAGATACTCTCCGACCCACGGGGCTGGAGCAAGGGCGAGGGCCGCACCTTCCGCCAGGTCGCGGACGGCAGCGCC
This sequence comes from Streptomyces sp. SM10, assembly GCF_002910915.1. Classification (GTDB taxonomy): domain Bacteria; phylum Actinomycetota; class Actinomycetes; order Streptomycetales; family Streptomycetaceae; genus Streptomyces. The sequence goes on along the minus strand of NZ_NEUF01000181.1, from coordinate 12,039 downwards.
GGGCTGGTGATCCGGATCGGGACGCCGAAGACCACGGACCGGCTCTGCGGACAGTACGACCTGGACACCCGAGGTGAGGTCAACTGCCGCGGCGGCAAGAACGTCATGGTCAACCTGCGGCGCTGGCAGCTGGGTTCGCCGACGTTCGACGGGTCCGCGTCCGAGTACCGGGCCCTGATCATCAATCACGAGGTCGGCCACTGGCTGGGACACGGCCACGAGACGTGCCCCGGCGCGGGGAAGCCCGCGCCCGCGATGATGCAGCAGATCAAGGGGCTGAAGGGCTGCGTGTCCAACGCCTGGCCGTACGACGGCGACGGCCGCTACCTGGGCGGGCCCTCCGTGGCGTGAGAGGCGCCCGGCGTCCTCAGCGCCGCCGGTGCACCAGCCGCCCGCCGAGGACCGTGGCCACGCAGGTCACGGCGCCCGCCGCACACAGCTCCGCCTCGTCCGCCACGTCGAAGACCGCGAGGTCGGCGCGGCCTCCGACGACGAGCGGGCCGTGCGCGGATCCCGCCAGGTCGCGGCCCCGGGCGAAGGGGTCCAGGTCCGGTTCGCCGGCCGGGGCCCCGGCCGGCGGGAGAACCGTCAGACCCGCGCGGCCCACGGCGGTGCGGACCGCGGGCTCGCCGAGGACGCCCGCGACATGGGTGGTGCCGTGGCGCAGCATTCGCTGCACCCCGCGGCGCACGCTGCCGGCCCGGCGGGGCTCATCCATCCGCGCGGCCAGCCGATCGAAGTCGGCGCCGGTCAGGGGCTGTTCGCCGAGCTCGCCGGCCTCGCGCGGATCGGGGTGGTAGCAGCGGGTCAGCAGCGGGAGGCCGTCCCACTGGCGGAGGCCCGGGGTGAGGACTCCCGGCCACTGCCTGACCCGGGCGGCCGGATGCCCGGCCACGACGGCTTCGTACGGCCCCAGGGCCACGATCCGGTCGCCGTCCACGGCGACGGCACCGCCGCGGACGGCCGCCGCACCGACCGGAAGGACCAGCGGCGCGGCGTGAACGGTCAGCACGGAAGCCTCAGTTGGCGTCGAGGAGCTTGAGCTCCGGGTGGGCCGTGCCGCCCACGATCGCCGTCGAGGAGATGTGGGAGACGACGCGCTCGTCGACCGGGTCGTTCGCCGGGTCGTCGTGGACGACCAGGTGCTCGTAGGTCGTGGCGCGCTGGGCCGGGACGCGGCCCGCCTTGCGGATCAGGTCGATGATCTCGAGCCGGTTCGAACGGTGCTTGGCACCGGCCGAGGAGACGACGTTCTCCTCCAGCATGATCGAGCCGAGGTCGTCCGCACCGTAGTGCAGGGACAGCTGGCCGACCTCCTTGCCGGTGGTCAGCCAGGAGCCCTGGATGTGGGCGACGTTGTCGAGGAAGAGCCGGGCGATGGCGATCATCCGCAGGTACTCGAAGAGCGTGGCCTGCGTCTGTCCCTTCAGCTTGTTGTTCTCCGGCTGGTAGGTGTACGGGATGAAGGCGCGGAAGCCGCCGGTGCGGTCCTGGACGTCGCGGATCAACCGCAGGTGCTCGATACGCTCGGCGTTGGTCTCGCCGGTGCCCATCAGCATGGTGGAGGTGGACTCGACGCCGAGGCCGTGGGCGATCTCCATGATCTCCAGCCAGCGCTCGCCGGACTCCTTGAGCGGGGCGATCGCCGTACGCGGCCGGGCGGGCAGCAGTTCGGCTCCCGCGCCGGCGAAGGAGTCGAGGCCGGCGGCGTGGATCCGCTCGATCGCCTCCTTCGCACCGACGCCCGAGATGCGGGCCATGTGCTCGATCTCGGAAGCCCCGAGCGAGTGGATGACCAGCTGCGGAAACGCCTTCTTGATCGCGGAGAAGTGCTCCTCGTAGTACTCGACGCCGTAGTCCGGGTGGTGTCCGCCCTGGAACATGATCTGGGTGCCGCCCAGCTCGACGGTCTCCGCGCAGCGGCGCAGGATGTCGTCGAGGTCGCGGGACCAGCCCTTGCCGGTGTCCTTGGGCGGCGCGTAGAACGCGCAGAACTTGCACGCCGTGACACAGACGTTGGTGTAGTTGATGTTGCGCTCGATGATGTACGTCGCGATGTGCTCGGTACCGGCGTAGCGGCGGCGGCGCACGGCGTCGGCCGCGGCCCCCAGGGCGTGCAGCGGTGCCGACCGGTAGAGGTCGAGCGCCTCCTCCGGAGTGATCCGCCCGCCTTCGGCGGCGCGGTCGAGGACGGGCTGAAGGTCGGCCTTCTCGGTCACCGGGCTGTCACCTTTCGGCGGTTTTTCTACGGATCCACGGACCGATCCAGCCTACGCCAGCGCTTGCCGGGGTCAGCCGCCGGACCGGGTGAGGGTGCCCTTCGGCGTGCCCGCGGCCTCTTCGTGGGACTCGTAGAGGAGGGTCCGGTCCGAGGTGAGGGTGAAGTCGATGTCGGCCTCACCGCCGGTGCACATCGCTCCGGTGCGGGCGTCGGGGTCGGCACGCTCCCGGATCTTCAGCCCGGTGGCCGTGCCGGAGAGGAGGGTGCCGACGCCCTTGCAGACGACGGTGGTTCCCAGCGCGTCGAAGCGGTACGAGAGCCGGACGACCTCCTCCCCCTTCTTCCCCTCGACGAAGACGGCGGTGACCGAGCCGTGCGGCGCGCCGCTGCGTTCGGTCGCCGAGCCCTTCCACGTACCGGCGAAGGCCTTGGGCAGCGCGCCCACCGGCTCGGAGGCCGAGGAGCCGGGGGACGACGGGGACCGGGCGGTGTCGGGCGGGGACTGCGACCGGCTCGCCGACGGGGGCTGGGCGGCGTCGCTGCCCCGGTCGTCGTCACCGCGCGTGAACAGGTCCCCCAGCGTCGCGGCGCCGACCGTCACGACGGCGAGCGCGCCGGCGACGGCCAGCGCGACGGTGCAGCTGACCCGTCGCCCCTTCCGGCGGCCGGGCTGCGGGCCGGAGTCCATGGTGAGGGCGATGCGGGCCCCGGGACCCCGCTCGCCCGACGCGCCTGCGGTGCCCGGCGGCCCGTCGGGCGGGGGCGGCAGAGGGGGGCCGAAGGCGCCGAGGGCCGCGCTCCCCAGCGAGGCGTCGCTGAAGGGCACCGGGCCCGACCGGACGGGTCCGTCCTGCGGCTCCAGGTCCAGCAGGGCCACCGCCGACCTGCTGACCTCACGCACCAGGGGTCCCGGCAGCCAGCCCGGGGCCACGAGCGCGGCCGCCCCGCCGGGGGCGAGCCTGCGGGCGAGCTCGGCAGGAGCGGGCCGGTCCGCGGGGTCCTTGGCGAGGCATCCGGCCACCAGCTCTCGCAGTTCGCCCTCCAGTTCCCCGAGTTCGGGTTCCTCGTGGACCACCTTGTAGAGGAGCACGGCGGAGGAGTCGCCGAGGAAGGGCGCGGCACCGGTCGCCGCGTAGGCGAGGACCGCGCCGAGCGAGAAGACGTCGGCCGCGCCGGAGAGGTCCAGGCCCCGGATCTGTTCCGGGGCCATGTAGCCGGGCGAGCCGACGGAGACGCCCGTCGAGGTGAGGGAGACGGTGGCGCCGAGCGCACGGGCGATACCGAAGTCGATCAGCCGGGGGCCTTCGAGGGCGAGCAGGACGTTGGACGGCTTCACGTCCCGGTGGATGAGGCCGTGCGCGTGGACGGCGTCGAGTGCCTCGCCGAGTCCCGCGCCCAGGGTCCGTACCGCGTACTCGGGCAGCGGACCGTGGCGGGTGACCGCGTCGGAGAGCGGCGGTCCGGCCACGTAACCGGTGGCCACCCAGGGCACGGCCGCATCGGGGTCGGCGTCCAGGACCGGGGCCGTCCACTGCTCGCCGAGGCGCCGCGCGGCGTCCACCTCGCGGCGGAACCGCGCGCGGAACTGCTCGTCGAGGGCGAAGTGGGGGTGCACGACCTTGACCGCGACGGTACGTCCGCCGGCGCTGCGCCCCAGGTAGACCCGGCCCATCCCGCCGGCCCCGAGCCTGCCGAGCAGCCGGTAGGCGCCGATGGTCTGCGGTTCGCCGGCTTCCAGCGGCTGCATACGCTCTCCCCCTGTGGACCCCGGAACTCGGACCGCAGCCTAGGGGGCGCGGCTCGCGGGGTCACGGAGACCCCTTCCTCCGATATCGCCCCTATGGGCACGAAGCAGGGATTTCGCCACTCGGAAAGGCGCGAATACGCCGTTCGTCCGCACCGCCCGGGCTTCACCGGGGAGAAACCGGAAGGGCTTGTGGAAGCCATCCGCTATTCCTCCCCGCACGGGTGCGGAGGTACTCCTTCCGGAACTCCGGAACATTCGCGCCCTTTCCCGGGAACGGAATGCCGTGGCCGCGCATCAGGGGCAATGGACACCCCGGCGCCAAGGCCCGGGAAGGCGCGGGATTCCCCCCGCGCCATTCCCGCGCGCCGTCGTGTCAGCCGCCGAGCAGTTCGACCTTGACGTCCGCCGGGAAGCCGGTCGTCGGGCCGGTGCGGCGGGCGAACTCACGCACCCCCGCCAGCTGGTCCGGGCCGAAGCGGAAGTCGAGGGTGGTGAAGTAGCGCTCCAGCACCTCGGCGTCGAAGGCCTCCCAGCGCGCCGCCTGCTCGGCCACCTTGGTGACCTCCTCCAGAGAGACGTCGCGGGAGGCCAGGAACGCCTCGTGAACCTTCTCCACGTAGTCGGGGTGCGAGGCCAGATAGTCCTTGCGCGCCGCCCAGACCGCGAAGACGAACGGCAGCCCCGTCCACTCCTTCCACATCTCGCCCAGGTCGTGGACCTGGAGCCCGAGCCTGGGGGCGTCGTGCAGGTTGGCCCGCAGGGCGGCGTCACCGATGAGGACGGCCGCGTCGGCCTCCTGCATCATCAGGCCGAGGTCCGGCGGGCAGGTGTAGTAGTCGGGTGCGACGCCGTACCGCTCGGAGAGCAGCAGCTGGGCCAGGCGTACGGAGGTGCGCGAGGTCGACCCGAGGGCCACCCGGGCCCCGTCCAGCTGCTCCAGGGGCAGCTGGGACACGATCACGCACGACATGACGGGGCCGTCGCAGCCGACCGCGATGTCGGGGAGGGCGACCAGGTCGTCGGCGTTGCGCAGGAACTCGACCAGGGTGACCGGGCCGATGTCCAGGTCACCCCTGACCAGCTGCTCGCTGAGTCTTTCCGGGGTGTCCTTCGAGAGCTCCAGGTCGAGCAGGGTTCCGGTCCGTGCCAGGCCCCAGTAGAGGGGGAGGCAGTTCAGGAACTGGATGTGGCCGACGCGCGGCCTGCTGCGACGGTCGTCGCCTTCTACGGGAGAGACGGTTGAATTGTCCACATCGCGAGGCTAGACCTGCCTCCGGCGACCCGCTTCATCGGGGCGCCCCGATGGTGCTCGGGAGCCTTGTACGTCAGCTCTCCGACGGCCCGATCAAACATCCGGGTGAAGTGATCTTTCCCTCTACCGCTCCCCGCACACTGCGTGCTAGGCTCGCCCGCAAGTTGCAGTTTGGTTTCCCTTGCAGTACAGAGCCTGCGGAGCATGTAACCCGCAGGCTTTTGTAGTTTTCAGACTTGTTTGCAGGTTCTGGAGCAGGGCAACCCTTTGGCCCAAGGAGGGCTTTATGGCTACCGGAACCGTCAAGTGGTTCAACGCTGAAAAGGGCTTCGGCTTCATCGCCCAGGACGGCGGCGGCCCGGATGTCTTCGTCCACTACTCCGCGATCAACGCGTCCGGGTTCCGCTCCCTCGAGGAGAACCAGGTCGTGAACTTCGACGTCACTCAGGGTCCCAAGGGTCCGCAGGCTGAGAACGTCACCCCGGCCTAGTTGCCCGGGTCGGCCGATCGCGGCCGAGTGAGCAGTACCCAAGGAGCCCCGCTCCCCCGCTTCGGCGGAGGAACGGGGCTCCTGCCTTAGTCCCCGGGCTCCAGGTCCGCCGGCTCGGCCTCGTCATTGTTCAGGCCCTGTGCAGAGCGACACCCGATGCTGACGAGCCCGCCCATAACAAGGCAGACTGTTGAGCCCGATACCACCGGTGCGGTGCGGCGGGGTCGGCAGGACCGGCGGGGCAAGCAGGACAGGGGGCATCATGGACCGCGACAACGGACCCGGCGTGCGCGTTCCGGAGCAACGCGCTGCTCGGGAACGGGAGGCCGGAGCCCCACTGCGCTTCACCGTCCTCGGCCCGGTGCGCGCCTGGCGCGGCGGTGAGCCCCTGCCGTCCGGCTCCCCGCAGCAACGGGCCCTGCTGGCCGCCCTGCTGCTGCGCGACGGCCGCACGGCCACCGCCGCCGAACTCATCGACGCCCTCTGGGGCGACGACCCCCCGTCGCAGGCGCTGGCCACCGTACGGACGTACGCCTCGCGGCTGCGCAAGACCCTGGGCCAGGACACGCTGGTCAGCGAGTCCGGGGGCTACGCCCTCCGGATCCCGCGTGCGGCACTGGACCTGACCCTCGCTCAGGACCTGGCCTCCGAGGCGGAGAAGGCCCGAGGCGGCGGGGACCGCTGCCAGGCCCGCACCCTGATCAACAAGCTGCTCGGCCTGTGGGACGGCGAGGCACTCGCCTCCCTCCCCGGGCCCTACGCGGAGAACCAGCGCACCAGCCTGGAGGAATGGCGGCTCCAGCTCACCGAGACCCGCCTCGATCTGGACCTGGAGGTCGGCTGCCACGCGGAGGCGGTCTCCGAACTCACCGCCCTCACCGCGGCGCAGCCCCTGCGTGAGCGGCTGCGCGAGCTGCTGATGGTCGCCCTGTACCGCAGCGGACGTCAGGCCGAGGCCCTCGCGGTGTACGCCGACACCCGCCGCCTGCTCTCGGAGGAACTGGGCGTCGACCCGCGCCCCGAACTCGCCCAGCTCCAGCAGCGGATCCTCCGGGCCGACGAGGAACTGGCCCGCCCCGCCGACGAGCCGGCCCCGGCGTCCGCCCCGGTCCGCCCGGCCCAGCTCCCGGCCACCGTGCCGGACTTCACGGGCCGCTCCGCCTTCGTACGGGAACTCGGCGACCGGCTCGCCGCCGCCGAGGGCTCCGTCATGGCGGTCTCCGCACTGGCCGGCATCGGCGGCGTGGGCAAGACGACCCTCGCCGTGCACGTGGCCCACCAGGCGCGCCCGCACTTCCCCGACGGCCAGCTGTACGTCGACCTCCAGGGGGCGGGCAACCGGGCGGCGGAGCCCGAGACCGTCCTCGGGGCGTTCCTGCGCGCCCTGGGCACCGCGGACTCCGCGATCCCGGACTCCCTGGACGAGCGGGCCGCGCTCTACCGCTCCACCCTCGACGGCCGCCGCATCCTGGTCCTGCTCGACAACGCCCATGACGCGGCCCAGATCCGGCCCCTGCTCCCCGGCACGGCGGGCTGCGCGGCGCTGGTCACCAGCCGTGTCCGCATGGTCGACCTGGCCGGCGCGCACCTGGTGGACCTGGACGTGATGTCCCCGGAGGAGGCCCTCCAGCTCTTCACCCGCATCGTCGGCGAGGAACGCGTCCGTTCCGAGCGCGAGGCGGCCCTGGACGTGGTGGCGGCGTGCGGGTTCCTGCCGCTGGCCATCCGGATCGCGGCCTCCCGGCTGGCCTCCCGCCGCACCTGGACGGTCTCCGTGCTGGCGGCGAAGCTCGCGGACGAGCGGCGCCGCCTCGACGAACTCCAGGCCGGCGACCTCGCGGTGAAGGCCACCTTCGAGCTCGGCTACGGCCAGCTGGAGCCGGCCCAGGCCCGTGCGTTCCGTCTCCTGGGCCTCGCGGACGGCCCGGACCTCTCCCTCGCCGCGGCGGCGGCCCTGCTGAACCTGGAACTCCACGTGGCGGAGGACCTCCTGGAGACCCTGGTCGACACCAGCCTCCTGGAGTCGGCGGCCCCGGGCCGCTACCGCTACCACGACCTGGTGCGGCTCTACGCACGTGCGTGCGCCGAGCGGGACGAACAGCCGCCGGTGGAGCGGGAGCTGGCGCTGTCACGGCTGCTTGACTTCTACCTGGCCACGGCGGCGGGAGTGTACGCGCTGGAGCGGCCCGGGGACCGGCTGGTGGACCACCTCGAACCGACGGAGCACGCAGGGCTGTCCTTCGCGGACAGGCACTCCGCCCTGGACTGGCTGTACGCCGAGGCGACCAACCTGCTCGCGTGCGTACGTCAGTCGGTGCGGTCCGCCGGCACCCTGGCCCGTGCCGTGGACCTCCTCTACGCCGCCCTCGACCTGGGTGAGTCGGGTGCCAACTCGAAGCAGTACGAGGCGGTGGCGATGACCGTCAGGGAAGCCTCCAGGGCATGCGGAGACCCGCGGGCGGAGGGACGTGCCGTCATGTCCCTCGCCAACGTGCACCAGTTGGCCGGCAGGTTCGACCACGCGGACCGGGAGGCACAGGAAGCCTTGCGGCTCGCCGGTACCGTCGACGACCGGCTGCCGGCGTGCTGGGCATCCAACGCGCGCGGCATCATCGCGCTGTACCAGAACCGTCACGAGGACGGTGAGACCTTCCTGAACCAGGCGATCGAGGCATTCCGCAGCGACGAGAACCGCCCTGGCGAGGCCAGCGCCCTGTGCAATCTGTCGCGCATCCACCTCGCCACGGGGCGTACGAGCAGTGCCATCACTCTGGCGACCGCGGGCATAGGGATCTACGACTCCCTCGGCCACGCTCTACGCGGCGCCAACGGTCGCTACGCCCTGGGCATGGCGCTCACCCAGAGTGGGAAGCCGGCAGCGGCCACGGAGCAGTTGAACGAAGCCCTCGCCATCTTCCGCGACAGCCGGCAGCGGCTGTGGGAGGGCATGGCGCTGTTCCGGCTCGCCGAGGTGGATCTCGCTTCCGGCCGTCCTGCCCACGCCGCCCAGTTCGCCGAGCTGGCGCTCACGGTCCTCCGTGGCATCGGTGGCGAATGGCGCCGGGGGAACGTGCTGACCGTCCTGGGCCGGGCCCTCGCCGGAATCGGGCAGACCGGCCGCGCCCAGGTCTGCTGGGCGGAGGCCCTCGCGATCTACGAGGAGCTCGGCTCCCCGGAAGCGGAACAGCTCCGGTCCCTGCTGTCACCTGCGGCGGCCGCCTGAGGAGCGGGCCGTTCATCGTTCGTTTATCACGGCCCTGCATGCTCATGCCTGTCGATCCGTCGCGTCGGGGGGCAGACGGGGCGACAGCGGCCGTGCCACTCAGGTGAACGGCCCCGAGAGGCCCGTCCGGCAGTCCACGGGGGAACAGCCGGGCGGGCCTCGCAAGACCCATCGTGCAGTGCAGAGAGGGAGTTGAACATCATGGCCGACGCCAGCAAGCAGGACCCGATCTTCAAGCCGGCCGACCAGCACGCCACGGGCGAGCCGGAGACGCCGGTCACCGCGCAGGACCAGCACGCGACGGGCGAAGAGATCACGACGCTCGACCAGCACGCCACGTCCGAGCCGCTCAAGCCGGCCAAGTAGACCTTCACTCTGCGGGGGACGGGGGAGCGGCCGCGGCGGCGCGGAGGGGGAGCCGCCGCGGCCGCCGCATGTCCGCGCACGACGAGCAAGGGCCCGAGCCTCACGGCTCGGGCCCTTGCTCGCGTTCGCCGCGGTCGCAGCGTGCTGTCAGTAGCCCTGCTCGGCCGTGACCACACAGCGCTTCACGCGGGAGACCAGGCGTGGGCTGTCCATCTTCACCGCCACGGTCTCGGTCTCGCCGTACGTGAGGTCGACCGTCGCCTCGCCCGTGTCGACCGTCAGGCCCTTGGCGTCCTGGAACGTCACGTCGACCTCGTACGTCTGCTCGACGGACGCCGTCGAACGGATCTGGACCGTCGAGGAGGTCACCGCCTTGCGCTTGCCCTTCTTGGGCTGGGCGCAGCGGATGACCCGGACGACGGGGGCGCCCGAAGCGGTGGGACCGGGCGTGGCCGACTCGTACGTGGAGCCGCCGGAGGAGCTCGACGAGCTGTCGTAGTCGTCATCGTCGTAGCGGTGGTAGCTGCCGTTGCTCTTCTTCGAGTTGGAGCAGCCGCCACCGGAACTGCTGCTCTTGCTGCGGCTCTTCCCGCTCTTGCCGCCGTGGCTGGACGTGGAGAATCCGGTGAGCGCGAGCACCACCACGACCAGTACGGCCGCGAACCTCATCTGTCGCCGCATCATCGATGCAGCCCCCCTAGCTGTAGTCGGCTCCTTCGGCCGCCGCGCGGCCGCGCGACACCGTAACGCACACCATTCCCGGCCCACCCCCGTGGCCCCGTCATGGCCCTGTCACGGTCTGGTCATGGTCTCGGATGGCAGGGAAGATCGGCCGGGCGTAGCGTCGAGCGCGGGGAGCGGTGCGCACAGCCGTGCCGCCGAGGCCCGGGAGGCTGACGATGATCCGCAATGTCATCGGCTCCGTCGTCGCACTCGTGGGAGCCGCGGCGGCCGTCCAGAGCCCTTTCCGCACCTGGTACCAGGACCGCCTCGGGCGGGACTACCGCATCCAGGACCTGTTCGACGGCATCACCGGCGTCCCGTCGTCCGTGATGGCCTCGATCCTGCTGCCGTTCCTCTTCGCCGCGCTGGTGACCCTCGTGGGGGTCGTGCTCCGCTCACGCTGGGTGGTGGCCCTCGCGGGACTGATCGTGCTGGGCTTCACCGTGCTCTGGATGGTCCGGCAGGGCCAGGCGGCGAGCGGCCTGACGGTCGACAGCGACGGGTCGGGGCTCGGCTGGGGCGTCGCCCAGGCGCTGGCCGGCGGCATCCTGCTCCTGCTGGGCGCCCTGCTGATGTCGGGGCGCCGGCGGCCCGCCCGGACGGGGCCCGCCGCCGAGCCGTATCCCGTACCGCCGGACGACCACCCGGACACCTGGCCGCCGACGCAGGAGCCGGGGCCGGCCGCGCAGACGTCCCCCGGGCCGGAGCCGGAGGCGGATCCGTACACCGGGCCGGGCCGGCACCGGGCGGCCCCGCCCGACGAGGACACCGCCCAGTACCCCGTCCAGGGGGAGCACCCCTGGCCCGGCGAGGACCCGGACCGGAACCGGTATCACCCGCCTCACCCGTGACACCTCAGGTCCGGGCCCTGCTCCCCGTCCCCGTGCCCTTCAGCGCGTCCAGGGCATAGACGCAGCGGTCCTTGCTGCAGGCGTAGACGACGCCCGCCTGCGCCACCGGGGAGCCGGTGATCTCGCCGCCCGTGGCCAGCTTCCAGCGGAGCTGGCCGCCTGCCGCGTCCAGGGTGTAGAGCACGTGGTCCGCCGAACCGAAGTGGACCCGGCCGTCCGCGACCACCGGTGCGCCGACGACCTCGCCGCCCGCCGCGAACCGCCACTTCGGCGTCCCGGTCACCGCGTCCAGCGTGTACAGCGCGCTGCCGCTGCCGACGTGCACGTTGCCCGCCGTGACCAGCACGGGCTCGACGGACTGCCGGGCCTCCGTCGCGATCCGCCACCGGTCCTTGCCGGTGGAGGCGTCCAGCGCGTAGACGGTCCCCAGGTAGTCCGCGAGGTACACCCCGCCGCCGGTGACCGCGGGCCCCGGGGCGAAGGCGGGCGGGGAGAGGAAGACGGCGGGTGACTCGAAGTGCCAGCGCACCCGGCCGGAGACGGCGTCCACGGCCAGCACCCGGGTGCCCGCCGCGACGTAGACGAAGCCGTCGGACGCGGCGGTCAGCCGGACGGGCACCCCGCCGCAGGAGGCTGCGTCGCCGACGGGGTAGGACCACCGCTCGGCGCCGGTACGCGCGTCGACGGCCCGCAGCCGGGCCTCCTGCCACAGGTACACCGTGCCGTCGTGGATGACGGGCCCGGACTCCGCCGTCTCGAAGTCCGTCTGGACGCCCGAGGTCTCCCACAGCTTCTCGCCGCTGGACGCCTCCCACGCCTGTACGCCGCCGCCGCGCGTCCCGGTCAGGACGGTGCCCCGGTCGGCCTTGAGGGAGTACACCCACGCGTCGGTGGAGAGCCGCCACCGCTCGGCGCCGGTCGCCGCGTCCAGTGCGTACAGGGACGGGCCGTCCGAGGCGTGGATCCGGCCTCCGTCGACGGCCATGGACCAGGCCACGTCACGGGTCTTGAACTGCCGGCGCCCGTTGCCGACGTCCAGGGCGTGGACCTCGAAGGACGTCACGTACAGCAGATCGTCCACCACGACGGGCGTGCCCCACACGTCGTTCGACATGCGGAAGCGCCACGGCCGCCAGCGCTCCGGCGCGGCGGGCGCGGTGCCGGGG
>NZ_NEUF01000180.1:15088-48518 GCF_002910915.1 Streptomyces sp. SM10 | reverse complement strand
CCCGCGCGGAGCGCTCGATCCCAGCCCCTTGGCGGGAGCGGCGGCGGGACCGGCGAGTCCGGGACGCTGGCCACCCGCGGCGGCGGGAGCGCCGCCGGCGAGGAGACCACCCGGGGCGCCGCCCTGCTGGCCCGTGCCCTGCTGGCCGGGCTTGGCAGGCTGCCTGCCGCCGTGCGCGACCTCCATGGGCAGCATGACCAGCGCGGTCGTGCCGCCGGAGTCCGAAGGGCGCAGCTGGATGCGGATGCCGTGACGCAGGGACAGCCGGCCGACCACGAACAGACCCATGCGCCGGGACACCGAGACGTCCACGGTGGGCGGCGAGGCGAGCCGCTCGTTGATCGCGGCCAGGTCCTCGGGGGAGAGGCCGATACCGGTGTCGTGGATCTCGACGAGCACGCGGCCGTCGGGCAGCGCGTGACCGGTGACCCGGACCTTCGTCTGTGGCGAGGAGAACGACGTGGCGTTCTCCAGCAGCTCGGCGAGGAGGTGCACGAGGTCGTTGACCACGCGGCCGGCGACCTCGGTGGCCGGGACCGCGGCCAGTTCGATGCGCTCGTACTGCTCCACCTCGGAGGCGGCGGCACGGAGCACGTCGACCAGCGGCACGGGGCGGGTCCACCGGCGGCCCGGCTCTTCGCCCGCGAGGACGAGGAGGTTCTCGCCGTTACGGCGCATACGGGTCGCGAGGTGGTCGAGCTTGAACAGCGAGGAGAGCTGGTCCGGGTCGGCCTCGCGGGACTCCAGCTCGGAGATGAGGGAGAGCTGCCTCTGGATGAGGCCCTGGCTGCGCCGCGAGAGGTTGGTGAACATCGCGTTGACGTTGCCTCGCAGCAGCGCCTGCTCGGCGGCCAGACGGACCGCCTCGCGGTGCACGTCGTCGAAGGCCGCGGCCACCTGGCCGATCTCGTCCCGGGAGTGCACACCGACCGACTCGACGGAGGTGTCGACGTCCTGCGGGTCCGTCTCGGAGAGCTGCTTGACGAGCTCGGGCAGCCGGTCCTGGGCGACCCGGGTCGCGGTGTCCTGCAGCCGCCGCAGCGAGCGGATCATGGACCGCGCCACCACGAAGGCGCCGACCAGTGACACGCCGAGGACGATCAGGATGACCGCACCGTTGAGGATCGCGTCGCGCTGCGACTCCTCACGGAGCTCGCGGGCCTTGCTCTCCATCTCACCGAGGAGCGTCTCCTCGATGGTCTTCATGGCCTGGATCTTGTTGGAGCTCTGGTCGTACCAGTCCATGTACGTACGGGTCTTGCCGCTGCCCTCCATGCCCAGGGGGCTGTCGAGCACCTTCTTCGCGTACATGTCGGCGGCGGTGATCTCGGGATTCCCGTTGTCCAGCGGCGCCAGCAGTTCGGCGGAGCTCTTGCCGGTGGACTCGTAGGTCGTCTCGAAGGTCTTGAGGGTCGTGCTCGCCTTGCCCAGCGCGTTGCGGCCGAACGCCTGGTCGTTGTCGTTCAGGTGGGTCTTGTTGCTGTCACCGCCCGGCAGCGCCGCGGCGATGATCGCGCGCTCGACGGAGGCGTACTCCTTGGAGGAGGAGAAGGCGGCCAGCGCACGGGTGCGCTTGATCATTTCCGGGTTGCTGGTGGCCTGCGCCATGTCCTGGGACAGGCTCAGCAGCGAGGTGATCAGCTGGCTGTACTGGTCGACCGTGTTGAGACTGGGGCTGTTGCCGGCGTAGGCGTCCTTGCGGATGCTGGTGATGTTGCCCAGCTGGATGCCGATCTGGCTGACACTCGCGTGGATGCTGTCCAGGGCCGCGTCGCCGGGGGTGTTGCCTATCTCGTCGGTCGCCTCGAAGAAGGCGTCCTTGGCGCGGTCGGTGCGCTCCCGGGGCTGCGTGACCTTGTAGTCGGTGGCCTTCACGCCGTTGGACAGCGGGCCTGCCGACTTGTCGCGCTCCTCCTGGAGCGCGTTGGCGAGCGCGGTCGCCTGCTTGGTCATCCTGGTCAGCAGCTGCATGTGCTCCAGCTGGTCCATGTCGTTCATGGACTCGTTGATCCGCAGCCCGCCCAGGGTGGTCGCCGCGACCACGGGGAGAGCGAGCAGGGAGACCAGACGGGTGCTGATGCGCCAGTTGCGCAGGGCTATGCGCGAGCCGGCGGTGGTGGGGCCGGTCTGACCGGGGGGCGCCACGACGTCCGGACCGCCGGTGCTCGTCGTGCCGGAGCGCTGCGCGCGGTCGCCGCCGTCACCGGCCGCACCGGGGTTCTGGGCGTGCTGGGGCGAGGAACCGCGGTCGTTCCCGCCGCGCGGCTCCTGATCCGCCGGAGTTTCCCCTCGGCCCTGGCGGGGCTGGGGCGACCCCATGCCATCCCTCTTGAAACGTCCCTGCACTAGCGTCGCAACCTCTGGACCAGGCGTCCCTCCGCGCGTGGCGCGACGGGACGGTGTCGGCGTCGTGGGGCGCTGGACGCGCCCCATGGTGGTCGTGAATGACCGGCGTACTTCCCCCTCCCGCCGCCACTCGGCGCTGCGTTGCGCCCCTGCGCACTGGGCCTGAAACCCGCGGCGGTGCGTGGAATTCCAGCACAGTGGAGGATCTCCAACAAGGCCCGCGTACCGGGCTGTGACCTGGATGACACGGTGTGATGGGTGAGTAACAAGGTGTGGAGCGTGTTCAGGGTCAAACCGGGCAATTATGGGTGCGCCCTCCAGGTGTGGCGGGTGTCCCAGTCGCCATGATCGGGAGCGGAATGCCGGGTTCAGTGACGTATTGTCGGTTTTGCATCCCGCGATCAACTGTCTGGAATGGGCCTTTTGTCCGCAACTTCGTGAGCAAACTCACATGATGATCGCCGTCTCATCCCGGCCACGTCCGGGAATCGGATGTTTAGCCTGACGCTTTACAGGGATAGCGAATCCGACAACCGGCGTACCTCCGGGCAGCGCCCCAGCGACAAGGGTCCATACGGCAGATGAAGACGACGATGATTTTCCGCAACATCGCCAACCCCCGGCGCACGACGCTGGCGCACCTCGCGGACGCCGAAGCGCTGCAGACGCCGGAGCAGCGGGAGCACGCCGTCGATCTGCCCACCCAGACGGCCAACCCCCGCCGCACCATCCTCATGGACGCCCCGGTCGCGACGGCGCAGTAGCCGCCGCCTGCCCGGCGCCCCGCGCGAGGCTGTCCTCTTTTTTCTCGCTTCTCGCGCACGTCGGCTCCTCGCCGACGGGAGCCCGCCACGTCGCGACACCCGGCAGGCCGCTCCCGGCGGTGCCGAAAGCCCCGGCAGCCCCGGCAGTACCGGCCGCCCGGGCTTTCCGCCGTGATGCGGCCACAGGCACGGGGCGGCGCTCCGGAATGGGGCGGACCTCGCCGGGCGAGAGGCGATAGCCTGGAGCGTCAGTCTTCAGCCAGCCAGTAAGTGAGGGGCGACAGCATCCCGTGCGCATCGCCAGGTTCTCCATCGACGGCAATGTCGCCTTCGGCGCGGTCGAGGGCGACAGCCCCGACAGCCTCGTCCTCGACATCATCAAGGGCATCCCGTACACCGACTTCGAACTCTCCGGGACCAAGGTCCCGCTGAAGAAGGTCCGGCTGCTGCCGCCTGTGCTCCCCAACAAGGTCGTGGCCATCGGCCGCAACTACGCCGAGCACGCCGCCGAGATGGGCAACGAGGTCCCGGATGTGCCCGTCGCCTTCTTCAAGCCGACCACCTCGGTGATCGGTGCCGGCGACTCCATCGAGTACCCCTCCTTCTCCGAGGAACTGCACCACGAGGCCGAGCTGGCCGTGGTGATCGGCCGCATGTGCCGCGAGGTCCCGCGCGAGCGCGTCAAGGACGTCGTCTTCGGCTACACCTGCGCCAACGACGTCACCGCGCGCGACGTCCAGCGGCGCGAGAGCCAGTGGGCCCGGGCGAAGGGGTTCGACACCTCCTGCCCCCTCGGACCCTGGGTGGAGACGGACGTCGACCCCGGTGACCTGGCGATCCAGGCCACGGTCAACGGCGAGCAGCGACAACTCGGCCGCACGAGCGACATGATCCGCTCCGTCGAGGACCTGGTCGTCCACATCACGGAAGCGATGACCCTGCTCCCGGGCGACGTGATCCTCACCGGGACCCCCGCAGGGGTCGGCCCCCTGCACGTCGGCGACGAGGTCGCCGTCACCATCGAAGGCATCGGCACTCTCACCAACAAGGTGATCAAGCGTGGTTAACGCACCAGTCGCACCTGTACGTGTACGTTTCTGTCCCTCCCCGACCGGCAACCCCCACGTGGGCCTGGTCCGTACCGCCCTCTTCAACTGGGCCTTCGCCCGACACCACCAGGGCACGCTGGTCTTCCGTATCGAGGACACCGACGCGGCCCGGGACTCCGAGGAGTCCTACGGCCAGCTGCTGGACTCGATGCGCTGGCTCGGCCTGGACTGGGACGAGGGCCCCGAGGTCGGCGGCCCGCACGCCCCGTACCGCCAGTCGCAGCGCATGGACCTCTACAGGGACGTCGCGGAGAAGCTCCTGGCCGCGGGCCACGCGTATCACTGCTACTGCACCACCGAGGAGCTCGACACCCGTCGCGACGCGGCTCGCGCCGCCGGCAAGCCCTCGGGCTACGACGGCCACTGCCGCGACCTGAGCGCCGAGCAGAAGACCGCGTACGAGGCCGAGGGCCGTACCGCGATCGTCCGCTTCCGGATGCCCGACGAGGCGATCACCTTCACCGACCTGGTCCGCGGCGACATCACGGTCCAGCCCGAGAACGTGCCGGACTACGGCATCGTCCGCGCCAACGGTGCTCCCCTCTACACGCTCGTCAACCCCGTCGACGACGCGCTGATGGAGATCACCCACGTCCTGCGCGGCGAGGACCTGCTCTCCTCCACCCCGCGCCAGATCGCCCTCTACCGGGCGCTCATCGAGCTGGGCATCGCCAAGGACACCCCGGCCTTCGGCCACCTCCCTTACGTCATGGGGGAGGGCAACAAGAAGCTCTCCAAGCGTGACCCGCAGGCCTCGCTCAACCTCTACCGTGAGCGCGGCTTCCTGCCCGAGGGGCTGCTCAACTACCTGTCGCTGCTCGGCTGGTCGATCGCCGAGGACCGCGACATCTTCGGCCGGGACGAGTTGGTCGCGGCGTTCGACATCGCCGACGTCAACGCCAACCCGGCACGCTTCGACCTGAAGAAGGCCGAGCACATCAACGCCGAGCACCTGCGGATGCTCGACGTGAAGACCTTCACCGAGGCCTGCGGCCCCTGGCTGAAGGCGCCGTTCGCCCCCTGGGCGCCCGAGGCCTTCGACGCGGAGCAGTTCGCCGAGATCGCGCCCCACGCCCAGACCCGTGTGACGGTTCTCTCGGACATCACGGCCAACGTCGACTTCCTCTTCCTGGACGAGCCGGTCCACGACGAGGCGTCCTGGGCGAAGGCGATGAAGGAGGGCTCCGACGCCCTGCTCGTCACGGCCCGCGCCGAACTGACCGCCGCCGAGTGGAACGCCGAGGCGCTGAAGAACGCCGTCCTCACCGCCGGCGAGAAGCACGGTCTGAAGCTCGGCAAGGCGCAGGCCCCGGTCCGCGTCGCCGTCACGGGCCGCACGGTCGGCCTGCCGCTCTTCGAGTCGCTGGAGATCCTGGGCCGTGACAGGACGATCGCCCGCATCGACGCGGCGCTGGCGAAGCTCGCCGCGTAACGGGTCGTACGCGTGACGCCGGAGGCCGGGCTCCCTGTGGGGAGCCCGGCCTCCGGCGTTCGCGGTCCGGGGCCACCCCGTGGGAGCGGCCCGGGAGGTAGGTTCGCCCCCATGACGATCCGCGCGGTGCTCTGGGACATCGACGACACGATCTTCGACTACTCCGGCGCCGACCGCGCCGGGATGCGCAAGCACCTGGAGATCGAGGGGCTGCCCGCGGCGTACAGGTCCCCGGAGCACGCGCTCGACGTCTGGAAGGCCGTCACGGACGTGCAGTGGGCACGTTTCGCCGCGGGGGAGCTCGACTTCCAGCAGCAGCGCAGGGAGCGCGTCCGGGCCTTTCTGGGGCGGTGGCTGAGCGACGTGGAGGCCGACGGCTGGTTCGGACGGCACGCGGGCCACTACGAGGCCTCCTGGGCCCTGTTCCCCGACACCGTCCCGGTCCTCGACCGGCTGGCAGGGAGCTTCCGGCACGCCGTCCTGTCGAACTCGACCGTCCACCACCAGGACCGCAAGCTGCGCGCCCTCGGCGTCCGTGACCGCTTCGAGGCGGTGGTGTGCGCCGCCGAACTGGGGATCTCCAAGCCGGAGGCGGGCGCCTTCCACGCGGCCTGCCAGGCACTGGAGCTCGACCCGCACGAGGTGGCGTACGTGGGGAACGAGCCCGACATCGATGCTGCCGGCGCGGTGGCCGCCGGGCTCACCGGGATCTGGCTGGACAGGGAAGGACAGGGCGGACGCCCCGAGCTCGTGCGGATCACCGGCCTCGACGAGCTTCCCGGCTTGCTGGCAGGCAATACCCGTTTTGGAGCGCCGGACACCTTCAGGTAATGTTCTTCCTGCGCCACCGGAGCGGGCCGAAAGATCCGGCCGGGAAGCGCAGACAGAAACAGAACCCCCAGGGGTTGCGTTTCAGTGGGCTATGGTGTAATTGGCAACACTACGGTTTCTGGTACCGTCATTCTAGGTTCGAGTCCTGGTAGCCCAGCGCAAGACCGAAGTAACAAGCCCCCGTTGTGTAGCGGCCTAGCACGCTGCCCTCTCACGGCAGTAGCGCCGGTTCGAATCCGGTCGGGGGTACAGATCCATCCCGCATGAACATTCGGGTCGCACCCACGTTCCTGCGGTGAAATCATCCGACTGACGTCGGGTGAGGATCGCCAGGGCCCCCGTTGTGTAGCGGCCTAGCACGCTGCCCTCTCACGGCAGTAGCGCCGGTTCGAATCCGGTCGGGGGTACTTGTCACACCATGGGCTATGGTGTAATTGGCAACACTACGGTTTCTGGTACCGTCATTCTAGGTTCGAGTCCTGGTAGCCCAGCGCAAGACCGAAGTAACAAGCCCCCGTTGTGTAGCGGCCTAGCACGCTGCCCTCTCACGGCAGTAGCGCCGGTTCGAATCCGGTCGGGGGTACAACACAGCGGTACGGAAAGGCCCTTCACTTCGGTGAGGGGCCTTCTGCGTGTACGCGCGACGAGCGCTCCCGCCGGAGTTGAGTGCGGGTGAGAGCCCATCTCGGGTGCGTGACGCGTGACTTGGGCCGCCACGACGCTGGGGCGGCCAGGAGAGGGTGAGGTGAGGGGATTCAGCCCGTGCGACGCAGTGCCTCGCTCAGTCGTGCGGCCGAGTCGATGATGGCCTGCGCGTGCATCCTGCCCGGGTGGCGGGTGAGCCGCTCGATCGGGCCGGAGACGGAGACCGCGGCGACCACCCGGTTCGACGGCCCGCGCACCGGCGCCGAGACCGAGGCCACGCCGGGCTCGCGCTCGCCGATCGACTGGGCCCAGCCCCGCCGCCGTACACCGGAGAGGGCCGTGGCCGTGAAGCGGGCGCCCTGCAGGCCCCGGTGCAGGCGCTCCGGCTCCTCCCAGGCCATCAGGATCTGGGCGGAGGAGCCCGCCTTCATCGTGAGCGTGGAGCCGACCGGCACGGTGTCCCGCAGTCCGGACAGGCGCTCCGCCGCCGCCACGCAGATCCGCATGTCGCCCTGCCGGCGGTAGAGCTGCGCGCTCTCGCCGGTGATGTCGCGCAGATGTGTGAGTACGGGTCCGGCCGTCGCCAGGAGGCGGTCCTCGCCGGCCGCTGCCGCGAGCTCCGCGAGCCGGGGGCCGAGAATGAAACGGCCCTGCATGTCCCTCGCCACCATGCGGTGGTGTTCGAGTGCCACGGCGAGTCTGTGTGCCGTGGGTCGTGCGAGCCCTGTCGCCGCGACCAGCCCGGCGAGGGTGGCCGGACCGGACTCCAGGGCGCTCAATACCAGAGCTGCCTTGTCGAGAACGCCGACGCCGCTAGAGTTGTCCATACGACGATACTCGCGTCTCACTCTGTGAAACGCAAGTTCAATTTTCCCCGGAAGTTGCGAACCTGTAGAGGCAGCCGTACAACGGCCCGCAGCCACCGCCCCGCTCGGGGGTCCGGACGGCGGCACCCGAATCTCTAGTTGGGCCGGCGAAGACGCCGGTCGGAGGGAAAGCGATGGGTAGGACACTCGCGGAGAAGGTCTGGGACGACCACGTCGTCCGGCGCGCCGATGGTGAGCCCGACCTCCTCTTCATCGATCTGCACCTGCTGCACGAGGTGACCAGCCCGCAGGCGTTCGACGGCCTGCGCCAGGCCGGCCGGCCGGTGCGGCGTCTCGACCTCACCATCGCCACCGAGGACCACAACACCCCGACCCTCGACATCGACAAGCCGATCGCGGACCCGGTCTCCCGCGCCCAGTTGGAGACCCTGCGCAAGAACTGCGCGGAGTTCGGCGTCCGGCTGCACCCGCTGGGTGACGTCGAGCAGGGTGTCGTGCACGTGGTCGGCCCGCAGCTGGGACTGACCCAGCCCGGCACCACGGTCGTCTGCGGCGACTCGCACACCTCCACGCACGGCGCGTTCGGAGCGCTGGCCTTCGGTATCGGCACCAGCCAGGTCGAGCACGTCCTGGCCACCCAGACGCTGCCCCTGGCCCGCCCCCGGACCATGGCGATCACCGTCGAGGGCGAACTCCCCGACAGCGTCACCGCCAAGGACCTCATCCTGGCCATCATCGCCCGGATCGGCACCGGCGGCGGACAGGGCTACATCCTGGAGTACCGCGGCTCCGCCATCGAGAAGCTCTCGATGGAGGCCCGGATGACCATCTGCAACATGTCGATCGAGGCCGGCGCCCGTGCGGGCATGATCGCCCCCGACGAGACCACCTTCGCCTACCTCCGGGGCCGTGACCACGCGCCCCGGGGCGAGGAGTGGGACGCCGCGGTGGAGTACTGGAAGACGCTGCGCACCGACGACGACGCCGTATTCGACGCCGAGGTCGTCATCGACGGCGCCTCGCTGGCTCCGTTCGTCACCTGGGGCACCAACCCCGGCCAGGGCGCACCCCTGTCGGCGAACGTCCCCGACCCCTCTTCGTACGAGGACGCCTCGGAGCGCTACGCCGCCGAAAAGGCCCTGGAGTACATGGGGTTGACCGCCGGCCAGCCGCTGCGCGAGATCAACGTGGACACGGTGTTCGTAGGTTCCTGCACCAACGGACGCATCGAGGACCTGCGCAACGCGGCCTCGATCATGGACGGCCGCAAAGTCGCCGACGGTGTACGGATGCTGGTCGTCCCGGGCTCCGTCCGGGTCGCCCTCCAGGCGGTCGAGGAGGGCCTGGACAAGGTCTTCACCGCCGCCGGCGCCGAATGGCGGCACGCGGGGTGCTCGATGTGCCTCGGCATGAACCCCGACCAGCTGGCCCCCGGCGAGCGCTCCGCCTCCACCTCGAACCGCAACTTCGAGGGCCGGCAGGGCAAGGGCGGCCGCACTCACCTGGTCTCCCCGCAGGTCGCCGCCGCCACCGCCGTGCTGGGCCACCTGGCCTCGCCCGCCGATCTGTCCGACGACCGCACGCCTGCCGGAGTCTGAGAGCCATGGAAGCATTCACCGCACACACCGGCCGGGCCGTCCCGCTGCGCCGCAGCAACGTGGACACCGACCAGATCATCCCCGCCCACTGGCTGAAGAAGGTCACCCGCGACGGTTTCGAGGACGGGCTCTTCGAGGCCTGGCGCAAGGACGAGAACTTCGTCCTCAACCGCCCCGAGCGCAAGGGCGCCTCGGTTCTGGTCGCCGGGCCCGACTTCGGTACGGGTTCCTCGCGTGAGCACGCGGTCTGGGCCCTGCAGAACTTCGGCTTCAAGGCCGTCATCTCCTCCCGGTTCGCCGACATCTTCCGCGGCAACTCCCTGAAGAACGGTCTGTTGACCGTCGTCCTGGACCAGAAGGTCGTCGACAGCCTCTGGGAGCTCACCGAGGCCGACCCGACGGCCGAGGTCACCGTCGACCTCGAGAGGCGCCAGGTCCTCGCGGAGGGCATCACGGCCGACTTCGAGCTCGACGAGAACGCCCGCTGGCGGCTGCTGAACGGGCTGGACGACATCAGCCTCACTCTTCAGAACGAAGCGGACATTGCGACTTATGAGGCGGCCCGGCCGGCCCACAAGCCGCGCACGATTGACGCCTGAGCAGCGCTTTTCCCGAACTGCGCCTCCTGCCTTCCGGCAGGGGGCGCAGTCGCTTGTTGAGACCCCCTCGGGCGACAACTCGCCCCAGATGGCACAATCGGTGCATGGAACGCGACAGCCAACTCGAGCTCTATGGCCTCGTCGCCGACCGACTGAAAGAAGCGCACGCAAAGGTGCGCGCACTGCAAGTCCCGGAGGGCGTACGGATGGCGCTGTCCCGGAAGCTGCTGGTCGTCACGGCTGCGGCTAAGCACGATCTCCCAGGCGCGGCAAGGCGTCTGGACCGGTTGATGAAGGACCTCGATGAGGGCCGATTCCCCGAAGGTGACTGACTCTGCGGACAGCGCAGCGGTCGACTTCGTTGCGGCACTAGGGTGATTAGCCCGTTTCGTGTTTGATTTGCGGTATATATCTGCCTAACGTGCGAAAAAGCCTGAACAGTTTCGTTCCGGCAATGTCTCCGAAGGGGAAGACGTGAACAAGGCGCAGCTCGTAGAAGCGATTGCCGACAAGGTCGGCGGCCGTCAGCAGGCCGCAGACGCTGTCGACGTGGTACTCGACGCGATCGTCCGTGCGGTCGTCGCGGGGGACCGTGTCTCGGTCACCGGCTTCGGATCGTTCGAGAAGGTCGACCGCCCCGCCCGGTACGCCCGCAACCCCCAGACGGGCGAGCGCGTACGGGTCAAGAAGACCTCCGTCCCCCGTTTCCGTGCGGGACAGGGGTTCAAGGACCTGGTCAGCGGCTCGAAGAAGCTCCCCAAGAACGACGTGGCCGTCAAGAAGGCACCCAAGGGAAGCCTCTCGGGCGGTTCTTCCACCCGCACGACGGCGAAGGCGGCCGCGAAGAAGGCCACCGCCAAGAAGACCACCGCGGCGAAGAAGGCCACGGCCGCGAAGAAGACCACCGCGGCGAAGAAGACCACCGCGAAGAAGACCACGGCCGCGGCCAAGAAGACCACGGCGGCCGCGAAGAAGGCGACGCCGGCGAAGAAGGCGACGGCCACGAAGAAGACCGTCGCCGCCAAGACGGCGCCCGCCAAGAAGACCACGGCGAAGAAGGCGCCCGCGAAGAAGACCACGGCACGCAAGACCACAGCCAAGAAGGTCACCGCACGCAAGAAGTGAGACCGGGCGGCACCGCTCGTTCCTCATACGCGCCGGGCCGGGCTCCCCTCGGGGAGCCCGGCCCGCGGGCTGTCCGGGAGCCGCTTCCGGGCGACCGCGGTGCCACGGCGTGGTTCAGAGGGTCTGGAGTGTCACCAGGGTGATCCGCAGCGAGGTGCCGGCGCCCTCGGTCTCGATCCGCACCCGCTGCCCCGGACGCAGCAGCCGCAGGCCCCCCGCGTCGAAGGCGGGTGCGTCGAAGTCCACCGGGGTGCCGTCGTCGAGCAGGACGCTGCCGGTGCGGGTCTCGGAGTCGTACGTGTACGAGGTCGCCTGCATGTGCGGCAGCCTATCGGTCCCCGGCGGGCGCCACCGGGGCTGCCAGCCCCGCGGTGAACCGCCCCACGCCCAGCGCGAGCGCCGCCCCCAGGTCGTCGCCCGTGTCCACGTCCCTGCGGACCGAGTCGAGGCCGGGCAGCGCGACCTCCACCGCACCCGACGCCAGATGCCGTGCCCGTGACGCCCCGCCGAAGGCCGGGCGCAATTCCACCCCGGGCGCCGAGGAAAGAAATGTCGTGCCGATTCCCTGGGCATCGCTGACGAATGCGCGCGGAAATGCGGAAGAGAATTCGAGCACCCGCGCCAATTCGTCCGGACGCAATGCCGGGAGATCCGCGTTCAGGACGGCCACCGCCGCACCCCCGCGCCGGGCGAGCGCCGCCCGCGCGCCGTGCTCCAGCGCGGCGTTGAGCCCTGCCGCCGGGGTGTCGGCCACCGCGCGGGCGCCGAGCGCGGCCAGCGCCGCCCCGGCCACCGGGTCGTCCGTGACGACCACCACATCTCCCACCGCCTGGCAGGACAGCGCCGCTGACACGGTGTCCTGCGCGAACGCCAGGGCCAGCCGCGGACGCAGAGCCCCGCCCACCGCCCGGCCGAGCCTGCTCTTGGCCCGTGCGAGCGGTTTCAGCGGGACGACCAGGGACCA
Organism: Streptomyces sp. SM10; assembly: GCF_002910915.1. Classification (GTDB taxonomy): domain Bacteria; phylum Actinomycetota; class Actinomycetes; order Streptomycetales; family Streptomycetaceae; genus Streptomyces. The sequence continues at coordinate 36,278 of NZ_NEUF01000180.1, read as the reverse complement.
GGGGCCGGTCGGGTCGGTGTTCGTGGCGATCTCCCCCTCCGTACGCATCAGCCCATATTCTCGCCTGCCGGTACGACAACCCGGAGGTCCGCCCCCACAGGTGAGGCGTACGGTGTTCTCCACACAGCAGGGGCCCCGGGGCGAGGCAGCACGAGCGCCGGCCCCGCAGCAGCACAGTTCCTAGAGGAAGGCGTCCGAGTGTCCCGCCGCAGAATCGGCTTCTGGTACCGCCTGGCGGCGGTCATCGCAAAACCGCCCCTGGTGGTTCTGTTCAAGCGGGACTGGCGGGGAATGGAACACATTCCGGCCGATGGCGGATTCATCACCGCGGTCAATCACAACTCGTACCTGGACCCGCTGTCGTACGGGCACTTCCAGTACAACACCGGACGTGTCCCGCGGCTCCTCGCGAAGGCCGGACTGTTCCGGACGCCCTTCGTCGGAATGATCCTGCGCGGCACCGGCCAGATCCCCGTCTACCGCGAGACGACCAATGCGCTCGACGCCTTCCGCGCCGCCGTCGACGCCATCGAGCGGGGCGAATGCGTGGCCTTCTACCCGGAGGGCACCCTCACCCGCGACCCCGACATGTGGCCGATGGCCGGCAAGACCGGCGCCGCCCGGGTCGCGCTGATGACCAAGGCCCCGGTCATCCCCGTCGCCCAGTGGGGCGCCAACCTCGCGATGCCGCCCTACGCCAAGGAGAACAAGCTCCAGCTGTTCCCCCGGAAGACCCTGCGGGTGCAGGCCGGGCCGCCGGTCGACCTCACCCGCTACTACGGCCTCGAGCCGACGCCCGAGATCCTGCGCCAGGCGACCGAGACCATCATGGCCGCCGTCACCGCCCAGCTCGAGGAGGTCCGCGGGGAGAAGGCCCCCGCCGAGCTCTACGATCACCGCAGGGCCCGCGCCGAACAGCGGCGCAAGGCAGAGGGAAAGGGATCGACGTGACGCACCCCGCCAAGGCGGCCGTCTTCGGAACCGGCTCATGGGGTACGGCCTTCGCCATGATCCTCGCCGACGCCGGCTGCGAGGTCACTCTCTGGGGCCGTCGCGCCGAGGTCGTCGAGACCGTCAACAGGACCCGCACCAACCCGGGCTACCTGCCGGGCGTCGAACTGCCCGCCTCGGTGCGGGCCACGACCGACCCCGCCGAGGCGCTGCGCGGCGCCGACTTCGCCGTCCTGGTCGTGCCGTCCCAGACGCTGCGCGCCAACCTCGCCGACTGGGCGCCCCACCTGGAGCCCCACACCGTGCTCGTCTCCCTCATGAAGGGCGTCGAACTCGGCACCGCCAAGCGGATGAGCGAGGTCATCGAGGACGTCACCCACGTCACCCCGGACCGCATCGCCGTCATCACCGGCCCCAACCTGGCCAAGGAGATCGCCGGACGCCGCCCCGCCGCGGCCGTCGTCGCCTGCGCGGACGAAGACGTCGCCCAGCGCCTCCAGGCCGCCTGCCACACTCCGTACTTCCGGCCGTACACCAACACCGACGTGGTCGGCTGCGAGCTCGGCGGCGCCGTGAAGAACGTCATCGGCCTCGCTGTGGGCATCGCCGACGGCATGGGCCTCGGGGACAACGCCAAGGGCTCCCTCATCACCCGGGGCCTCGCCGAGACCACCCGCCTGGGGCTGGCCATGGGCGCCGACCCGCTGACCTTCTCCGGACTGGCCGGACTGGGCGACCTGGTGGCCACCTGCTCCTCGCCGCTCTCGCGCAACCACACCTTCGGTACCAACCTCGGGCGGGGCATGACCCTGCAGGAGACCGTCGCCGTCACCAGCCAGACCGCCGAGGGCGTCAAGTCCTGCGAATCCGTGCTCGATCTGGCGCGCAGGCACGGCGTCGACATGCCGATCACCGAGACGGTCGTCGGCATCGTCCACGAGGGCAAGTCCCCGGTCGTCGCGCTCAAGGAGCTGATGTCGCGCAGCGCCAAGCCCGAGCGGCGCTGACGCGGGGCCTACCAGCAGGTACGCTCATCGCGATATGAGCAGCCAGAACCTCCCCCAGAGCACTGAGAGTCCCCTGAGCTCCGAGCGGAGCTCCGAGCCGGGCCGTAAGCCGCGCGTCGCCGTCGTGTTCGGCGGCCGGAGCTCCGAACACGGCATCTCGGTCGTCACGGCCGGCGCCATCATGAGCGCCATCGACCGGACGAAGTACGACGTCCTGCCGATCGGGATCACCAGGGACGGACGCTGGGCCCTCACGTCCGACGACCCGGCCCGCATGGCCATCACGGACCGGCAGGTGCCCGAAGTGGACCAGCTGGCCGAGTCCGCGAAGGGCGTCGTGACGCTCTCCGTCGACCCCGGCAACCGTGACGTCGTCGTCGGCGAACCCGGTGCGGTGCCCACGGCCCTGGGCGAGGTCGACGTCGTCTTCCCGATGCTGCACGGTCCTTACGGCGAGGACGGCACGCTCCAGGGGCTCCTGGAGCTCTCCGGCGTGCCCTACGTCGGTGCCGGTGTCCTGTCCTCGGCCGTCGGCCAGGACAAGGAGTACATGAAACGGGTGTTCACCTCCTTCGGGCTCCCGGTCGGCCCCTACGAGGTCGTCCGCCCCCGGGAGTGGGAGTCGGACCGCGCCGCCGCCCGCAAGCGCATCATGGAGTTCGCGGCCGAGAACGGCTGGCCGCTCTTCGTGAAGCCCGCCCGCGGCGGCTCATCCATGGGCATCACCAAGGTCGACGACGCCGCCGGCCTCGACGAGGCGATCGAGGAGGCCCGCCGGCACGACCCCAAGTTCCTCGTGGAGTCCCTGCTGCGCGGCCGGGAGATCGAGTGCGGCGTGCTGGAGTTCGAGGACGGACCGCGCGCCAGCGTGCCCGCGGAGATCCCGCCCGTCACCGCGCACGACTTCTACGACTTCGAGGCCAAGTACATCGACTCGGCGGCCGGCCTGGTTCCCGCACCGCTCACCGGGGAGCAGACCGCCGAGGTCCAGCGGCTCGCCGTCCAGGCCTTCGAGGCGGCCTCCTGCGAGGGGCTGGTCCGCGCCGACTTCTTCCTCACCGAGGACGGCACGTTCGTCATCAACGAGATCAACACCATGCCGGGGTTCACCCCGATCTCCATGTATCCCCGCATGTGGCAGGCGAGCGGAGTCGAGTACCCGGAGCTGGTGGACCGGCTGATCACGGCCGCGCTGAACCGCTCCACCGGCCTGCGCTGACCCCGGCCGGGAGGGCTGCCCCGCGCGGGGCAGCCCTCAGAGGCTGTCGGGGACCGTCTTCTTCACCGGCACGGCGAACGCGGACAGCGGGGTGATGTCATGGGCGTACTCCGTCCCCAGCGTCACCTCGACGTACGCCTCGCGGTACGTGGTGGTGAAGCGGGGGCCGGCGTCAGCGCCATCGGGTTGCTCCAGCAGCCAGTTGACGCCGTCCGCGTCGACGGCCTTCGCCTGGGAATCGTCCATCCTCGCGGGCCGGGGGACACCGCAGCGCAGTACGATCGCCCCGTCCCCCCAGCCGGCGGTCAGGTCCGAATCCGGCGAGGGATCACTCCGTTCCAGACCGGCCACGGTCTCCGGCAGTACCGCGTGCAGTTTCTCGCAGTACCCGGCGGCCTCCGACGGCGGCGTGGGAACCTCCACCGAGGGCCCGCCACCGCCGGAACAGCCCGCCGCGGCCAGGACGAACAGGGCGGCGGACGGGGCGAGGACACGTGAGCGGGCGGACCGGCGGCGGGTGTGAGTCACCGGACCAGCGTAGACAGGGGTCAGAGGTGGACGACCGGGCAGGTCAGGGTACGCGTGATGCCGTCCACCTGCTGGACCTTGGCGACCACCATGCGGCCGAGCGCGTCGACCGTGTCGGCCTGAGCGCGCACGATCACGTCGTAGGGGCCTGTGACGTCCTCTGCCTGGATCACTCCCGGGAGCTTGGCGATGGTCTCGGCGACGATCGACGCCTTGCCCACCTCGGTCTGGATGAGAATGTACGCCTGTACCACGGAACCTCCAGAGCGGCCACGAGGATCATGTGGGGGAAAGGGACGCCACGTTATCGCGTCGCCCCCGGCCACGGGGAGACCTATGGGCCGGTTGACACCCAGGGCGTGGCGTACGCACCACAGAAGTTGACGTATCTCTTGACGGTACCGACAGCAGTGGGGGCTCGCGACCGCAAGCCCGCCGGTGCGGAAGGGGGACGGTGATGCCCGTACGTCCCGGGGTCGTCGGCCCCGGTGGGCCGCCCGTCCACGATCCGGACCTCCGGCCGCTGAAGCTGCCCGGACAGGTGTCCGGTGCGATAGATGAGAGGTGAGACTCGGTGAAGGGAACCGTGGGCGAGTTGGGGGAGTTCGGGCTCATCAGAGAGCTCACGTCCCGGCTCACCACCACTCCGGCGGTGCGGCTCGGACCCGGCGACGACGCCGCGGTCGTGGCCGCACCCGACCGCAGGGTCGTGGCCAGTACGGACATCCTGCTGGAAGGGCGGCACTTCCGCCGCGACTGGTCGACGGCGTACGACGTCGGCCGCAAGGCCGCCGCCCAGAACCTCGCCGACATCGCGGCCATGGGCGCCGTGCCCACCGCGCTGCTGCTCGGCCTCGTCGTGCCGGCCGACCTGCCGGTCACCTGGGCCGCCGAGCTGATGGACGGACTGCGCGACGAATGCCAGGTCGCCGGTGCGGCCGTGGTCGGCGGTGACGTCGTCGGGGGCGACACCATCACCGTCGCGATCACCGCGCTCGGCGACCTCCGCAACCACGAACCCGTCACCCGGGCCGGAGCCCGGCCCGGCGACGTCGTTGCCGTGACCGGATGGCTCGGCTGGTCCGCCGCCGGATTCGCCGTGCTCTCCCGGGGGTTCCGCTCGCCGCGTGCCTTCGTCGAGGCCCACCGGCGCCCCGAACCGCCGTACCACGCGGGCCCCGCGGCGGCCGGGCTGGGCGCCACGGCCATGACCGACGTCAGCGACGGGCTCGTCGCCGACCTCGGGCACATCGCCGAGGCCAGCAAGGTCCGCATAGACCTGCGGTCCGGCCTGATCGACATCCCCTCGCAGATGTCCGACATCGGGCAGGCCGTCGGGGTCGACCCGCTGCAGTGGGTGCTCACCGGGGGAGAGGACCACGCGATCGTGGCGACCTTCCCGGCCGACGTGAAGCTCCCCGCACGCTGGAAGGTCATCGGAGAGGTCCTCAACCCGTCGGCGCTGCCCCACGTCACCGTCGACGGGGCGCCCTGGACGAGCAAGGGCGGCTGGGACCATTTCGGATCCATCGAGGACGCCTAGGGCGTGCTGGGGAAGTCCCGCCCGCCCTCCGGGCGGACGGCGCTCCCCAGCGCGCCCTAGTAGATTCCGGGGCATGACAGCACCTGCCCCGATACCGCCCCGTGTCCTCACCGTCGCCGGATCAGACTCCGGCGGCGGTGCGGGCATCCAGGCCGACCTGAAGACGATGCTGGCCCTCGGCACCCACGGCATGAGCGTGCTGACCGTGGTGACCGCCCAGAACTCGCTGGGCGTCCAGGGCGCCTGGGAACTCCCGGCGGACGCCGTACGCGCCCAGTACCGGAGCGTCGTCGACGACATCGGCGTCCAGGCGGTGAAGACCGGCATGCTGTCCTCGGCCGCGCTGGTCGACACCGTCGCCGAACTCCTCGCCGGGACCGGCGCACCTGTCGTCGTCGACCCTGTCGGCGTCTCCAAGCACGGGGACGCGCTGCTGGCCGCCGAAGCCCTCGACTCCGTACGCACGAAGCTGCTGCCCGTCGCCACGGTCGCCACCCCGAACCTCGACGAGGTGACCCAGCTCACGGGCGTCACCGTCACCGACGAGCCCGGAATGCGGCGGGCCGCCGCGGAGATCCTCTCCTACGGGCCGCGCTGGGTGGTCATCAAGGGTGGCCACCTGCCCGGTGAGGCCGTGGACCTGCTGACGGACGGCGGCGAGGAGCACTGGTTCCGCGCGCCGAGGCTCGACAACCGCCACACCCACGGCACGGGCTGCACCCTCGCCTCCGCCATCGCGTGCGGACTCGCCCGCGGCCAGGACGTGGAGACGGCCGTGCGGGGCGCGAAGGAGTACGTCACCGGCGCCATCCGGGCCGGCTTCGCGCTGGGCGGCGGCATCGGCCCCGTCGACCACGGCTGGGCCACGCGTCCCGCCCCCGCCTCACACTGAGCACAGCAAAAAGCCGGTCCACCGAGGTGGACCGGCTTTTTGGGCAACCGGAAGGCTGCGCTACGACGGGAACGTCAGCGCGCGACCTTGCCGGCCTTGATGCACGAGGTGCAGACGTTGAGCCGCTTCGGCGTCCGCCCGACCACGGCACGCACGCGCTGGATGTTGGGATTCCAGCGACGGGACGTACGGCGGTGCGAGTGCGAAATGCTGTTGCCGAAGCTCGGCCCCTTGCCGCAAACGTCGCAGTTGGCAGCCACGGGTCACTCCAAAGACTTCAGATGCACTTACAGTGAATTCCGGCGCGCCGGAATCATTTTACTGAAGTGGCGGTACCGGAGGAATGGCCCGACTCTCGCCGGGCAACCGAAGCAGCATACAACGGCTGCGTCGGAGATACGAAACTACCACGGCTGCCCGGGCACTCCGTCCCGCACCTCTGCCCGCCGGGCTCCCGCGCCCGGACTACCCTGCGGTGCGGCCAGCCCCCACGGCCGCCCCAAGGAGGACCAACGGTGCCGCAGACCCCCGACGATCTCGACGCCGTCGCGGTGCGCACCTGGTGCTCACTGGCTCTGGAGGCACTCGGCCGCGAGCGGGCGGCCATCGACGCCATCAACGTCTATCCCGTCGCCGACGGGGACACCGGCACCAACCTGTACCTCACCGTCGAGTCGGCTGCCGCGGCCGTCGAAGCGGTCTTCGCCGCCCATGAGACCGGCTCCACGGCCCCCGCCCCCGCCGACGCCGTACGGGCCATGGCGCACGGCGCGCTGATCGGCGCCCGGGGCAACTCCGGGACGATCCTGGCCCAGCTCCTGCGGGGCATGGCCGGGGTGCTGTCCGAGTCGGGTGACGCGGATCACCTGCGGGCCGCTTTGACCGAGGCCGCGACCGCGGCGCGGCAGGCCGTCGCCCACCCCGTCGAGGGCACCGTGCTCACCGTCGCCACCGCCGCCGCCGAGGCGGCCGGGGCCACCGGGGGCACCCGCCTCACGGACGTGCTCGACGCGGCGTACGACGCAGCGCGCACGGCCCTGGCGGCCACCCCCGGACAGCTCGCCGCCCTCGGGCGCGCGGGCGTCGTGGACGCGGGCGGACAGGGTCTGGTGACCGTGCTCGGAGCGCTGCTGGAAGCGGTCGGCGGACGGGCGCAGGAGCGCGGCGTCCGGCCCGCCCCCGAGCACGCGCCCCTCACCGGCGACTGCGCCGACGCGGGTCCGGACGGCGGCCCCGCCTTCGAGGTCATCTTCCTGCTGGAGGCATCCGACGACGCGGTCGCCCGGCTGCGGAGCCGGCTGGACGCCCTGGGGGACTCCCTCGTCGTGGTCGGCGGGGACGGCCTGTGGAACGTCCACGTCCACGTCGACGACGCGGGGGCCGCCGTCGAGGCCGGGGTCGAGGCCGGCCGGCCCTACCGGATCCGGATCACCCACTTCGCCGCCGACCGGGGCGCCACCCACCGGGAACCCGCCCAGCGCGCCGTCGTCGTGGTCGTACCGGGCGACGGACTCTCCGGCCTGTGCGCCGAGGCCGGCGCGACCACCGTGCTGGCACGCCCCGGGGAGCCGCCCGCCAGCGGCGAACTGGTCGACGCCATCCGCCGGGCCCACGCCCGCGAAGTGGTCCTGCTGCCCAACGACGCACAACTGCGCCACACCGCCGCCGCGGCCGCCGAGCAGGCCAGGGCGGAGGGCATCCGCGTCGCACTGGTCCCCACCCGCGCCGCGGTCCAGGGCATCGCCGCGCTCGCCGTCCACGAACCCGACCGCAGCTTCGACGAGGACGTCGTCGCGATGACCTCGGCGGCCGGAGCCACCCGCTACGCCGAACTCGCCGTCGCCGAGCGGCAGTCGTGGACCATGGCGGGAATCTGCCAGGCCGGCGACATCCTCGGTCTGATCGACGGGGACGTCGCCGTCATCGGACAGGACGTCCCGGACACGGCCCGCACGGTCCTGGACCGGATGCTCTCGGCCGGCGGCGAACTCGTCACCCTGGTCCTCGGCGAGGACGTCCCCGACGCCCTGGCCGACGAGCTCGGCGCGTACATCCGCGAGGGCCACCTCGCCGTCGACACGGTCGTCTACCGGGGCGGGCACCAGGCGGCGCCCCTGCTCATCGGCGTCGAGTGACACCTCCCGGGGCGCGGCGCCCGGCGACATCTGTCAGTGGCGTGGTGTGCAATGGAGCGCGTGTCCGCTTTCGATGAACCCCTCAAGAAGCTGCTCGGCGGAGCCACCGCGAAGGTGATGGCCGAACACCTCGACCTGCACACGGTCGGTGATCTGCTGCACCACTACCCGCGGCGCTACGAGGAGCGGGGCCGTCTCACGGCGCTCACCGAGCTCCCGCTGGACGAGCACGTGACGGTCGTCGCGCAGGTCGCCGACGCGCGGATCATGATGTTCAACAACGGCCGGGGCAAGCGGCTGGAGGTCACTCTCACCGACGGCAGCGGCCGGCTCCAGCTGGTCTTCTTCGGGCACGGCGTCCACAAGCCGCACAAGGAACTCCTCCCGGGCCGGCGGGCGATGTTCGCGGGCAAGGTCTCCGTGTTCAACCGGAAGATGCAGCTGGCCCACCCCACGTACCAGCTCCTCGACGCCCGGTCCGGCGACGACGGGGCGGCCGGCGAGGCCGAGATGACCGAGGCCGTCGACGCCTTCGCGGGGCAGCTGCTGCCGATCTACCCGGCCTGCAAGCAGCTCGACTCGTGGCGGATCGCCAAGGCGGTCGACGCGGTCCTGCCCAGCGCGCAGGAAGCGGTGGACCCGTTGCCCCCGGCGCTGCGCGACGGCCGGGGGCTCGTCCCGCTCCCCGAGGCGCTGCTCAGGATCCACCGCCCGCAGACCAAGGCGGACATCGCGGCCGCGCGGGACCGGCTGCGCTGGGACGAGGCCTTCGTCCTCCAGGTCGCGCTCGCCCGCCGCCGGTACGCGGACACCCAGCTCCCGGCAGCGGCACGGCGGGCCGTTCCCGGCGGAGTGCTCGACGCCTTCGACTCCACGCTCCCCTTCACCCTCACCGAGGGCCAGCAGAAGGTCACCGGAGAGATCTTCGACGCCCTGGCGACCGAACACCCCATGCACCGCCTGCTCCAGGGCGAGGTGGGCTCCGGCAAGACCCTCGTCGCGCTGCGGGCCATGCTCCGGGTCGTCGACGCGGGCGGCCAGGCGGCCATGCTGGCGCCCACCGAGGTGCTGGCCCAGCAGCACCACCGCTCCATCACCGAGATGATGGGCGAGCTGGCCGAGGGCGGCCTGCTCGGCGGCTCCGACCTGGGCACCAAGGTCGTCCTGCTCACCGGGTCCATGGGCACGGCGGCCCGTCGCCAGGCACTGCTCGACCTGGTCACCGGCGAGGCGGGCATCGTCATCGGGACCCATGCCCTGATCGAGGACAAGGTGAAGTTCCACGACCTCGGCCTGGTCGTCGTCGACGAACAGCACCGCTTCGGGGTGGAGCAGAGGGACGCGCTGCGCTCCAAGGGGAAGCAGCCGCCCCACCTGCTCGTGATGACGGCCACCCCCATTCCCCGGACGGTCGCGATGACCGTCTTCGGCGACCTGGAGACCTCCGTACTCGACCAGCTCCCGGCCGGCCGCTCGCCGATCGCCAGCCACGTCGTCCCGGCCAAGGACAAACCGCACTTCCTCAACCGCGCCTGGGAGCGGGTCCGCGAGGAGGTGGAGACCGGCCACCAGGCCTACGTCGTGTGCCCCCGCATCGGTGACGACGCCGACGCGACGGCGGAGAAGAAGGGGAAGACCGCCAAGAAGCAGGCCGCCCCGGACGAGGAGGCCGAGAAGCGGCCGCCGCTCGCCGTACTGGACATCGCGGACCAGCTCGCCAAGGGCCCGCTCGCGGGCCTGCGCGTCGAGGTCCTCCACGGCAGGATGCCCCCCGACGACAAGGACGACGTCATGCGCCGGTTCGCCGCCGGCCAGGCCGACGTCCTGGTCGCCACCACCGTCATCGAGGTCGGGGTGAACGTCCCCAACGCCACCGCGATGGTGATCATGGACGCGGACCGCTTCGGGGTGTCCCAGCTGCACCAGCTCAGAGGCCGTGTGGGGCGAGGCAGCGCCCCCGGCCTCTGTCTGCTGGTCAGCGAGGCGCACGAGGCGAGTCCCGCCCGGGCCAGACTCTCCGCGGTCGCCGCCACCCTCGACGGCTTCGAGCTCTCCCGCATCGACCTCGAACAGCGGCGCGAGGGCGATGTCCTCGGCCAGGCCCAGTCCGGCGTCCGCTCCTCGCTGCGGGTGCTCAGCGTCATCGACGACGAGGAGGTCATCGCGGCGGCCCGTGAGGAGGCCGTCCGGATCGTCGCGGACGACCCCGGGCTCGAACGGCTGCCGGAGCTGCGCACCGCGTTGGACGCCCTGCTCGACAAGGACCGGGAGGAGTACCTCGACAAGGGGTGACCGGGCGGATCCCCGGCGACGCCATATCGTGGGGAACACGGCACACGTCCCGTCCTGTGCGCCGCCCACGACCCGAGGAACAGACACCCATGACCCGCGTGATCGCAGGCGTGGCCGGCGGACGCCGCCTGGCCGTCCCGCCCGGCACCGGCACCCGCCCCACCTCCGACCGTGCGCGGGAGGGCCTGTTCTCCACCTGGCAGGCGCTCCTGGGCACCCTCGACGGCATCCGTGTCGCCGATCTGTACGCGGGTTCGGGGGCCGTGGGCCTTGAGGCACTCTCGCGCGGAGCCGCCCACGCACTGCTCGTGGAGGCCGACGCCACGGCCGCGCGCACCGTCCGCGACAACATCCGCACTCTCGGTCTGCCCGGCGCGGAATTCCGTGCGGGCAAAGCCGAACAGATCGTGACCGGACCGGCGCCCTCGGACCCGTACGACGTGGTCTTCCTCGATCCGCCCTACGCCGTGACCGACGACGATCTTCGGGAGATCCTCCTCACACTCCGTGCTCAGGGGTGGCTCACGGGCGATGCTCTCGTCACGGTGGAACGGAGGACACGGGGCGGGGAATTCAACTGGCCCGGCGGATTCGAGCCAGAGCGGGCGCGTCGTTACGGCGAGGCGACGTTTTGGTACGGTCGCGCCGCCTCTACGTGCGAAGACGCACGTTGACCGCACCGGAGAGCGAGGGAACCACGTTGCGCCGCGCCGTCTGTCCGGGGTCGTTCGACCCCATCACCAACGGACATCTCGACATCATCGGACGAGCCTCGAAGCTGTACGACGTCGTGCACGTCGCCGTGATGATCAACCAGTCCAAGAAGGGCCTGTTCACCGTCGACGAGCGGATCGGGATGATCCGCGAGGTGACGGCCGACTTCGGCAACGTGGAGGTCGAGTCCTTCCACGGCCTGCTGGTCGACTTCTGCAAGCAGCGCGACATCCCGGCGATCGTGAAGGGCCTGCGGGCCGTCAGCGACTTCGACTACGAGCTGCAGATGGCCCAGATGAACAACGGCCTCTCGGGGGTCGAGACGCTCTTCGTGCCGACGAACCCGACCTACAGCTTCCTGTCGTCCTCCCTGGTCAAGGAGGTCGCCACCTGGGGCGGCGACGTGGCGCACCTGCTGCCGCCGACCGTTCACGCGGCCCTCGTGGAGCGTCTCGGCCAGAAGTGATGCGCTGACCGTCCGTCACCAGGTGTCGGACGGGAGGCGACTGGCCTTACAGTCGTCCCGTCCGTCTCCAACAGCAGCAGAGAGTGGCGAGCACACGGTGGACGTGCAGAAGAAGCTCGACGAGATCGTCGAAACGGTCGGGAACGCCCGCTCCATGCCCATGTCGGCGTCCTGCGTGGTCAACCGGGCCGAACTGCTCGCGATGCTCGAGGAGGTGCGCGAGGCCCTGCCCGGCTCGCTCGCCCACGCCGAGGAGCTCATCGGCGGCAGCGAGCAGCTCGTCCAGCAGGCCCGGCAGGAGGCCGAGCGGATCATCGAGTCCGCCCACGCGGAGCGCGGCTCGCTGGTCTCCGGCACCGAGATCGCCCAGCGGTCCCAGACGGAGGCGGACCGGATCCTGTCCGAGGCCCGCCGGGAGGCCGACGAGGTCCGCGGCGAGGCCGACGAGTACGTCGACAGCAAGCTCGCCAACTTCGAGGTCGTCCTCACCAAGACGATCGGCTCCGTCGACCGTGGCCGGGAAAAGCTCCTGGGCCGCGGCGAGGGGATCGACGAGCAGGGCTACCAGGACCCCGACTTCGCCGAGGCCCCGGAGCGCAGCGCCGACCCCGAGACGCTCCGCCGGCGGGCCGACGACTACGTGGACACCAAGCTCGGTGCCTTCGAGGCCGTGCTCGCCAAGACCCTGGAGGCCGTCGGCCGCGGTCGGCAGAAGCTGCACGGCCGGGTCGCCACCGACGACCTCGGCGCGCACATGGCCGCCCAGGACGCCGCGGGCGGCGGGCAGCGCACCAGCGACGAGGACCACTGGGCGGGCCTGGCCGACCTGGCCGCACCCGATCCGCGTCAGAGCTCCCCGCAGCCCTCGTACGCGGAGCCCGCCCAGCAGGACTACGCGCCGGTGGCCGACTACCAGGACCCCGCGCAGGGCGGCTTCCCGGTCCAGGCCCAGCCGGAGCCGCAGTACGCGCAGACCTACGGCTACCCGGACCAGCAGCAGGTCCAGGACGGCTACGGCTACCCGCAGCAGCCGGACCCGTACGCCGCCTACCAGCAGCAGGCGTACGACCCGAACCAGCAGCAGGAGTACGCCTGGCCCCAGCAGGCCCAGGCCCCTGCGCAGCAGGGCGAGAGCGCGCTCGACGAGACCAGCCTCTTCGACACCGGCATGATCGACCTGGAACAGCTGCGCCGCTACGAGCAGGGCCGCTGACCGGAGCGGTACGGACCGGATTGGGAGCTGGGCGGTACGTCCAGTATCCTGGCTCTTCGGTCGCGCGTATGTCGGCGATCCCGGCTGCCCTCAATCCCGGGGATGTTCTCCCAGGGCCCGGGCGGCCCTCCCGGAGCAGCACCACGTACATGATCTCGAAAGCAGGAAAAGCCCTGAACGGCCACCTCGACCACCGCAGCCCTCTCGTGTTCGATACGCGTGAGCTGGGCCGGCGTCCGGGTACCCAGAAGCGGCTGACCCGCACGGCGGAAGCACCGAAGGACCTCGGTATCGACGGGGTCGTCGGAGTGCCGGAGAACGCGCCCCTGGCGCTGGACCTCCGCCTCGAATCGGTCATGGAAGGGGTGCTTGTCACAGGCACCGCCCGTGCGACCGCCGAGGGGGAGTGCGTAAGGTGTCTGGAGCCGCTGACCCTCGAGGTCGAAGCGGACTTCCAGGAAATGTTCTCGTACCCTGACGCCGATGACCGGAACCGCAGCAGGACCGCGGACCCGGTCGACGACGCCGAGGACGACGAGGACAGGTTCTTTCTCGAGGACGACTCGTTCGACCTCGAACCTGTGCTGCGTGACGCGGTGGTGCTCGCACTGCCGCTGCAGCCGGTGTGCAAGGAGACCTGTGCCGGTCTGTGTTCCGAATGCGGAATCAGGCTGGACGAGAATCCTGATCACCACCACGACGTCGCCGACATCCGTTGGGCGGCACTGCAAGGACTCGCCGAGACCGTTCAGGACGGCGAGAAGGACAACATGGGCGGCGCCGAACCGGGCGTCGACGAGAAGCAGGAGAAGTAGCCGTGGCTGTTCCGAAGCGGAAGATGTCGCGCAGCAACACGCGCCACCGCCGGTCGCAGTGGAAGGCTGCGGTCCCCACCCTGGTTTCGTGCGAGCGTTGCCAGGAGCCGAAGCTCCAGCACATTGCGTGCCCGAGCTGCGGCACCTACAACAAGCGCCAGGTCCTCGAGGTCTGAGCGGCTGGTGAGAGGCCCGATGTCTGAGTTGTCCAGTGCCAAGAAGCAGGCAGACAACATCAACACAGCCTCGTCCCACACGCTTCTGGAAGGGCGGCTCGGGTATCACCTCGAGTCCGCCCTTCTGGTGCGTGCGCTGACCCACCGTTCGTACGCATACGAGAACGGCGGTCTGCCCACCAACGAGCGTCTCGAATTCCTCGGGGATTCGGTGCTCGGCCTGGTGGTCACGGACACGCTGTACCGCACCCACCCCGACCTGCCCGAAGGCCAGCTGGCCAAGTTGCGGGCCGCGGTGGTCAACTCGCGTGCGCTTGCGGAAGTGGGCCGCGGCCTCGAACTCGGCTCCTTCATCCGGCTCGGCCGCGGTGAAGAGGGCACGGGCGGCCGGGACAAGGCTTCCATCCTCGCCGACACCCTTGAAGCGGTGATCGGCGCCGTCTATCTCGACCAAGGGCTCAGTGCGGCCTCGGAGCTGGTGCACCGGCTCTTCGACCCGCTGATCGACAGGTCCTCCAACCTCGGAGCCGGCCTGGACTGGAAGACCAGTCTCCAGGAGCTCACCGCGAGGGAGAGCCTCGGAGTCCCCGAGTACCTCGTCACGGAGACCGGTCCGGATCACGAGAAGACCTTTACTGCTGCTGCTCGCGTCGGTGGTGTCTCGTACGGCGCCGGCACCGGTCGTAGCAAGAAGGAAGCGGAGCAGCAGGCGGCGGAGTCCGCCTGGCGCGAGATCAGCGCCGCCGCGGAAGCACGGGAGGCGGCGGCGAAGTCCGCAGCCGACGGAGGGGTCGCCGACACTCCTGCCGACCCGTCGCCGACATCAGGTGCGGCTCCGGCCTGAACCACCCGGAACCCCTCGGTGCCTCTTCGGCGCCGGGGGGTTTTCGCTGTCCCGCCCCCTTCCGAAGGAGTTCCACCGTGCCCGAACTGCCCGAGGTCGAAGTCGTGCGCAGGGGGCTGGAGCGCTGGACCGCCGGACGCACGGTGGAGGCGGTCGAGGTCCTGCACCCACGTGCGGTCCGGCGGCACCTCGCGGGCGGTGCGGACTTCGCGGCCCGGCTCCGCGGACTGCGCTTCGGCGTGGCGATGCGTCGCGGCAAGTACCTCTGGGTCCCGCTCGACGAGGCCGATTCCTCGCTGCTGGGCCACCTCGGCATGAGCGGCCAGCTGCTCGTGCAGCCCGAGGACGCCGCCGACGAGAAGCACCTGCGCATCAGGATCCGCTTCGACGACGCGCTCGGCACCGAGCTGCGCTTCGTCGACCAGCGCACCTTCGGCGGGCTGTCGCTCCACGACAACACCCCCGACGGTCTGCCCGACGTCATCGCGCACATCGCGCGCGACCCCCTCGACCCGGCCTTCGACGACAGCGCCTTCCACATGGCGCTGCGCCTGCGCCGTACGACGGTGAAGCGGGCCCTGCTCGACCAGTCCCTGATCAGCGGGGTGGGGAACATCTACGCCGACGAGGCCCTGTGGCGGAGCCGGCTGCACTACGAGCGGCCGACCGCGACCCTGACCCGTCCGAGGACGGCGGAGCTGCTCGGCCATGTCCGGGACGTGATGCGGGAGGCCCTCGACCAGGGCGGTACCAGCTTCGACAGCCTGTACGTCAACGTGAACGGGGAGTCCGGCTACTTCGACCGGTCGCTCGACGCCTACGGACGCGAGGACGAACCCTGCCGTCGCTGCGGCACACCGATGCGCCGCCGGCCCTGGATGAACCGCTCCAGCTACTTCTGCCCGCGCTGCCAGCGCCCGCCGCGCGCCTCCTGACGCCCCGGCTCAGGCTCCGCGCGCCGCGTCGTACCGGTTCCGGGCCTCCACGACCTCGGGCATCCGGCCCTCGACGAGCTGAATGAGTCCCATCAGCCGGCCCGCGACCTCGCGGCCGATCGGTGTCAGCGCGTAGTCGACGCGAGGCGGGTTGGTGAGCCGCGCGTCCCGGAGGACCAGGCCGTCCCGCTCCAGCGCCTGGAGCGTCTGGGAGAGCATCTTCTCGCTGACCCCGTCGACCCGGCGGCGCAGCTCGTTGAAGCGGGCACCGCTCTCGTGCAGGGCACCCAGGGTGAGGCTGCCCCAGCGGCCGGTCACGTGTTCCAGGGTTCCGCGCGAGGGGCACTGCCGGGAGAAGACGTCGAAGGGAGCGTCGCCCTCGACGTCACGCACGGAGTCCGCCTGTGTCTCACCCATACCGCCAGCTTACGCCTGTGCAGCGCTCACTTCCGGTGAGCGCTGCACAGGCGTGGGGAGAACGGCCTCGCCGTGCGCTCGCAGGCTCCGCCGGCGGGCCGGATGTGCCCGGACAGGGGGAGACCCCTGTCCGTCCTGGGACGGCAGGGGTCTCCGTGGTGCGAGGTGCGGTTGTCTCCTGCTCAGAAGCCGAAGTCCTGAGTCCACCAAGGGCCGCCGGAGCCGAGATGGACTCCCACGCCGAGGGTCTTGTAGTCGCAGTTGAGAATGTTTGCGCGGTGTCCGTCGCTGTTCATCCAGGCGTCCATCACGGCCTGCGCGTCGGCCTGGCCCCGGGCGATGTTCTCGCCCCCGAGCCCCTGCACACCGGCGGCGTCGGCACGGTCCCAGGGGGTCGCCCCGTCGGGGTCGGTGTGGCCGAAGAAGTCGCGGGCGGCCATGTCCTCGCTGAAGTCCTGGGCGAGCGCGGTCAGGGAGGCACTGGTGGTGACCGGAGTGCAGCCGACCTTCGCGCGCTCCTGGTTGACCAGGTCGAGCACGGCGGCCTGGGCGGAGGACGGGGACGGGGACGGCGTCGCCGGGGCGGCGGCCGTACGGCTCGGAGCGGCCGACGAGGACTTCGGAGCTGCGGGCTTCCTGGCCGCCGGACTCGACGAGGTGCTCTTCTTCGGGGCGGCCGCAGGCGGTGTCGTCCGCTCGGGGGCCTCGGGAGTCTTCGTCGCCGGCTTCGAGGCGGTGGCCGAGGGCTTCTTGCTCGGCTTCTCGCTCGGGGGCACCGAGGGTGACTTGGAAGGGGCCGCGGAACGGTCCGCACCCCGGCTGGCCTGGGCCGACGCGGAGGCCGAGGTGCGGCCGGTCGGTTCGGCCGACGCGTCGCCCTGGGTCAGCAGGTCGGGAGCGCCGCCCGCGTGCACCTGTTCGGCGGCCCCGCCTCCGGTCACGTCGTAGCTGCCGCCGCCCGGGATCAGGCCGGAGGCGACGGCGACCGCGCCGACGGCCACGGCCGCGGACACGCCGAGGAGCCCGGCGCGCACGGGTATACCCGTGCGCTTCTTCCGGTGGGCAGTCCGGTGCCCGTCCACCACGTCCGCCGTGTGCTGCTCAGCGGCGGGGGCCGCGCCTGCGCGTCTGTGCCGTCCCATGCGCTGTGCCTTCCTCGTGCTCCGGACGTCGTGACGACGTCACCGCATTCAAGATCAAGCTCACCCGTTCGGGTGAGGCTATTGCGAGGGGACCATACGCCATGGCGGATTGGGGCGGCGTGCTCGTCGTGCAATTGGCCGGTTAGCGTTCGGGCATGAACGAAGATGCACGACTCGTCGTATGGGTACGCGGCCGAGTACAGCAAGTAGGATTCCGCTGGTTCACCAGGGCAAATGCTTTGGAGATCGGAAATCTCACCGGCTTCGCCCTCAATCTCGACGACGGCCGGGTGCAGGTGGTGGCCGAAGGGCCGCGTGAGAATTGCCACCGTCTGCTGGACTGGCTCGCCTCCGACGACACACCCGGCCGCGTGGACGGCGTGACTGAGATCTGGGACACGCCTCGCGGTGGATATGAGGGATTCGCCATCCGCTGACAGCGGCAGGGAAAGAGAGGTGGATCCGCTGCGTGTGCGAGGGGCGCCGAGCGGTGACCCGGGAGGGGCTTCGAGAGCCGCGCACCCGAAATGACCTGCGAAAGAAGCCGGCGCGGGGACATGGTTGCCAAGAAGCGCGCCCCATGCCAGGCTGCGGCATTGACGAAGATCTCCACACCCTTCGGGAACCCGTGCAGGAGTCGCGCCGCATGATCGTCGAGCCGCGTGCCCCGGGACACCCGGCTCCCTGGCGTGTGATCGTGTTGACCGTCAAACTTTTTGGTGAGACGCTGAAAACCCCGCGCACCTTAGCTGTTCGGCAGAGCTGGTGACAGCAGAACAGCAGTGAGAACAGAGCACTGCCGAGCACCGCGGGTGCGATTCCCTCACGACCCACACCGCATCCGGTCGGTCACTCAGTGTGGAGGACCACTCATCATGGCAAAGGCGCTTCTCGGTTACGTCGGCGGTTCCGACCCGCGACTCCTCGCCGAGATGCGACGGCTTCAGAAGCGCGTCCAGGACCTGGAATCCGAGCTCGTACGGATCCAGGACGAGAACGACGCGCTCAACGCCGCCGCCCAGCACCAAGAGTCGCTGCTCGACAGCATCGACATCGACGTACCCCAGGCGGAGCCCGCGCTGACCTGACCCCAAGGCCCTGCCGGGGCCGGTCGGGCCGTACGCCAGCCGCTCGGGATCAACCCATCGAATGTCTTCGTCACGGATCGTCGTCCCGGAACACCGGGAACTGCTCGTGAACCGGTACGTTCGCGATCCGTCACGCAGGACTGTGCTCGGACGACTGCGCAGGCAGCGCCGTGCAAGATTTACAAGGGACGCTCCGGCGTCCCTTCTTTCTTTCCCCGTGCCCGTCCCCGGGCTCCCACTCTTCGCTCAACGTCTGATGTGCCCTGCACCTTCATCAGCGAAACCGAGAGTGAAAGGTAGAGTCCGGCGGCGTGCACCTCAAGGCTCTGACCCTCCGTGGTTTCAAATCGTTCGCCTCGGCCACGACCCTGCGGTTCGAACCGGGGATCACCTGCGTCGTCGGTCCCAATGGGTCGGGCAAATCCAATGTGGTGGACGCGCTCTCCTGGGTCATGGGCGAGCAGGGGGCGAAATCCCTGCGCGGCGGCAAGATGGAAGACGTGATCTTCGCCGGCACCACGGGAAGGCCGCCGCTGGGCCGCGCCGAGGTGTCGCTGACCATCGACAATTCCGATGGCGCGCTGCCGATCGAGTACGCCGAAGTGACGATCACGCGGATCATGTTCCGCAACGGCGGAAGTGAATACCAGATCAACGGTGACACCTGCCGGCTGCTCGACATCCAGGAACTCCTCTCGGATTCCGGAATCGGCCGCGAGATGCACGTCATCGTCGGCCAGGGCCGGCTGGACTCCGTCCTGCACGCCGATCCGACGGGACGCCGCGCCTTCATCGAAGAGGCGGCGGGCGTGCTCAAGCACCGCAAGCGCAAGGAGAAGGCGCTGCGGAAGCTGGAGGCGATGGGCGCCAACCTCGCCCGAGTCCAGGACCTCACCGACGAACTGCGGCGTCAGCTCAAACCGCTGGGCCGGCAGGCGGCCGTGGCCCGCCGGGCCGCCGTCATCCAGGCCGACCTGAGGGACGCCCGGCTGAGGCTCCTCGCCGACGACCTGGTGCGGCTGAGGGAGGCGCTGCGCGGCGAGATCGCCGACGAGGCGGCCCTCAAGCAGCGCAGAGAGGCGGCGGAGGCCGAACTCAGGGCGGCGCTCGCCCGCGAGGCCGACCTGGAGGACGAGGTGCGCCGCCTGGCGCCACGGCTGCAGCGGGCCCAGCAGACCTGGTACGAACTCTCGCAGCTGGCCGAGCGCGTCCGGGGGACGATCTCGCTCGCCGACGCGCGGGTGAAGAGCGCCACCTCGGCACCGGACGAGGAGCGGCGCGGGCGGGACCCCGAGGACATGGAGCGTGAGGCCGCCCGGATCCGCGAGCAGGAGGCGGAGCTGGAGGCGGCACTCGAAGCGGCGGAGCACGCCCTGGAGGACACCACCGCGCACCGGTCCGAACTGGAGCGGGAGTTGGCGGTGGAGGAGCGCGGACTCCGCGACGCCGCCCGTGCCATCGCCGACCGGCGCGAGGGCCTCGCACGGCTCCACGGCCAGGTCAACGCCGCCCGCAGCCGTGCGGGTTCGGCACAGGCCGAGATCGACCGGCTGGCCGCGTCGCGGGACGAGGCGCAGGACCGGGCGGTCGCGGCCCAGGAGGAGTACGAGCAGCTCAAGGCCGAGGTCGACGGCCTGGACGCGGATGACGCGGAGCTGACGGAGCAGCACGAGGCCGCCAAGCGGGATCTCGCCGGAGCGGAAGCGGAGCTCAGCGCGGCGCGTGAGGCGGTCACCTCGGCGGAACGCAGCCGCGCTGCGGTCTCGGCCCGGCACGAGGCACTCTCCCTGGGGCTGCGGCGCAAGGACGGCACCGGCGTGCTGCTCGGCGCCGGAGACCGGCTGACGGGGCTGCTCGGGCCGGTCGCGGAACTGCTCACGGTGGCCCCGGGGCACGAGGTCGCGGTAGCGGCGGCGCTGGGCGCCGCCGCCGACGCGATCGCGGTGACGGACCCGGCCACGGCCGCCGACGCGATCCGTCTGCTGCGCAAGCAGGACGCGGGACGCGCGGCGCTGGTGCCGGGCGGAGTGGGGGCCGGGCAGGTACCCGCGCAGAGTACGGAGCCCGCCTCGGGGGCCGCCGGCCAGGTGCCCGGGCAGGCATCCGGGGCGGAGCACGGTCCCTCGGTCCTCGCGGTCGCCGGGGCTGAGCACGGCACCGCGGCGGTGGAGAGCCGGCCGGAGCGGCCGGAGCCTTCGGCGGGCCGAGCCGTCGTCACGGGGGAGTGCCCGGCGCCGGCCGTCGCGGGACTGCTGCGGGGCCCCGTCGAACTCATGGCGGCCGTACGGCGGCTGGTACGCGACATGGTGGTCGTCGGCACCCTGGAGGACGCCGAGGAACTGGTCGCGGCCCACCCGGGGCTCACCGCCGTCACCGCCGAGGGCGATGTGCTGGGCGCCCACTTCGCGCACGGCGGATCCGCCGGAGCGCCGAGCCTGCTGGAGGTGCAGGCCTCCGTCGACGAGGCCGCCGCCGAACTGGCCGAGCTCGCCGTGCGCTGCGAGGAGCTCGCGTCGGCCCAGCGCGCCGCGGCCGTCCGGCGCGGTGAATCCGTGGCGCTGGTCGAGCAGCTGGGGGAGCGTCGCCGGGCCGCCGAACGGGAGAAGTCCGGGGTCGCGCAGCAGCTCGGGCGGCTGGCAGGGCAGGCCCGTGGCGCCGCCGGGGAGGCCGAGCGGTCGGCCGCGTCGGCCGCCAGGGCGCAGGAGGCGCTCGAGCGGGCCACCGAGGAGGCCCAGGAGCTGGCGGAGCGGCTGTTCGTGGCCGAGGAGACCCCGGTCGAGGAGGAACCCGACACCTCCGTGCGGGACCGGCTC
>NZ_NEUF01000180.1:4641-15067 GCF_002910915.1 Streptomyces sp. SM10 | reverse complement strand
CGCGCGCCAGACCGAGATGGAGGCCCGCCTCCAGGCGCGCACCCACGAGGAACGGGTCAGGGCGCTCGCCGGTCGGGCCGACGCACTCGACCGCGCGGCCCGTGCCGAACGCGAGGCCCGCGCCCGCGCCGAGCAGCGCCGTACCCGTCTGCGTCACGAGGCCGCCGTGGCCACCGCCGTCGCGTCGGGCGCCAGGCAGCTGCTCGCCCATGTGGAGGTCTCGGTCGTACGCGCGGACGAGGAGCGGACCAGGGCGGAGGCGGCGAAGGGCGAGCGGGAGCGGGAGCTGGCCGCCGAACGCGGCCGAGGCCGTGACCTCAAGAGCGAGCTCGACCGGCTGACCGACTCGGTGCACCGGGGCGAGGTCCTCGGGGCCGAGAAGCGGCTGCGCATGGAGCAGGTGGAGGCCAAGGCGCTGGAGGAGTTCGGCGTGGAGCCGGCGGGTCTGGCGGCCGAGTACGGGCCGGATCAGCTCGTGCCGCCGTCCCCCGCGGCGGAGGGGGAGGAGCTTCCCGCGGACCCGGAGGATCCGCGCAACCGGCCGACGCCGTTCGTCAGGGCCGACCAGGAGAAGCGGCTGAAGGCGGCCGAACGGGCGTACCAGCAACTCGGGAAGGTGAATCCTCTCGCCCTCGAGGAGTTCTCGGCGCTGGAGGAACGGCACAAGTTCCTCTCCGAGCAGCTCGAGGACCTGAAGAAGACCCGGGCCGATCTGATGCAGGTGATCAAGGAGGTCGACGAGCGGGTCGAGCAGGTGTTCACGGAGGCCTTCCGGGACACCGCACGCGAGTTCGAGGGTGTTTTCTCGCGGCTCTTCCCGGGCGGCGAGGGCCGTCTCATCCTCACCGACCCGGACAACATGCTGACGACCGGTCTCGACGTCGAGGCGAGGCCGCCGGGCAAGAAGGTCAAGCGGCTCTCGCTGCTGTCCGGAGGTGAGCGATCCCTTACGGCCGTTGCCCTCCTGGTCTCCATCTTCAAGGCCAGGCCGAGTCCGTTCTACGTCATGGACGAGGTGGAGGCGGCGCTCGACGACACCAATCTGCAGCGTCTGATCCGGCTCATGGAGGAGCTCCAGGAGAGCTCCCAGCTCATCGTGATCACGCACCAGAAGCGGACGATGGAGGTCGCGGACGCGCTGTACGGCGTCTCCATGCAGGGCGACGGGGTCTCCAAGGTGATCAGCCAGCGGCTCCGCTGAGGCCTGTTCCTCCTGGCTGAGGGGCAGTCACACCCTCTTTACCTAATCTTCAACACTTCAACGTACGTTTTGGGTGTTCCTGGGTACTTGTGAAGGAGGCCTTGGCTCGACCCGAGTCTTGACTTCGAAACATGAACGCATAACCTCAGCAATATTGTTTTTGCCTTCAAGTGGTGGTCGGCTGGAAGTTGTGCGCCACTGGGAGGGCTCACCCCCCACGCCTGACGTTGCGGCCAGGCATCAGGAGTTCATGTGACCAGCACAGCGCACGGACCGGAGTCCGGAGCCCGGGACGCCCACCCGGACCATCTCGGCCATGTCATCTTCATCACGGCGGCCGCAGCGATGGGCGGTTTCCTCTTCGGCTACGACAGTTCCGTGATCAACGGTGCCGTCGAAGCCATCCGTGACCGCTATGACATCGGGTCAGGGACGCTGGCCCAGGTGATCGCCATCGCACTGATCGGCTGTGCCATCGGAGCGGCGACGGCGGGACGCATCGCCGACAAGATCGGCCGTATCCGCTGCATGCAGATCGCCTCGGTGCTCTTCACCATCAGCGCCGTCGGATCCGCCCTGCCGTTCGCCCTCTGGGACCTCGCCATGTGGCGGATCATCGGCGGCTTCGCGATCGGTATGGCCTCGGTCATCGGCCCGGCCTACATCGCCGAGGTCTCGCCGCCCGCCTACCGCGGTCGCCTGGGTTCCTTCCAGCAGGCCGCCATCGTCATCGGCATCGCCATCTCGCAGCTGGTCAACTACGGCATCCTGCAGATCGCCGACGGCGAACAGCGAGGCGAGATCGCCGGCTTCGAGGCCTGGCAGTGGATGCTCGGGGTGATGGTCCTGCCGGCCATCCTGTACGGGCTGCTCTCCTTCGTGATCCCCGAGTCGCCGCGCTTTCTGATCTCCGTCGGCAAGAGGGACCGTGCCCGGAAGATCCTCGAAGAGGTCGAGGGCAAGAACACCGACCTCGACGCTCGCGTGAACGAGATCGAGACGGCCATGCGCCGTGAGCACAAGTCGAAGTTCAGCGACCTGCTCGGGAGCCGCTTCGGCTTCCTGCCGATCGTCTGGGTGGGTATCGGGCTGTCGGTCTTCCAGCAGCTCGTCGGCATCAACGTCGCGTTCTACTACTCGGCGACGCTGTGGCAGTCCGTCGGCATCGACCCCACCGACTCGTTCTTCTACTCGTTCACCACGTCGATCATCAACATCATCGGCACCGTGATCGCCATGATCCTGGTCGACCGGGTGGGCCGCAGGCCTCTCGCGCTCGTCGGATCCGTCGGTATGGCCATCGCCCTGGCCTTCGAGGCGTGGGCCTTCTCCGCGGACCTGGTCGACGGCAAACTGCCCACGACCCAGGGCACCGTCGCCCTCATCGCGGCCCACGTCTTCGTGCTCTTCTTCGCCCTGTCGTGGGGTGTCGTCGTCTGGGTCTTCCTCGGGGAGATGTTCCCGAACCGCATCCGCGCCGCGGCCCTCGGTGTCGCCGCGTCCGCGCAGTGGATCGCCAACTGGGCGATCACCGCGAGCTTCCCGAGCCTGTCCGACTGGAACCTGTCGGGCACCTACATCATCTACACCTGCTTCGCCGTGCTCTCCATCCCCTTCGTGATCAAGTTCGTGAAGGAGACCAAGGGCAAGGCGCTGGAGGAGATGGGCTGATCCCCGCTGCCCCTCTCCTCGACCCGCTGCCCCGGTCCGGCCCATGCCGGCCCGGGGCAGCGTTCTGCCGTCCCGCGGTCCGTCCGCGGAGCCGGCGTCAGAACGGGACCGGTGCTCCGGCCGTCCCGTCCGCAGGGCGGGGTAGGGCCGCGTACAGCCCCGCCGCGACGAGGATCGTCGCCGCCCAGCCCAGGCCGTCGCGCCCGATCCAGGTGGAGGCGAGCGGGCCGGCGAACCAGTCCACCTCGGTGAAGGCCAGCCCCACCACGAGCCCCGCGCCCCAGGCGGCCATGGCCTGCCGGCTGAATCCGCCGGTGTACCAGTAGCCGCTGCGGGGGGTGGTGTCCATGAGCGCGGCGGGGTCGTAGGTACGGCCGCGCAGCATGTCCACGCCGAAGACCCCGATCCAGGCGGAGAACGTCACCCCGAGCAGGGTCAGGAACGAGAGGAAGGTGTCGATGAGACTCGTCGTCACCATCATCAGCGTCCCCCCGAGCAGCAGGCTGACCGCCGCGTTCACGCCCACGGCCCAAGCGCGCGGCACCGCGAAGCCGACCGTCTGCGCGGTGAAGCCGGCGGAGTACATCGACAGGGCGTTGATCAGCACCATGCCGAGGACGGCGGTCAGGAGGTAGGGGACCGAGATCCAGCGCGGCAGCAGCTCGCCGATGAAGGCCACGGGGTCCTTCGCGGTGGCCAGGTCCGGTGAGCTCACCGCCATCACCGCTCCCATCAGCACCATGGGCACCACGGTGACCAGAGCGCCTCCCACGGCCGCGCCGACCATCGCCCGGGAGGGCGCGGAGCGCGGCAGATAGCGGGTGAAGTCCGGTGCCGAGGGAACCCAGCTGATGCCCCCGGCCGCGAGCGTCCCGATTCCCGCGATCACCATCCCCACCGGTCCGGGCGGACGGTCGAGGACCGCCCGCCAGGGGGCCGAGCCGATCAGATGGACCAGGACGAGCAGACTCGCGCCCCCGAAGAGCCACACCGAGACCCGGGAGCACACCCGCAGCGCCGTGATGCCGACCCCGGACACCAGGAAACTCGCCGCGACGAAGGCCGTCAGGGTCGCGAGGACGAGGGTGGACGTGCTCCGGACGCCGAGGAGCAGGTCGAGCACGGCCAGCAGGGCGAAGGAGCCCGTGACCGCGTTGGCCGTCTCCCAGCCGCAGCGCGCGAGCCAGAGCAGCGCTCCGGGGAAGAGGTTGCCGCGCTGCCCGAACACCGCTCTGGACAGGGCCATGCCGGGGGCCCCGCCGCGCTTGCCCGCGATCGACACGAGACCGACCAGCCCGAACGAGAGCACGGGGGCCGTGACGGCCACGGCCAGCACCTGCCAGAAGTTCAGCCCGTCGAAGACGGTGAGCCCGGCTCCCACGGTCAGCAGCAGCACCGTCATGTTGGCCGCCACCCAGGTGGGGAAGAGGGTGCGGACCCGGCCGCCGCGCTCGTCGTCGGGGACGGGATCCAGGCCGCGGTTCTCCACGGTCAGCAGCGTACCTTTACCCCCAAACGTGGCATACCGGCCGCACGGTCACCCTGCCCGCCGTCCGGAACCGTGCCCCGACCACAGCCGTGGCCGATACTGGGCTGGTTATGGAAATCGCCGAAATCGTCATCCTTGCTGTAGTCATCGCCCTGGTCGCGGTCGGCGTGATCAGCGGGCTCGTGGTCAGCAGCCGCAAGAAGAAGCAGCTGCCGCCCTCGGCACCGTCGAGCACGCCGACCCTCACTCCTCCCGCCGAGCCCCATGTAGGCGAGGAGGCCGAGACGCCGCGCGACGAAGCGCGGCGCACCGTCGAGGAGGTCGGTCTCCCCGGTGACGGGACTCCCGTCGAGGAGACCCCGGTCGTCATCGAGCCGGAGCCCTCCGCGCTCGAAGTCCCCGAGCCCACCGCGGGCCGTCTCGTGCGGCTGCGCGCCCGGCTCGCCCGTTCGCAGAACTCCCTGGGCAAGGGGCTGCTCACGCTCCTGTCCCGCGACAACCTCGACGAGGACACCTGGGAGGAGATCGAGGACACCCTCCTCACCGCCGACGTCGGCGTCGCCCCCACCCAGGAGCTGGTGGAGCGGCTCCGCGAGCGTGTCCGTGTCCTCGGCACCCGTACGCCCGACGAACTGCGCACCCTGCTGCGCGAGGAGCTCGTCACCCTGCTCGGCCCCGACTTCGACCGTGCGGTGAAGACGGAGGGCGGCGAGGAGACGCCCGGCGTCGTCATGGTCGTCGGTGTCAACGGCACCGGCAAGACGACCACGACGGGCAAGCTCGCCCGGGTGCTGGTCGCCGACGGCCGCAGCGTCGTGCTCGGCGCGGCGGACACCTTCCGCGCCGCCGCCGCCGACCAGCTCCAGACCTGGGGCGAGCGCGTCGGCGCCCGCACCGTGCGTGGCCCCGAGGGCGGCGACCCGGCGTCGATCGCCTTCGACGCGGTGAAGGAGGGCATCGCCGAGGGCGCCGACGTCGTGCTCATCGACACCGCGGGCCGACTGCACACCAAGACCGGTCTCATGGACGAGCTCGGCAAGGTCAAGCGGGTCGTCGAGAAGCACGGCCCGCTCGACGAGATCCTGCTCGTCCTCGATGCCACGACCGGTCAGAACGGTCTCGTCCAGGCGCGGGTCTTCGCCGAGGTGGTCGACATCACCGGCATCGTCCTCACCAAGCTGGACGGCACCGCCAAGGGCGGCATCGTCATCGCCGTCCAGCGCGAGCTGGGCGTCCCCGTGAAGCTCATCGGCCTCGGCGAGGGACCGGACGACCTGGCCCCGTTCGAGCCGGGTGCCTTCGTCGACGCGCTGATCGGCGACTGACCCCCGACGTCCCACGGGCATGTGAAGGGCGGTGGACCCGAGAGGGGTTCACCGCCCTTCCGCGTTCACCAGCGGTGGCATATGTAGGCGAGCGTGCCCAGCAGCAGCCGGGCCTGCGGGGGAGCGGCTGCCGTGTCCGGCGCCGGCGGGCGCAGCCAGCGGACCGGGCCCAGACCTCCG
Organism: Streptomyces sp. SM10; assembly: GCF_002910915.1. Taxonomy (GTDB): domain Bacteria; phylum Actinomycetota; class Actinomycetes; order Streptomycetales; family Streptomycetaceae; genus Streptomyces. The sequence continues at coordinate 9,201 of NZ_NEUF01000180.1, read as the reverse complement.
CGGTCCGAGGGGGGAGCCGTGACGTAGGCGCCCGGGCCGAGCGCCCTCAGATCCAGATCCGCGTCGTCCCAGCCCATCCGGTAGAGCAGTGCGGGCAGGCCGGCGGCGGCTCCCGGGGCGACGAAGAACTGCGTCCGGCCTGCCGGTGTCACCGCCACCGGACCCAGCGGCACCCCCATCCGCTCCATCCGCACCAGCGCGCGCCTGCCGGCGGCCTCGGCGACGTCGAGCACGTCGAACGTCCTGCCGGCGGGCAGCATCATCGAGGCGCCCGGCACCTCCGCCCAGGCTTCCGTGGCCATCGTGAGGGTGGCGCCCGGCGGGACCTCGGGGGCGAAGTCCAGAGGGTGCGCGCCGGGGGCCGCGCACGCGCTGTCGCCGCACGAACAGGCGCCGGCCGCGGCACGCGCGCCCGGAGCCACCGCCCATCCCCAGAGTCCTGTGTATTCCGCCACCGCGGTCGCCCCGGCCCCGCGGCCGCGACGCCGCGTGCCGGACCGCATCTCCCGGATGCCGCCGATCGTGAAGCCCATGCCCCCTCCAACGGGTCCGACTCACCGGTGGTTACGACCCGGAGTCCTGGACGTCCTCCGCGCGCCGGCGGTCGGGCGGCGCGCGGGGTGGCGAACCAGGGGGACGCGTCATGCCTCCCGCGCCCCTGGATGCTTCACTCCGCCTGCTGCTGATCGCGGCCTGTCAAGTGAATCGCGGACCGGGCCGGACGGGTTCATCCGAAGGGGTGGCGAATGGTGGCGTTTCAGTAACGGCCCTCGCGGTGACGGTGATCGTAGGATTACCGTCGGTACTCGAACCTGCAATTGCATGCGCTGGTGGGTATGCCCCGGGCACACCCGATTTTCTGTTCGATGGTGCGCAACGCCGGCTACGGGCGGCACCGGGGCACGGCATTCTGATAGAGGTTCGCGCGACAGGTTTCAGCGGGATGGGGGCGTATCCGTGAGTGGCAGTGGCGCAGGCGAGACGAATGCCGGGAAGCGCCCCAACGGGCAGTTGGGCTCGTGGTTCGTGCGGAGCGGCTGGTCGAAGGGCGAGCTCGCCCGCCAGGTGAACCGGCGGGCCCGGCAGATGGGTGCCCACCACATCAGCACCGACACCTCCCGGGTGCGCCGCTGGCTGGACGGCGAACAGCCCCGCGAACCGATCCCGCGCATCCTCTCCGAACTCTTCTCCGAGCGTTTCGGTGCCGTCGTGCCGGTCGAGGACCTCGGACTGCGCGCGGCCCACCAGGCCCCCTCGGTCGCGGGGGTCGACCTCCCCTGGGCGGGCCCGCAGACCGTCGCCCTGCTCAGCGAGTTCTCCCGCAGCGACCTCATGCTCGCCCGGCGCGGATTCCTCGGCAGCTCCCTCGCCCTGGCCGCCGGTCCCACACTCATCGAGCCCATGCAGCGCTGGCTGGTGCCCGTCGCCCGTCCGGGCCAGGCGGAACCGGAGCTGCCGTCCGCCGAGAGCCGCCCCTCGCGGCTCTCGGGTCCCGAGCTCGACCTCCTGGAGTCCACCACGGCGATGTTCCGCCAGTGGGACGCCCAGTGCGGCGGAGGACTGCGCCGCAAGGCCGTCGTCGGCCAGCTCCACGAAGTCACCGACCTGCTGCAGGAGCCGCAGCCGCAGGCCACCGCCAGGCGCCTGTTCCGGTGCGCGGCCGAACTGGCCGAGCTCGCGGGGTGGATGAGCTACGACGTGGGTCTCCAGCCCACCGCCCAGAAGTACTTCGTGCTCGCCCTGCACGCCTCCAAGGAGGCCGGCGACAAGCCGCTGGGCTCGTACATCCTCTCCAGCATGAGCCGCCAGATGATCCACCTCGGCCGGCCCGACGACGCGCTCGAACTCATCCACCTCGCCCAGTACGGAAGCCGCGACTGCGCCACCGCGCGGACCCAGGCCATGCTGTATGCGATGGAGGCGCGCGCCTACGCCAACATGGGCCAGCCGAGCAAGTGCAAGCGGGCGGTCCGGATGGCGGAGGACACCTTCGGCGACGCGGTCCTCGACGACGAGCCCGAGCCCGACTGGATCCGCTTCTTCTCCGACGCCGAGCTGCACGGCGAGAACGCCCACTCCTACCGTGACCTCGCCTATGTCGCCGGCCGCAGCCCCACGTACGCCTCGCTCGCCGAGCCGGTCATGGCCCGCGCCGTCGAGCTCTTCGGCGAGGACGACGAGCACCAGAGGTCCTACGCGCTCAATCTCATCGGCATGGCCACGGTGCATCTCCTCAAGCGCGAGCCGGAGGAGTCGACCGTCCTGGCCACCCGGGCGCTGAAGATCGCCAAGAAGGTCAGGTCGGAGCGCGTCAACACCAGGCTCCGCAAGACCGTCGACACCGCTGCCAGGGACTTCGGCGACATCGCCGAGGTCGCCCGGCTCACCGACCTGCTCACCGAGCAGCTCCCGGAGACCGCGGAAGCGGTCTGACCGGGCACTCCCGCCACCGGCCACGACGGCCGCCCCGTACCACCCGACTCGGCTCCCCCATTGCCAGGTCAGCGGGTCGCCGTCGTGGCCGGTTCACGTCTCCCGGCGTTCCAACCGCACCGTATGCGGCGCAGGCAGCATGGTAGGCAGGGCACCGGGCCCGACACCCCTGGTTCATGGGGACGTAACACGCCCGGGTCCTTCGTCACTGTGGTGAAACATCGTGCGGCATTCGTGGAAACCGCGCTGCGCGAATCTCATGGCGCATAACCGGCCCGCACCTTTTCACCGTGGTCCCGCACCCCCGCACGTGGCCGCACCGACGACGAGGAGACGCCGATGCCCCCAGGCATCACGACGCTTGCCGCAGACGCCCCGGAGCTGTCTGCCGCCAACACAGGGTTCATGCTCATCTGCTCCGCGATGGTGATGCTCATGACCCCGGGCCTGGCCTTCTTCTACGGAGGCATGGTCCGCGTCAAGAGCACCCTGAACATGCTGATGATGAGCTTCATCAGCCTCGGGATCGTCACGATCCTCTGGGTGCTCTACGGATTCAGCCTCGCCTTCGGCGCCGACGTCGGCTCCGTCATCGGCTGGAGCTCGGACTTCGTCGGCCTCAGCGGGATCGGCGTCACGGAGCTCTGGGACGGCTACACCATCCCGGTCTACGTCTTCGCCGTCTTCCAGCTGATGTTCGCCATCCTCACCCCGGCCCTGATCAGCGGTGCCCTCGCCGACCGCGTCAAGTTCACCTCCTGGGCGCTGTTCATCACCCTCTGGGTCACCGTCGTGTACTTCCCCGTCGCCCACTGGGTCTGGGGCGCCGGCGGCTGGCTCTTCGAGCTGGGTGTCATCGACTTCGCCGGCGGTACGGCCGTCCACATCAACGCCGGTGCCGCAGCCCTCGGCGTGATCCTCGTCATCGGCAAGCGGGTCGGATTCAAGAAGGACCCGATGCGGCCGCACAGCCTGCCGCTCGTCATGCTCGGCGCCGCCCTCCTGTGGTTCGGCTGGTTCGGCTTCAACGCCGGCTCGTGGCTCGGCAACGACGACGGTGTCGGTGCCGTCATGTTCGTCAACACCCAGGTCGCCACCGGTGCGGCGGTCCTCGGCTGGCTCGCCTACGAGAAGATCCGCCACGGTTCCTTCACCACCCTGGGCGCCGCCTCCGGCGCCGTCGCGGGCCTCGTCGCCATCACCCCCGCGGGCGGTGCCGTCAGCCCGCTGGGAGCCATCGCCATCGGCGTCATCGCCGGTGTGCTGTGCGCCATGGCCGTCGGCCTCAAGTACAAGCTCGGTTACGACGACTCCCTCGACGTCGTCGGCGTCCACCTCGTCGGCGGTGTCCTCGGATCCCTGCTCATCGGCTTCTTCGCCACCGGCGGTGTGCAGTCCGACGCCAAGGGCCTCTTCTACGGCGGCGGACTCGACCAGCTCGGCAAGCAGGCCGTCGGTGTCTTCGCGGTCCTCGCGTACTCGCTGGTCGTCTCGGCGGTCCTGGCGTTCGTCCTCGACAAGACCATCGGGATGCGGGTCAGCGAGGACGAGGAGATCTCCGGTATCGACCAGGTCGAGCACGCCGAGACGGCGTACGACTTCAGCGGTGCCGGCGGCGGCGCCACCACCCGCACGGCCCCGCCGGCCCCCGGCACGCCGGCAGCCCCGACGAACAAGAAGGTGGACGCATGAAGCTCATCACCGCAGTCGTGAAGCCGCACAGGCTGGACGAGATCAAGGAGGCCCTCCAGGCCTTCGGCGTCCAGGGCCTCACGGTCACGGAAGCCAGCGGCTACGGGCGTCAGCGCGGACACACCGAGGTCTACCGTGGTGCCGAGTACACCGTCGACCTCGTACCGAAGATCCGCATCGAGGTACTCGTCGAGGACGAGGACGCCGAACAGCTCATCGACGTGGTCGTCAAGGCCGCCCGTACGGGCAAGATCGGTGACGGCAAGGTCTGGAGCGTCCCGGTCGACACCGCGATCCGCGTACGGACGGGTGAACGCGGCCCGGACGCGCTCTGACCGACGGTCCCTGTGAACGGAAAGGCAGCTGGGTGACGAGCACCGAAGTGACCACCGATTCCGAGGACTCGGGACCCAGCGGCTATGCGGCGGCCCGGCT
>NZ_NEUF01000180.1:0-4596 GCF_002910915.1 Streptomyces sp. SM10 | reverse complement strand
GCGCCGTGCCGCCCTCGCCCGGCTCACCGACGACTGGCTCACCGGCCTGTTCACCGCGGCCGCCGAGCGGGCGGGCGTCCGCGGCGCCGCGCTCGTCGCCGTCGGCGGATACGGCCGCGGCGAGCTCTCCCCGCGCAGCGACCTCGACCTGCTGCTCCTGCACGACGGCACCGCCGACGCCGGGGCCGTCGCCGCCCTCGCGGACGGGATCTGGTACCCCGTCTGGGACCTCGGCCTCGCCCTCGACCACTCCGTACGCACCCCCGGCGAAGCGCGCAGGACCGCGGGCGAGGACCTCAAGGTCCAGCTCGGACTGCTCGACGCGCGCCCCGTCGCGGGGGACCTCGGCCTCGTCGCCGGGCTGAGGACCGCGGTCCTCGCCGACTGGCGCAACCAGGCGCCCAAGCGCCTCCCCGCACTCGACGAGCTCTGCCGCGAGCGGGCCGAACGCATGGGCGAGCTCCAGTTCCTCCTGGAACCCGACCTCAAGGAGGCCCGCGGCGGCCTCCGCGACGCCACCGCCCTGCGTGCCGTCGCCGCGTCCTGGGTCGCCGACGCCCCCCGCGAGGGACTCGCGGAGGCACGCCGCACGCTCCTCGACGCCCGCGACGCCCTGCACCTCACCACCGGCCGGGCCACCGACCGCCTGGCCCTGCAGGAGCAGGACCAGGTCGCCGGCGCCCTCGGCCTCCTCGACGCCGACGCCCTGCTGCGCCACGTGTACGAGGCCGCCCGGACCGTCTCGTACGCCACCGACGTGACCTGGCGCGAGGTCAACCGGGTCCTGCGCGCCCGCTCCGCACGCCCGCGGCTGCGCTCGCTCCTGGGCGGCGGCGCCAAGGCCGCACCCGAACGCACCCCGCTCGCCGAGGGCGTCGTCGAGGCCGACGGAGAAGTCGTCCTCGCGCGCACCGCACGCCCCGAACGCGACCCCGTGCTCACCCTCCGGGCCGCCGCCGCGGCGGCCGAGGCCGGACTGCCGCTCTCCCGCCATCTCGTACGCCACCTGTCCACCGCGGCCCAGCCGCTGCCCGTGCCGTGGCCCTCCCAGGCCCGCGAGGAGCTCGTCACCCTGCTCGGCGCCGGTGAGGCCACCGTCGCCGTCTGGGAAGCCCTCGAGGCGGAAGGCATCATCACGCGGCTGCTGCCCGACTGGGAGCGGGTCCACTGCCGGCCGCAGCGCAACCCCGTCCACACCTGGACCGTCGACCGCCACCTCGTCGAGACGGCCGTCCGCGCCTCCCACCTCACCCGTCGCGTCGGCCGCCCCGACCTCCTCCTGATCGCCGCCCTGCTCCACGACATCGGCAAGGGCTGGCCCGGGGACCACTCCGTCGCGGGCGAGGTCATCGCCCGCGACATGGCGGCCCGCATCGGCTTCGACAAGCAGGACGTGGGCGTCGTCGCCACGCTCGTACGCCACCACCTGCTGCTCGTCGAGACCGCCACGCGGCGCGACCTCGACGACCCCGCGACCGTCCGCTCCGTGGCCACGGCCGTCGGCACCGCCTCCACCCTGGAACTGCTGCACGCGCTCACCGAGGCCGACGCGCTGGCGACCGGCCCCGCGGCCTGGAGCTCCTGGCGGGCCTCCCTCGTCACCGATCTCGTCAAGCGCGTCGCCGCGCTCCTGGCGGGCGAGGAGCCCCCCGTACCGGAGCCGCTCGCACCCAGTGCCGAGCAGGAGCGCCTCGCCATCGAGGCCCTGCGCACCCGCGAGCCCGTCCTCTCCCTGCACACCCGGCCCGAACCGGCCTCCGAGGACGGCGAACCCGCGCCCGTCGGCGTCGAACTCCACATCGCGCTGCCCGACCGGCCCGGTGTGCTGCCGGCGGCGGCCGGGGTGCTCGCCCTGCACCGCCTCACCGTGCGGGCCGCCGACCTGCGTGCCGTCGAGCTCCCCACGGAACTGGGCGAACCGGCCGGCCTCCTCGTGCTCAGCTGGCGGGTCGCCGCCGAGTACGGCTCGCTTCCCCAGGCCACCCGGCTCCGCGCCGACCTCGTACGCGCCCTGGACGGCTCCCTGGACATCCGGGCCAGGCTCGCCGAACGCGAGGCCGCCTATCCCCGGCGGCGCGGGGTGAAGGCTCCGCCGCCCAGGGTGACCGTCGCCGCAGCCGGCTCCCGCCTGGCCACGGTGATCGAGGTCCGCGCCCAGGACGCCCCGGGACTGCTGCACCGGATCGGCCGTGCGCTGGAGCGGAGCGCGGTGCGGGTGCGCAGCGCCCATGTCTCCACGCTCGGAGCCAACGCCGTGGACGCCTTCTACGTCACGGACGGCGACGGCGAACCACTGTCCCCGGAACGTGCCGCGGAGGTGGCCCGTGACGTCGAGAAGGAGCTGGGCTGACCCCCTGCCCCGGGCCCGTTCGTCACGAGAAACGGGCGAGGGCTTTGCGTTCTCCGGGGTCCGGATACCCTGGAGGACGACTGACCCGCCCCGCCCCCGACCCTGAGGACCGACGAGCGCCGTGTTCGATACTCTCTCCGACCGCCTTAGCGCGACTTTCAAAAACCTCAGGGGCAAGGGCCGCTTGTCCGAGGCGGACATCGACGCCACGGCTCGCGAGATCCGTATCGCCCTGCTCGAGGCCGATGTCGCCCTCCCCGTGGTCCGCGCGTTCATCGCCAACGTCAAGGAGCGGGCGCGCGGCGTCGAGGTCTCCCAGGCGCTGAACCCCGCCCAGCAGGTCGTCAAGATCGTCAACGAGGAGCTCGTCTCCATCCTCGGAGGCGAGACGCGCCGGCTCCGGTTCGCCAAGAACCCGCCCACCGTGATCATGCTGGCGGGTCTGCAGGGTGCCGGTAAGACGACCCTCGCCGGAAAGCTCGGCCTCTGGCTCAAGAGCCAGGGCCACTCCCCGCTGCTCGTCGCCTGCGACCTCCAGCGCCCCAACGCCGTCAACCAGCTGAGTGTCGTCGCCGACCGCGCCGGTGTCGCGGTCTACGCTCCGGAGCCGGGCAACGGCGTGGGCGACCCGGTCAAGGTAGCCAAGGACTCCGTCGAGTTCGCCAAGGCCAAGGTCCACGACATCGTCATCGTCGACACCGCCGGACGCCTCGGCATCGACGAGGAGCTGATGCGGCAGGCCGCGGACATCCGCGACGCCGTCAGCCCCGACGAGATCCTCTTCGTCGTCGACGCGATGATCGGCCAGGACGCGGTCAACACCGCGGAGGCCTTCCGCGACGGCGTCGGCTTCGACGGCGTGGTGCTCTCCAAGCTCGACGGTGACGCCCGTGGTGGTGCCGCCCTGTCGATCGCCCACGTCACGGGCAAGCAGATCATGTTCGCGTCGAACGGTGAGAAGCTCGAGGACTTCGACGCCTTCCACCCCGACCGCATGGCCTCCCGCATCCTCGACATGGGTGACCTGCTCACCCTGATCGAGCAGGCGGAGAAGACCTTCAGCCAGGAAGAGGCCGCCAAAATGGCCTCCAAGCTGGCGTCGAGCAAGGGCAAGGACTTCACGCTCGACGACTTCCTGGCGCAGATGGAGCAGGTCCGGAAGATGGGCTCCATCTCCAAGCTGCTCGGGATGCTGCCCGGCATGGGGCAGATCAAGGACCAGATCAACAACATCGACGAGCGCGACGTCGACCGCACGGCCGCGATCATCAAGTCGATGACGCCCAAGGAGCGCGCCGACGCGACGATCATCAACGGCTCGCGCCGGGCCCGTATCGCCAAGGGCTCCGGTGTCGAGGTGTCCGCGGTGAAGAACCTCGTGGAGCGCTTCTTCGAGGCCCGCAAGATGATGTCGAAGATGGCCCAGGGCGGCGGCATGCCCGGGATGCCGGGCATGCCGGGCATGGGTGGCGGCCCAGGCCGCCAGAAGAAGCAGGTCAAGCAGGCCAAGGGCAAGCGCAAGAGCGGCAACCCGATGAAGCGCAAGGCCGAGGAGGAGGCCGCGGCGGCCCGCCGCGAGCAGGCGGCGCAGGGCGGCGCGTTCAACCTGCCCGCCCAGGACGACAAGAACTTCGAGCTGCCGGACGAGTTCAAGAAGTTCATGGGCTGACCGGCCCGCACACGTCACGGAGGGGCGCCCCGCACCGCGGGGCGCCCCTCCGCCGTCCCGTCACGTCACGCAGACCAGGTAGCGGAAGACGTTCGGCATCCAGACCGTGCCGTCCGGTCGCAGATGCGGGTGCAGGGCCTCCGCGACCTCCTTCTCGACCTGGGTCCGGTCGGTCGCCCGTATCGCCGTGTCGAACAGCCCCGTCGACAGCAGGCCGCGCACCGCGCTGTCCACGTCCGCGTAGCCGAACGGGCAGGACACCCGGCCCGAGCCGTCCGGCTTGAGCCCGGCGCGCGCGGCGACCTCTTCCAGGTCGTCCCGCAGCGCCGGCCGCCAGCCGTTCCCCGAGCGCGGGACACGCGCCGACTCGGTGAGCCGGGCCGCCACCCTCAGCACCGGAGCCGTGGCACACCGCTCCGGCGGCCCCCAGCCGGCCAGCACCACCGTGGCTCCGCGCACGGCCAGCGGCACGGCGGACGCCAGAGCGGGCGCGAGGCCCTCCGCGTCGCCGGCCGCACAGCCGATCGGCTGGAAGGCGGTCAGGAGGTTGTACGGTGCCTCACCGTCCGCGAGGGCG
>NZ_NEUF01000179.1 GCF_002910915.1 Streptomyces sp. SM10 | reverse complement strand
GGCCTCGCCGCCGCAGAACACGTCGACGCCCACGGAGCGCAGCGGGCCCGCGACAGGGCCGCCCGCCGCTCCGTAACAGAGGTGCTGGCCCGTGGTGAACACCGTGTCGGCGACCAGCTCCAGCGGCACGAGCAGTCCGGCGATCGCCGCGAAGCCGCGCTCCCGGCCCGCCAGCGCGAACGCCACGGCGAACACGGCCCCGGCCAGCAGCACGACAGCCGTCATCGGCAGCGGGACCCGGGAGAGCAGCACGTGGGACGCGGACGAGAGCGTGACGACGAGCGCGGTGAACAGCGCCGCGCGTACCGCTCTGATCTGCGTCCCTGATACGTCCATCGCCGGAGAGTGTGCCATGCGTTCCTGTAAGTGCCCGCTAAGGACCCTGCGGGCCCCGGCCTACAGGCCCGGGATACGGCCGTTGCGGAAGAGGTCGACGAAGATCTGGTGGTCGGCCCGGGCGCGGGCGCCGTAGCTGTGAGCGAAGTCGACCAGCAGCTCCGCGAAGCCCTCCTCGTCGGCCGCGACGGCCGCGTCGATCGCGCGCTCCGTGGAGAACGGCACCAGCGAGTGCCCGCTCTCGTCGTCCGCCGCCGAGTGCATCGTCGCCGTGGCCCGGCCGAGGTCGGCGACCACCGCGGCGATCTCCTCCGGCTCGTCGATGTCGGACCAGTCCAGATCGACCGCGTAGGGAGAGACCTCGGCGACCAACTGCCCGGCACCGTCGAGCTCGGTCCAGCCCAGCCACGGGTCGGCGTGCGCCTGCAGCGCGCGCTGCGAGATCACCGTGCGGTGGCCCTCGTGCTGGAAGTACTCGCGGACGGCCGTGCCGGTGACATGCCGGGAGACCGCCGGGGTCTGCGCCTGCTTGAGGTAGATCACCACGTCGTTCTCCAGGGCGTCGCTGTTGCCCTCCAGGAGGATGTTGTACGAGGGCAGGCCGGCCGACCCGATGCCGATGCCCCGACGGCCGACGACGTCCTTCACCCGGTAGGAGTCGGGCCGCGACAGGCTCGACTCCGGCAGTGTCTCCAGATAGCCGTCGAACGCCGCCAGCACCTTGTAGCGCGTCGCCGCGTCCAGGTCGATCGCACCGCCGTCGGCGCTGAAGCGGCGCTCGAAGTCCCGGATCTCCGTCATCGAGTCCAGCAGGCCGAACCGGGTGAGCGAGCGGGCGTCACGCAGCGCGCCGAGCAGCGGGCCCTCGGCGGTGTCCAGGGTGAAGGGCGGCACCTCGTCGTTCTTCGCGCCCGTCGCCAGGGCGTGGATCCGCTCCCGGTAGGCGGCGGCGTAGACCCGGACGAGCTCGGTGATCTGGTCGTCGCCCAGCGCCTTCGCGTAACCGATCAGGGCGATGGAGGCGGCGAAGCGCTTGAGGTCCCAGGTGAAGGGGCCCACGTACGCCTCGTCGAAGTCGTTGACGTTGAACACGAGGCGGCCGTTGGCGTCCATGTACGTACCGAAATTCTCGGCGTGCAGGTCGCCGTGGATCCATACCCGGCTCGTGCGCTCGTCCAGATAGGCACCGGTGTGCTGCTCACGGTCCAGGTCGGCGTAGAACAGGCCGGCCGAGCCCCGGTAGAAGGCGAAGGCGGAGCCCGCCATCTTGCGGAACTTGACCCGGAAGGCTGCGGGGTCGGCGGCCAGGAGCTGCCCGAACGCGGTGTCGAAAACGGCGAGAATCTGCTCCCCGCGCTGCTCTGCGCCGGTCTGCGTGTCCGACATCGCTGGGTGCCTCCTGGTACATGGCGTTCATGACAAAAGGGACGGGCGTCCCCGCCCTTCCAACGCGCGACCGTACCCCGGAGTGCCCGTCGCCGGACATCTCGGAGACGTAGACTTCCACGCTGTCCCCCCTGCCCGTCACCACCCGTCCGTCTCCCCGCCACCACCCCTCGCCGAGCGCCCGCGCGCCCGGCCACGCCGACCCCGGAGGCACAGCGCCGTGAGCAAGCCGCCCTTCACGCACCTGCACGTCCACACCCAGTACTCCCTGCTGGACGGTGCCGCGCGGCTCAAGGACATGTTCGAGGCGGCCAACACGATGGGCATGTCGCACATCGCGATGACCGACCACGGCAACCTCCACGGCGCCTACGACTTCTTCCACTCGGCCCAGAAGGCCGGGGTCACGCCGATCATCGGGATCGAGGCGTACGTCGCCCCCGCCTCGCGCAAGCACAAGCGCAAGATCCAGTGGGGTCAGCCGCACCAGAAGCGCGACGACGTCTCGGGTTCCGGCGGTTACACCCACAAGACGATCTGGGCGTCCAACAGCACCGGACTGCACAACCTCTTCAAGCTCTCCTCCGACGCCTACGCCGAGGGCTGGCTTCAGAAGTGGCCCCGCATGGACAAGGAGACCATCTCCCAGTGGTCCGAGGGCCTGATCGCCTCCACCGGGTGCCCCTCCGGCGAGGTGCAGACCCGGCTGCGGCTCGGGCAGTTCGACGAGGCGGTGCAGGCGGCCTCCGACTACAAGGACATCTTCGGCGAGGGCCGGTACTTCCTGGAGCTGATGGACCACGGCATCGAGATCGAGCGCCGGGTCCGCGACGGGCTCCTGGAGATCGGCAAGAAGGTCGGCATCCCGCCGCTCGTGACGAACGACTCCCACTACACCTACGCCAACGAGGCGACCGCCCACGACGCCCTGCTCTGCATCCAGACGGGCAAGAACCTCTCCGACCCGGACCGCTTCCGCTTCGACGGCACGGGCTACTACCTCAAGACGACGGACGAGATGTACGGCGTCGACTCCTCCGACGCCTGGCAGGAGGGCTGCGCCAACACCCTCCTGGTCGCCCAGCAGATCGACACCACCGGCATGTTCGAGAAGCGCGACCTGATGCCGAAGTTCGAGATCCCCGAGGGCTTCACGGAGGTCACCTGGTTCCAGGAGGAGGTCCGGGTCGGCATGGGCCGCCGCTACCCGGAGGGCGTCCCCGAGGACCGCCAGAAGCAGGCCGAGTACGAGATGGACATCATCATCCAGATGGGGTTCCCGGGGTACTTCCTCGTCGTCGCCGACTTCATCATGTGGGCCAAGAACAACGGCATCGCGGTGGGTCCCGGCCGAGGTTCCGCCGCCGGTTCGATCGTCGCGTACGCCATGGGCATCACCGACCTCGACCCGATCACCCACGGGCTGATCTTCGAGCGCTTCCTCAACCCCGAGCGCGTCTCCATGCCCGACGTCGACATCGACTTCGACGAGCGCCGGCGCGTCGAGGTCATCCGGTACGTGACCGAGAAGTACGGCGCCGACAAGGTCGCCATGATCGGCACCTACGGCAAGATCAAGGCCAAGAACGCCATCAAGGACTCCGCCCGCGTCCTCGGCTACCCGTACGCGATGGGCGACCGGCTCACCAAGGCCATGCCCGCCGACGTCCTCGGCAAGGGCATCGACCTCAGCGGCATCACCGACCCCAAGCACCCGCGCTACAGCGAGGCCGGCGAGATCCGCGGGATGTACGAGAACGAACCGGACGTCCAGAAGGTCATCGACACCGCCAAGGGCGTCGAGGGCCTGGTCCGGCAGATGGGCGTCCACGCCGCCGGCGTGATCATGTCCAGCGAGCCCATCGTCGACCACGCCCCGGTCTGGGTCCGGCACACCGACGGCGTCACCATCACGCAGTGGGACTATCCCCAGTGCGAGTCGCTCGGCCTGCTGAAGATGGACTTCCTGGGCCTGCGCAACCTGACGATCATGGACGACGCCATCAAGATGGTGAAGGCCAACAAGGGCGTCGACCTGGAGATGCTCGCCCTGCCGCTGGACGACCCCAAGACGTACGAGCTGCTCTGCCGCGGTGACACGCTCGGGGTGTTCCAGTTCGACGGCGGCCCCATGCGCTCGCTGCTGCGCCAGATGCAGCCCGACAACTTCGAGGACATCTCCGCCGTCTCGGCCCTCTACCGGCCGGGCCCGATGGGAATGAACTCGCACACGAACTACGCCGAGCGCAAGAACGCCCGCCAGGAGATCACCCCGATCCACCCTGAGCTTGAGGAGCCGCTCAAGGAGGTCCTCGGCCTCACCTACGGCCTGATCGTGTACCAGGAGCAGGTGCAGAAGGCCGCCCAGATCGTCGCCGGCTACTCGCTCGGCGAGGCCGACATCCTGCGCCGCGTGATGGGCAAGAAGAAGGCCGACGAGCTGGCGAAGAACTTCGTCCTCTTCGAGGCCGGAGCGAAGAAGAACGGCTTCTCCGACGCGGCCATCAAGGCGCTCTGGGACGTCCTGGTGCCGTTCGCCGGATACGCCTTCAACAAGGCGCACTCCTCCGCCTACGGGCTGGTCACCTACTGGACCGCCTACCTCAAGGCGAACTACCCCGCCGAGTACATGGCCGCCCTCCTGACGTCCGTCAAGGACGACAAGGACAAGTCCGCGGTCTACCTCAACGAGTGCCGGCGCATGGGCATCAAGGTGCTCCCGCCGAACGTCAACGAGTCCGAGCCGAACTTCGCCGCCCAGGGTGACGACGTGATCCTCTTCGGCCTGACCGCCGTCCGCAACGTCGGTACGAACGTGGTCGACTCGATCATCAGGTGCCGCAAGGCGAAGGGGAAGTACTCCACGTTCCCCGACTTCCTCGACAAGGTCGAGGCGGTCGTCTGCAACAAGCGGACCGTCGAGTCGCTCATCAAGGCCGGCGCCTTCGACGAGATGGGACACACCCGCAAGGGACTCGTCGCCCACCACGAGCCGATGATCGACAACGTGGTGCAGGTCAAGCGCAAGGAGGCCGAGGGACAGTTCGACCTCTTCGGCGGCGGCGACGACACCAGCGACGAGCCGGGCTTCGGCCTCGACGTGGAGTTCTCCGACATCGAGTGGGAGAAGTCCTACCTGCTCGCGCAGGAGCGCGAGATGCTCGGCCTCTACGTCTCCGACCACCCGCTCTTCGGTCTGGAGCACGTCCTGTCCGACAAGTCGGACGCGGCGATCTCCCAGCTCACCGGCGGTGAGCACTCCGACGGCGCGATCGTCACCGTGGGCGGCATCATCTCCGGCCTCCAGCGCAAGATGACCAAGCAGGGCAACGCCTGGGCCATCGCGACCGTGGAGGACCTCGCGGGCTCCATCGAGTGCATGTTCTTCCCCGCGACCTACCAGCTGGTCTCCACCCAGCTCGTCGAGGACACCGTCGTCTTCGTCAAGGGACGCCTCGACAAGCGCGAGGACGTGCCGCGCCTGGTCGCCATGGAGATGCAGGTCCCCGACATCTCCAACGCCGGGACCAACGCGCCCGTCGTCCTGACCATCCCCACGGTCAGGGTCACCCCGCCCATGGTCAGCCGGCTCGGTGAGGTCCTCAGCAACCACCGGGGCGACACCGAGGTCCGCATCAGGCTCCAGGGCCCCCGCAAGACCACCGTGCTCCGCCTCGACCGCCACCGGGTCAAGCCGGACCCGGCACTCTTCGGAGACCTGAAGGTGCTGCTCGGCCCGTCCTGCCTGGCCGGCTGAGACCCGCCCCGCCACCCGCGAGAGGGGCGCCCCGCCAGTGGCGGGGCGCCCCTCTCGGCCTGTCGGCCCGGTGGGCCGTCAGTTGTGGCCGAAGCGCTTCTGGTGCTTGCGGGCGACGTCGGACGGGCTGCCCTGAGCCTGCGACTGCGGCTGGGTCTGCGACTCGTACGCCGTCGACTTGGCCTCCTCCGCGCCGCGCTCCGCGGCGGAAGCGCGGTCGTGCTGGCTGCCCTGCTTGCGGTTCTTGTTCTTCGCCATCGTGATGCCTCCTGTGGGAGATCTGGGGGTCCAGAACCGCTGTCAGACTCACATATCACCACAAAGGACGCATATTGGATCATTACAGAGTGTAGTAGGCGCGGTATCATGCGCCGTTCTCGGATCCGCCACGCCGATGATCGAGTTCCGGACCTTAACGACGGTGCCGTCGGGCAGACTCGAAGGAAACCCTGAGTAAGCGAACCCGGGTCGGCGGACCCACCCTCCATGTCCGGGCCCGCTGATCCGCTCCCGATCGGAAGAGGGTGGAACGCGTGGACCGTTGCGTCGTCCTGGTGGACGCCGGCTACCTGCTGGGCGCAGCCGCGAGCCTGCTGGCCGGAGAGCCCGCCCGTTCCCGCATCACCGTCGACCACGCGGCCCTGATCCAGGGCCTGCGCGAGCGCGCCGAGGCCGACACGGAACAGCCCCTGCTGCGCATCTACTGGTTCGACGGCGCACCCGACCGCGTTCCGCAGCCCGAGCACCGCCGGCTCCGGGTCATGCCCAGGGTGACCGTTCGGCTGGGAGCCCTCACACGCAGTGACGGCCGGTGGGCGCAGAAGGGCGTCGACGCGGCCATGCACGCCGAACTGACCGAGCTGGCCAGAAACCGCGCCTGCTCCGACGTGGTGCTCGTGACCGGTGACGGAGACCTGCTGCCCGGACTGATGTCCGCCAAGGAGCACGGCGTCGCCGTCCACCTCTGGGCGGTCCAGGCCGCCGACGGTGACTACAACCAGTCCGAGGACCTCGTCGCCGAGGCCGACGAACGCAGGGTGCTCGACCGTGCCTGGATCACCAGGGCCGTACGGGCCAAGGAGACCGGCGGAGTCTGCGCGCCCCCGCCCGTCCCGCGCCCCGAGATCGCCGCGATCCTCTCCGCCCCGCTGCCCGAGGCCGCCCTCGCAGCCTCGGCCGAGCGGGCATCGGAGGCCCAGGCCGCCGCGGCCCGCGACGTCACCGGCGCACCGGCCGGACAGGACACCCCGGACGCCCCTCCCGCGCCCGGCCACAAGGGCGTCCCCACCCCCAAGGATCTGGCGAGTCTGCGCGCCCCCGGGGCGGGGGCCACGCACCACGCCGCACAGCCGCCCGCGCCCAACGCGACGCTGCGCTGGTCCTCCGACAGGGGCTGGGTCGAGCGCGGCGGACCTCTCGGTGAACCGGCCGAGACCGCGTCCCTGCCGACCCTGGCGCATCTCACCAGTGCGGAACAGCGCTGGGCGGACCGGGAGGAGGACATCACCACCGTCGGCGGTGACCCCTTCGAGGTCGGCCAGGTCTTCGCCCGGCGCTGGATGGAGAGGCTGCCGGAGACCGTCCACCTGCAGAAGCTCTCCACGATGTACCCCCGCATCCCGCACCGCATCGACGGCGAACTGCTGAGGTACGCGGCCCGCTTCGGCCTGCTCGCCCACAAGGACGACCAGATCGACGAGCACGACCGCTATGCCATCAGGGCGGGGTTCTGGCGCGAGATCGACGTACGGGCCGCCGCCGAACACGCTCCCGCGGGGGAGTGAGCGGGGTGACCCTGCCCGCCCCCGGACGCAATACGGGGCATCCGACCCCGTAGTCTCATTCCTCGTGAGTACGGGCACAGCACAGGCTACGGACACGGCACAGGCACGGACCGGGACCGTGTGCGCGGTGCGTGATCTGGTCAAGACCTACCCCGCGGTCCGCGGCCGACGCGGCCGGGCCGCCACCCCCGAGGTGCGTGCCACCGACGGGGTCCGCCTCGACGTCCGGCGCGGGGAGATCTTCGGGCTGCTCGGGCCCAACGGCGCGGGCAAGTCCACGCTCGTGC
Organism: Streptomyces sp. SM10; assembly: GCF_002910915.1. GTDB lineage: Bacteria > Actinomycetota > Actinomycetes > Streptomycetales > Streptomycetaceae > Streptomyces. The sequence goes on along the minus strand of NZ_NEUF01000179.1, from coordinate 17,126 downwards.
GCCAGCTCACCGGACTCATGCGCCCCGACTCCGGGAGCGTCGAGGTGCTGGGACACGACCTCGTGCGCCACCCCGAGCGGGCCTCCCGGCTCATCGGCTACCTCGGGCAGGAGTCGACCGCCCTCGACGAGCTGACGGTGTCGCTGGCCGCGGAGACCACCGGGCGGCTGCGGGGCCTGCCCGTACGGGAGGCGCGGGCGGCGCGGGACGACGTCCTGGAGGAGCTCGGGCTCACCGGGCTCGCGGGGCGCCCGCTGAAGAAGCTGTCAGGCGGACAGCGGCGGCTCGCCTGCTTCGCCGCGACCCTGGTCGGTGAGCGCCCCGTCCTCGTGCTGGACGAGCCCACGACCGGTATGGACCCCGTCGCCCGGCGTTCCGTCTGGTCCGCCGTGGACCGGCGGCGGGCCGAGCACGGTGCGACGGTGCTGCTCGTGACCCACAACGTGATCGAGGCCGAGACGGTCCTGGACCGGGTGGCCGTCATGGAACGCGGCCGGGTCATCGCCTGTGACACCCCCTCCGGTCTCAAGGAGCGGGTGGCCGGCGAGGTCCGGGTCGAGCTCGTGTGGCGCGAACGCGCACCGCTGGACGTCCCGGAGGTCGCCGCACTCCGTGAGTCCGCCCGGGAATCGGGGCGCAAGTGGGTGCTGCGGCTCGGTCCCGACGAGGCGCGGGCCGCCGTGGCCGCGGTGACCGGCGGGGAGGCGTTCTCCTCGCTCGACGACTTCACCCTGGCCACACCCAGCCTGGAGGACGTCTACCTGGCACTCGGCGGGGACGCGGCCGCGGCCGGCGAGGGACTGGTGAAGGCGTGATCAGGACGGTGGACGTGTCGGGATACGTGTCGGAGTCGGACGGGAGCACTGCCAGGTGACGAGCATCGTTCCCGCGGAGTCCGCGAAGGTGTCCGGGCCGAGGGCACGGACCTCCGCCGTGCGGGACGGCCGGCCGTCCCGCACCGCCCCCGCGGCCCTCGCGCCGCGGGCCAGGCTGCTGCCGTCGCTGGCCGCCGTCTACCGGGCGCAGCTGTCGCGGGCGAGGGTCGCACGGATTCCGCTGTTGTTCGTCGCCACGTTCCAGTCCGTCGGGATCATGGTGCTGATGCGCGGGGTCGTCGACGGCGGCGAGGAGGCCCGTGCCGTCGTGGCCGGGTCCAGCGTGCTGGTCGTGGCCTTCGTCGCGCTCAACCTGCTCGCCCAGTACTTCGGCCAGCTCCGGGCCGGCGGCGGGCTCGACCACTACGCGACCCTGCCCGTGCCGCCCGCCGCGGTGGTGCTGGGGGCGGCCGGGGCGTACGCCTCGTTCACCGTGCCCGGCACGATCGTCACGGCGGTGGCCGGCAGCGCGCTGTTCGGGCTGCCCATGACGCACCTGTGGGTGCTCGTCGCGGTCATCCCGCTCTCCGGGGCCGCGCTCTCAGGCCTGGGCGCCGCACTCGGGCTGCTGGCACCGCGGCAGGAACTCGCGACGCTGCTCGGCCAGCTCGGGATGTCGGCCGCGCTGCTGCTCGGCGTGCTGCCGGCCGAGCGGCTGCCCGGCCCCGTCGGGTGGGCACGCGACCTCCTCCCCTCGACGTACGGAGTCGAGGCGCTGTCCCGGTCCTTCGGCGCCCATCCCGACTGGGCGGTCGTCGCCCTCGACCTCGCGGTGTGCGCGGCGGTCGGTGTGCTGTCGCTGGCCGTGGCCACCTGGGCCTACCGCCGCGCGGCGGTCCGGTGAGGCGGCGCGTGTCCGGGCCTGGCACGATGGCACCGTGACCGCACCGTTGACGCCGCCGCACCAGCCCCAGCCGAACGACCCGTGGCAGGGCCCGCCCTCCGGGTCGCATGCCGTACCCGGCGAGCAGCCGGGTACGGACGAGCGGCGTGCGGAACTCAAACAGGGCGCGGTGATCGCCGCGGTCCTGACGGTGGCGGGCGTCGTCCTCGGGCTGCTCTGGCTCTGGCTGGCGCCACGGGTACCGCTCGTCTCCGACGACACCGCCGTCTTCCTCAAGAACAGCGAGGGCGAGGAGGCCGTCGGGGCCGACGGCACGTTCGTGCTGCTGGCCCTGGCCTTCGGCCTGGTCTCGGCGGTCGCCGTCTTCCTCTTCCGCCGGCGCGGGGGTATCCCGCTGGTGGTGGGGCTCGCGCTCGGCGGGCTGCTCGGCTCCCTGCTCGCGTGGGGGATCGGGACCTGGTTCGGTCCGACGTCCGACGTGGTGGCCCATGCCAAGGAGGTCGGCAAGGGGGTCACCTTCGACGCGCCGCTCGAGCTGCACGCGGTCGGGGCGGCGATGCTTGCCTGGTCCATCGCGGCGATGATCGTCCACCTGGGGCTGACGGCGCTGTTCGGGCCGCGGGATCCTGAGCCGGAGTGGGGCGTGCCGTACGGAGCGCCGTACGGGGACGGGCAGCCGGTCTCCTCGGCCTCCGGGCCGGAGTCGGCTTTCGGGCCCGGGGCGGTGGCCGAGGACGGCAAGGGCGCGGGGGAGTTCCCGGAGCGGTCCTAGCGGCGCGGGCCGGGCGCGCCTGCCGCTCGGCCCGTTCCACGGATCGCCCGGCCTTCCGTGACCGGGGATCCGCCCCGGAACCCGGTCCTCGGACGCCGGACGGGCCGGACGTGTGCGGCCGGGCCAGGGCGCAGATGACGGGAGGCGTACGAGGTGGTGCGCCTTCGGTGTCCCCTGAGCTTCAGGGGCGGCCGATCGGGGCCAGGGCGGCTTCCGTCAGGGTGGCCAGGTCGGTGGGGGAGAGTTCGACCTCCAGGCCGCGGCGGCCCGCCGAGACGCAGATCGTGGCGTGGGACCCGGCCGACGCGTCCAGCACCGTACGCAGGCGCTTGCGCTGGCCCAGGGGCGAGATGCCGCCCCTGACATAGCCCGTGGTGCGCTCCGCGGCCGCGGGGTCCGCCATCGCCGCCCGCTTGCCGCCGACCGCCGATGCCAGCGCCTTCAGGTCCAGCGATCCCGCGACGGGCACGACGGCGACGACCAGGTCGCCGTCGACATCGGCGACGAGGGTCTTGAACACCCGGTCGGCGGAGACCCCGAGGGCCTCGGCCGCCTCCTCGCCGTACGACGGGGACGCCGGGTCGTGGTCGTAGGCGTGGACCGTGAACACGGTGCCGGCCGCCGTCAGGGCCACGGTGGCGGGGGTGCCGCCGGGCTGCTGCTTCCTGGACTTCTTCGCCACCGGGCCGGTCCTCGGGTCAGTTGGGGTGCGTGGGGTCGCGGGTCAGCTCGGTCGCCGGCAACGACGGCAGATGCCGGATGACGGCGGTCTCCTTGCGTAGGAGCGCCAGTTCCTCGCGCAGCCGGGTCGCGGTGTCCGGGGCCTGGAGCAGCCGCTGCTTCGACGGGACGTCGAGCACGGCGGCGGCGGCCACCAGGTACGAGACGACCGACGGGTCGTCAGGGAGATCCGCACCGGTCGTCAGCGAACGCTCGCTCGCTCCGGCCAGTCGCTTCTGATAGCTGCGGAAGGCCCGCAGGACACCCTCGGAGAGCGCCCCCGCCTCGTCCGTCGGGGAGTCGCCGTCCTCGGCCGCACCGGGGTCCTCCGGCAGTTCCTCGACCTCGGCCGTCAGGAACGGGCCGCTCGCGTCGACGGAGAGCAGCCGCACCCGTGTGGTGCCGGTGGCCAGGACCTCGTAGCTGCCGTCGGCGCGCTCCCGGATCTTCGCCGCGTCCGCGACGCAGCCGACCCGGTGGAAGGTCTGGATGGGATCGGGGCCGAAGCCGTCGGCCGGGGCCCGCTCCACAGGAGGTGCGGCGGCGACCGTGTCCGGCATGCCGGTGGCCGTCGGGGCGGTCTCGCGGCCGTCGCGGATCGCGACCACCACGAAGCGGCGCGGTTCGTCCTCGTCGATCTCGAGCAGCTCGCGCATCATGGCGCGATAACGCTCCTCGAAGACGTTGAGCGGCAGCACGAGGCCGGGGAACAGCACCGCGTTCAGCGGGAAGAGGGGCAGGCGAGCGGTGGTCACAACGGCCAAGCCTAATGGCCGCGGAGCCCGCTGTGTTCCGGCCTCCCGCACAGGGGCGTGGTGGAGGCCACCCGGAGCCGGACATCCGCCCGCGCGTCGAGGAATCCCCCGAGTGCCTCCCCGGTCACGGACGCCCACGGGAACGAGGTCGCGTACGGCCCGATCAGCCGGAACTGCTCCAGGGCCTCGGCCGCGCGGCCCCGTGCGACCAGCACGTAGGCGAGCAGATTGCGGACCTCCGCCGGCCAGGGATCACCGGCGGGGAATCGGGCCGAGAAACTGATCGCGAGGTCGGCCGCCGCGTCGACCCGGTCCACCTGCACCGAGGTCACCCGGGCGACCGCCTCCTCGTCCCGCAGCAGGGCGAAGGCCGCCCGTACGGGGAGCGCCTGCACGAGGGAGTCCCCGGCGGCGTCCTCGGCCGCCCGTTCGGCGAAGTCGAAGCACTCGCGGTGGGAGCCGTACCACTCGGCCGAGAGGTAGCGGAGCGCCGAGACATGGCTGCCGTAGTGGTGCGGGGAGCGGCGCACCGCCTGCTCCCACAGCGACTCGAAGACGGTGTGGGGGGCGTGCGTGCCACGGGCGTGGTCGAGCGCGAGGCGCCACGGCACCGGGTCGCGGGGATCGGCCTCCGAGGCCGCCGTGATCAGCGGCCCCACCTCGCGCAGCAGTTCGGCGTGCGCGGGGGACTCCCAGGCCCGGCGCACCGCCAGCGCGGCCTTGACGAGCAGGGCGTCCGGGTCCCGGGGAGCGGCGGCCAGCCAGCCGCCGAGCCAGCCGTCGCGGTTGCGGGCGAAGGCGACCAGCCGGGCGAGGGTGCGGTCGCGGGACTCCCAGTCGGCCGCGTCCCGGGTGGTGGCGAGCAGCTTGGCCGCAGGCTCGAACTCGCCCAGGGCAGCCGCCACCAGCGCGGGGGAGAGCCGCTCGTCGGGGGCGTCGAGCATGACCGCGTCGTCCGCCGGGAGCCCGGTGGACAGCCCGGGGCCGTGCCGGAGCGTGCGCGCGGTGGTCAGCAGTGCGCGGAGGAATGACATGGTGCAGACCATTGAAAAGCCCTGGTGAGGGCGGCGCCAGAGGGGCTCTGTGAAGCTTCTGTAGCGAGTGGGAGGGTTGCCCTGACCAAGGTCAAGAAAAGGTAAAGGAAAGGGTGGTGGCTGGCTTGATACCGACCCTCCTGTTGCCGATAACCGCCCTTCCCGCCGAACCCTCACCGGCCGCTCGATCACCGTGCCGACGGGGATCCGGACGGACGGGGTGCCCCGTCCGGTCAGCCGCGCCGCAGCAGCCGGGACGCGCCGGCCGCCACCGTCGTGGCCAATATCCACCCCAGCAGCACGAGGGCCGCAGCCGTCCACTGCCAACCGCCCTCCAGCAGCCAGTAGCCGTCCTGCCCGAGATCGATCACCGGCACCAGCAGGTCCAGGGCGTACAGCGCGGGATTCCACTGCGGATGCTCGCTCCCCTTGATCGACTCCGGTCGGTACTGCGAGAAGGCCACCGCGCCGGCCGCCCACAGCACCGCCATCCAGACCAGGGCCCGCCCGGGCCGGTAGCCGTACGCCACCGTCCAGTCCTGCAGATAGCCCCAGATCCTCCCCGCGGGCGGCAGGGTCTCGCGCCGCCGCCGCTGCTTGGCCAGCAGCACCTCCCGGGCGTCCGCGTCCTCCCCGCAGCTGCGGAGCACCGCCGCGAGGCGCTCGTACGGCTCCGGTACGTACTCCGGGGTCGCCGCCAGTACCCACTCCAGGCGGCGGGAGAGCGGGAAGTGGCCGTACGGCACGAGGTTCTCGTAGACGAAGCCGCCCATCGCCAGACCGCCCGGGCCCGGCCAGCTGGTCGACACGTCGATCAGCGTGACGACCTTCGCGCCGTTCAGCACGACCCGGCCCTCCCGGGGGCGCTCCGCGTTGAAGCGCAGCTCGGGGGTGACGATCCGGCGCAGCGAGAGCTCCTCCCGGTCGCCGAGCACGAACCGGGCCTTGTGCAGGTCCACCGCGTCCCCGAACCGCCCGTCGTCGAGCCGCACCGCGCCCCGGCACTCGAAGGCCTGCGCACGCGTCCCGCGAGCCGGGCCACCGCCGCGCGCGACACCGTACGGGGGAGTGGTGCCCTGGTTCCCCGTGTCGATGCTCACCCAGGCCTCCGTCATGTACAGCGTGCGCTCCACGCTCAGCTGCGGGGCGTTCAGCGCCCGCCGCCCGTCCGAGGCCCGCAGCCGGCTGCCGCGCAGGCTCAGCGAGCCGCCGACCTTCGCACCGCGCAGGCTCACCTCGCCCCGCGTCTCGATCATCTCCGCCTGGAGGTCCTGCGCCACCGACATCCCGTCACCCACGAAGGAGCGGCCGCGCCGGTCCGGCCCGATGCGGATCTGGTTGACGAGCAGGTCCGTGCCGATCTGCGCGTCCGTGAGCCGGATGCCGCGCTCGATCCGGCAGCGCGGCAGATGCAGATCCCCCTCCGTGTGCAGCCGGGCCGCGTCCAGCCTCGGCAGCGCGCAGCCCACCATCCGCAGCGTCGTGAAGTGGCACTCGGGCACCACCACCTCCTGCTCGAAGCGGCAGCCCGTCAGCTCCACGTAGGGCGAGACGCGGCCGCCGGCCAGGTCCAGTTTCCCGGTGATGCGGACGCCCCGGAGCTTCAGGGCGGCCACCCGGCCGGGGCGCGCCGCCGGCCCGCTCAGCAGCAGCCGTGCCACCGTCCGGGCGCCCACGCTGCGCTCCGGGCCCCAGCTGTGCGGGGCGAAGGGATCGTCGCGCACCGGGTCGTGCGAGCGGAGGTCGTAGGTGGTGCCGTTCCTGAACGACTGCCACATGCCCAGCTCCGCCGCGCTGAGCCCGTCGGGGATCTCCCCGTCGTGCGGTTCGGTCACTGCACCACCTCCACCTGCGCGGTCGGCCCCACGCTTCGTACAGTCGTTCTTCCCTCTGTGTGACGACGTGAACGCTAAAGGTCAGCAGTGACAGCCGGGACATGTATCAGCCAGTGATACGGGCGACCGGACGCCGGAACCGGTCTGAGAGAATTGCGGTGTGATCTCTCGAATCGATCTGCGCGGCACCGCCCTCCCCGAGGGCGGCGCCCTGCGCGACCTGCTGCCCCGTGCCGAGTTCGACGTGGAAGCCGCCCTGGAGACGGTGCGGCCCATCTGCCAGGACGTACGCCATCGTGGCTCCGCGGCAGTGATCGAGTGGGGAGAGAAACTCGACGGCGTGCGCCTCGACTCGATCCGGGTCCCCGCCGGCGCGATCACCGGTGCCCTGGAGAGCCTCGACCCGGCCGTACGGGCAGCGCTCGAGGAGTCCGTCCGCCGCGCCCGCCTCGTCCACCGCGAGCAGCGCCGCACCACGCACACCACCCAGGTCGTTCCCGGCGGCACCGTCACCGAGAAGTGGGTCCCCGTCGAGCGCGTGGGGCTCTACGTCCCGGGCGGCCGCTCGGTCTACCCCTCGTCCGTCGTCATGAACGTCGTCCCCGCCCAGGAGGCGGGCGTCGAGGGCATCGCCGTGGCGTCCCCGCCGCAGAAGGAGTTCGGCGGCCTGCCGCACCCCACGATCCTCGCCGCCTGCGCCCTCCTCGGCGTCGACGAGGTGTACGCCGCCGGCGGCGCCCAGGCCGTCGCCATGTTCGCGTACGGCACCGAGGACTGCCTGCCTGTCAACCTCGTCACCGGCCCCGGCAACATCTACGTCGCCGCCGCCAAGCGCCTCCTCAAGGGCCGCATCGGCATCGACGCCGAGGCGGGCCCCACCGAGATCGCGATCCTCGCCGACGCGAGCGCCGACCCGGTGCACGTCGCCGCCGACCTGATCAGCCAGGCCGAGCACGATCCGATGGCCGCCGCCGTCCTCGTCACCGACTCCGAGGAGCTCGCCGCCGCCACCGAGGCCGAGCTGAAGCCCCAGGTCGCCGCCACCAAGCACATCACCGACCGGATCGAGCCCGCGCTGGCCGGCCGCCAGTCCGCGATCGTCCTGGTCTCCTCGATCGACGACGGCCTGAAGGTCGTCGACGCCTACGCCGCCGAGCACCTGGAGATCCAGACGGAGAACGCCGCCGCCGTCGCCGACCGGGTCCGCAACGCAGGCGCGATCTTCGTCGGGCCCTGGTCGCCCGTCTCCCTCGGCGACTACTGCGCCGGCTCCAACCACGTCCTGCCCACCGGCGGCTGCGCCTGCCACTCCTCCGGCCTGTCCGTGCAGTCCTTCCTGCGCGGCATCCACATCGTCGACTACACCCGTGACGCACTGGCCGAGGTCACCCACCACGTCGTGACCCTCGCCGAGGCGGAGGACCTCCCCGCTCACGGCGCCGCACTCAAGGCCAGGTTCGGCTGGAAGGTTCCGCAGGCGTGAGCGACGACAGCACCACCCGTAACCCGTGGGACGCGCTCCCGATCCGCGACGAACTGCGCGGCCAGTCCCCGTACGGGGCGCCCCAGCTCGACGTGCCCGTCCGGCTGAACACCAACGAGAACCCCTACCCCCTGCCCGACGCGCTGGTCGACCGCATCGCCGAACGGGTCCGCGAGGCCGCCCGGGACCTCAACCGCTACCCCGACCGCGACGCCGTCGAACTCCGCACCGAGCTCGCCCGCTACCTCACCCGCACCGCGGGACACGAGGTCGCCGCCGCGAACGTCTGGGCGGCCAACGGCTCCAACGAGGTCCTCCAGCAGCTGTTGCAGACCTTCGGCGGCCCCGGCCGCACCGCGATCGGCTTCGAGCCCTCGTACTCGATGCACGCCCTCATCGCGCGCGGCACCGGCACCGGCTGGATCTCCGGACCGCGCAACGAGGACTTCACCATCGACGTGGAGTCCGCGAAGAAGGCCATCGCCGAGCACCGGCCCGAGGTCGTCTTCATCACCTCGCCCAACAACCCCACCGGCACCGCCGTGGACGCGGACACCGTCCTCGCGCTGTACGACGCCGCCCAGGCCGCCCGGCCCTCGATGGTCGTCGTCGACGAGGCGTACGGCGAATTCAGCCACCACCCCTCGCTGCTCCCGCTGATCGAGGGCCGCCCCCACCTGGTGCTCTCGCGGACCATGTCCAAGGCCTTCGGCGCCGCGGGCCTGCGCCTGGGCTACCTCGCGGCGGCCCCGGCCGTCGTCGACGCGGTCCAGCTGGTGCGGCTGCCGTACCACCTGTCCTCCATCACCCAGGCCACCGCCCTCGCCGCCCTGGAGCACACCGATACGCTGCTCGGGTACGTCGCGCAGCTCAAGAGCGAGCGCGACCGGCTGGTCGACGGACTGCGGGAGCTCGGCTTCGCCGTCACCGACTCGGACGCCAACTTCGTCCAGTTCGGCCGCTTCGCCGACAGCCGTACCGCCTGGCAGCAGATCCTCGACCGGGGCGTCCTGGTCCGGGACAACGGCGTACCGGGGTGGCTGCGGGTCTCCGCGGGAACCCCGGAAGAGAACGACGCGTTCCTCGATGCGGTGCGCGAACTGAAGAAGGAGCACGACGCATGACTCGCGAGGCCCGCGTGGGAAGAGTGGAGCGGACCACCAAGGAAACCTCCGTGCTCGTCGAGATCGACCTCGACGGCACCGGCAAGGTCGATGTCGCGACCGGGGTCGGCTTCTACGACCACATGCTCGACCAGCTCGGCCGCCACGGACTCTTCGACCTGACGGTCAGGACCGAGGGCGACCTGCACATCGACACGCACCACACCATCGAGGACACCGCGCTCGCGCTCGGCGCCGCCTTCAAGCAGGCCCTCGGCGACAAGGTCGGCATCTACCGCTTCGGCAACTGCACCGTCCCGCTGGACGAGTCGCTCGCCCAGGTCACCGTCGACCTCTCCGGCCGCCCCTACCTGGTGCACACCGAGCCCGAGAACATGGCGCCGATGATCGGCGCGTACGACACGACGATGACCCGCCACATCTTCGAGTCCTTCGTCGCCCAGGCGCAGATCGCCCTGCACATCCACGTGCCGTACGGGCGCAACGCCCACCACATCGTCGAGTGCCAGTTCAAGGCCCTGGCCCGTGCCCTGCGCTACGCCGCCGAGCACGACCCGCGCGCCGCCGGCATCCTTCCGTCCACGAAGGGCGCCCTGTGACCGGCCTCAACACCGTACTGATCCTCGTCGGCCTCTTCCTGGCCGGCGGCGTCTACTCCTTCTGGAAGCAGGGCATGCCCAAGGGCGTCGTCGTGCTGCTCGGAATCGGCTCCGTGATGTGTCTGGTGGCAGGCGTCATGCGGATCCAGGGACTCTGGGACTGAGGAATCTGTGAGCGACAAGAAGAAGATCGTCGTCTTCGACTACGGTTTCGGCAACGTCCGATCCGCCGAGCGGGCCCTCGCCCACGTCGGCGGTGACGTGGAGATCACCCGCGACTTCGACACCGCGATGAACGCCGACGGACTGCTCGTCCCCGGCGTCGGCGCCTTCTCGGCCTGCATGGAAGGGCTGAAGCAGGCGCGCGGCGAGTGGATCATCGGCCGGCGGCTGTCCGGCGGCCGGCCCGTCATGGGCATCTGCGTCGGCATGCAGATCCTGTTCGAGCGCGGCATCGAGCACGGCGTCGAGACCGAAGGCCTCGACGAGTGGCCCGGCACCGTCGGCCCCCTGAAGGCCGACGTCGTCCCGCACATGGGCTGGAACACCGTCGAATCCCCGGAGGGCTCCCAGCTCTTCGCCGGCCTGGACCCCGAGGCCCGCTACTACTTCGTGCATTCCTACGCGGCGCACGACTGGTCCCTCGAAGTGACCAACGCCAAGATCCGTGCACCCAAGGTCACCTGGGCCACGCACGGAGAGCGGTTCGTGGCCGCCGTGGAGAACGGCGCGCTGTGGGCCACCCAGTTCCACCCCGAGAAGTCCGGCGATGCCGGCGCCCAGCTGCTGACCAACTGGATCGAGACGCTGTAATGCCGAAGCTTGAACTGCTCCCCGCCGTAGACGTCCGCGACGGACAGGCCGTCCGCCTCGTGCACGGCGAATCCGGCTCCGAGACCTCCTACGGCTCCCCGCTCGAGGCGGCCCTCGCCTGGCAGAGCTCCGGCGCCGAGTGGCTGCACCTCGTCGACCTGGACGCCGCCTTCGGCACCGGCGACAACCGCGCGCTGATCGCCGAGGTGGCCGGCGCCATGGACATCAAGGTCGAGCTCTCCGGCGGCATCCGCGACGACGCCTCGCTGGCGGCCGCCCTCGCCACCGGCTGCCGCCGCGTCAACCTCGGCACCGCCGCCCTGGAGACCCCCGAGTGGGTCGCCAAGGTCATCGCCGAGCACGGCGACAAGATCGCCGTCGGCCTCGACGTCCGCGGCACGACGCTCCGCGGCCGCGGCTGGACCCGTGACGGCGGCGACCTCTACGAGACGCTCGCCCGCCTCGACTCCGAGGGCTGCGCCCGCTACGTCGTCACCGACATCGCCAAGGACGGCACCCTCCAGGGCCCCAACCTCGGTCTGCTGAGGGACGTCTGCGCCGCCACCGACAAGCCCGTCGTCGCCTCCGGCGGTGTCTCCTCGCTCGCCGACCTGCGCGCGATCTCCCTCCTCGTCCCCGAAGGCGTCGAGGGAGCCATCGTCGGCAAGGCGCTGTACGCCGAGGCGTTCACCCTCGAAGAGGCACTCAAGGCGGTCGCCGCATGACGGACTCCGTACGCCGCATCTCCTCCGACGTCCCCTTCGAGGAGAAGTTCGGATACTCCCGCGCGGTCGAACTCCCGGGCGGCCTCGTGCTGGTGGCCGGCTGCACCTCCGTGGTCAAGGGGCAGATCGCCGCGGGCAGCCCGTACGAACAGGCCGTCACCTCCTTCGAGGTCGCCTTCTCGGCGCTCGAACAGCTGGGCCTCGGCCGCCAGGACGTCGTCCGCACCCGGATGTACCTCACCCACGCCCGGGACGTCGACGAGGTGGGCCGCGCCCACAAGGAGCTCTTCGACGAGGTCCGGCCCGCCGCCTCCATGATCATCGTGTCCGGCTTCGTCGACCCCTCCCTCGTCGTCGAGGTCGAGGTCGAGGCCTACCGGGCAGGTGAGCGATGACCCTCGCCGTACGCGTCATTCCCTGCCTGGACGTCGACAAGGGCCGTGTCGTCAAGGGTGTCAACTTCCAGAACCTGCGCGACGCGGGCGACCCCGTCGAGATGGCCAAGCTCTACGACGCCGAGGGCGCCGACGAGCTGACCTTCCTCGACATCACCGCCTCCAGCGGTGACCGGGAGACGACCTACGACGTGGTGCGCCGCACCGCCGAGCAGGTCTTCATCCCGCTCACCGTCGGCGGCGGGGTCCGCACCCCCGACGACGTCGACAAGCTGCTGCGCGCCGGGGCCGACAAGGTCGGGGTCAACACCGCGGCCATCGCCCGCCCCGACCTCATCCGTGAGATCGCGGAGCGGTTCGGGCGCCAGGTGCTCGTCCTCTCCGTCGACGCCCGGCGCACCCCCGAGGGCACCTTCGAGGTGACGACCCACGGCGGCCGCAGGGGCACCGGTATCGACGCCGTCGAGTGGGCGCACCGGGCGGCCGAGCTCGGCGCGGGCGAGATCCTGCTCAACTCGATGGACGCCGACGGCACGAAGGACGGCTACGACACCGAGATGATCAAGGCGGTACGGACGCACGTCACGGTCCCCGTCATCGCCTCCGGCGGGGCGGGCCGGCTCGAGGACTTTCCGCCGGCCGTCGGCGCCGGGGCGGACGCGGTCCTCGCCGCGTCGGTCTTCCACTTCGGTGACCTGCGGATCTCCCAGGTCAAGGGCGCCCTGCGCGAGGCCGGACACCCGGTTCGCTGACCCGGGCAGGGGGAGGGGCCGGTCATCAGGACCGGCCATCTCGCCGATGTCCGCGTGCGTGCGCGCCGCCAGAGTGGCGCCGTCAACGAATGACGGCGCCACGCGGTGCTCCCCGAAGGCCCCCGGACGACGGGCTGCCGGCTGCCGCGGTGTGGCTCGCCACAACCGAGAGGATCCCCCCTCGTGCAGCAGCACCTCCCCTCCGGCGACATCTCCCCGCGCCGCCACCGGACGTCGAAGAGCCGCTCCCGCACCGTCAAGGGCGCCCTGGTGGCCGCGGCGGCGACCGCCGGTCTGCTCACCGCGCTCGTCCCCGGCGGTGCCCAGGCCGCCGAGAATCCGTACGAGCGCGGTCCGGCCCCGAGCAACTCGAGCATCGAGGCGAGCCGCGGCTCGTACGCCACGTCGCAGACGACCGTGTCCTCGCTCAGCGTCCGCGGCTTCGGCGGCGGGACCATCTACTACCCCACGTCCACCTCGGACGGGACGTTCGGCGCCGTGGTGATCTCACCCGGCTTCACCGCCTACCAGTCGAGCATCGCGTGGCTCGGAGCGCGCCTGGCCTCGCAGGGTTTCGTGGTGTTCACCATCGACACCAACACCACGTCGGACCAGCCGGCCAGCCGTGGTGACCAGCTGCTCGCGGCGCTGGACTACCTGACCGACGACAGCTCGGTGCGCAGCCGGGTCGACTCCTCCCGGCTGGGTGTGATGGGTCATTCCATGGGTGGTGGCGGCACGCTGGAAGCGGCGAAGGACCGTCCTTCGCTGCAGGCGGCGATCCCGCTGACCGGCTGGAACACGGACAAGACGTGGCCCGAGGTCAAGACCCCGACCCTGGTCATCGGCGCCGACCTTGACACGATCGCGCCCGTCGCCACGCACTCCAAGCCGTTCTACAACTCGCTGCCCAGTTCGCTGGACAAGGCGTACCTGGAGCTGCGCGGGGCCAGCCACTTCACCCCGAACTCGTCGAACACGACGATCGCGAAGTACAGCATCAGCTGGCTGAAGCGCTTCATCGACAACGACACCCGCTACGAGCAGTTCCTCTGCCCGCTGCCGTCGACGAGCCTGACGATCGCCGAGTACAAGGGCAACTGCCCGCACACCTCCTGACCACAGGAGCGCCGGGGCCGGACCGCGTCACGCGGTCCGGCCCTTCGTGCTGTCGTCAGGTCCCGCGGGCCGCCCGGTCCGGCGTGAAGACCGGCCATCTCGCCGATGTCCGCCGGGGCGGCGCACCGCGACAGTGGCGACAGGCCAGTGAACGACGGCGCCACCCCGCGGTGCACCCCGAAGGCCCCCGGACGAAGGGCTGCCGGCTGCCGCGGTGCGGTGCCGCCACAACCGAGAGGAACCCCCGTGCAACAGCACCTCCCCTCCGGCGACATCTCCCCGCGCCGCCACCGGACGTCGAAGAGCCGCTCCCGCACCGTCAAGGGCGCCCTGGTGGCCGCGGCGGCGACCGCCGGTCTGCTCACCGCGCTCGTCCCCGGCGGTGCCCAGGCCGCCGACAACCCGTACGAGCGCGGCCCGGCGCCCAGCAACTCCAGCATCGAGTCACTGCGCGGCCCGTACTCGGTCTCGGACACCTCCGTCTCCTCCCTGAGAGTCAGAGGCTTCGGCGGCGGGACGATCTACTACCCGACGTCCACCTCGGACGGCACCTTCGGGGCGGTCGTCATCGCGCCCGGCTTCACCGCCTACGAGTCGAGCATCGCCTGGCTCGGTCCGCGGCTCGCCTCGCAGGGCTTCGTGGTGTTCACCATCGACACCAACACCACGCTGGACCAGCCGGCCAGCCGTGGTGACCAGCTGCTCGCGGCGCTGGACTACCTGACCGACGACAGCTCGGTGCGCAGCCGGGTCGACTCCTCCCGGCTGGGTGTGATGGGTCATTCCATGGGTGGTGGCGGCACGCTGGAAGCGGCGAAGGACCGTCCTTCGCTGCAGGCGGCGATCCCGCTGACCGGCTGGAACACGGACAAGACGTGGCCCGAGGTCAAGACCCCGACCCTGGTCATCGGCGCCGACCTTGACACGATCGCGCCCGTCGCCACGCACTCCAAGCCGTTCTACAACTCGCTGCCCAGTTCGCTGGACAAGGCGTACCTGGAGCTGCGCGGGGCCAGCCACTTCACCCCGAACTCGTCGAACACGACGATCGCGAAGTACAGCATCAGCTGGCTGAAGCGCTTCATCGACAACGACACCCGCTACGAGCAGTTCCTCTGCCCGGTGCCGTCGGCGAGCCTGTCCATCGCCGAGTACAGGGGCACCTGCCCGCACACCTCCTGACGACGGGGGATCAGGGGCCGGGCCGCGCGTACCGCGGTCCGGCCCTTCCGTGCGGGGGCGCAGTCGGTGTCAGTCCCGCGCGAGGAACGAGGCGATGGCCCCGGCGAATCCCGGATCGCGTACGGCCGTCAGGTGGTCCCCCGGGAGCACGGTCAGCTCCGCCCCCGCTATCGCCGAGGCCAGGACCTCGGGCCGGGTCGCGAGGGGATCGCTGCCTCCGGCGAGGACCAGTGTCGGTACCTTGATCCGGTCCAGCGGCAGCGCGTCCCGGTGCACCGCCCGTATCTGGGCGGCCAGCGCCAGCCGGTCCCCGCCCGCCGTGTCGGCCAGGACCCTGAAGGCGCGGGTCCGCTCGGGCGCGTCCGCCGCGTCCTCGGCCGTCAGCGCCGCCGACACCAGCTCGGGAGGCATCACCCGGGTGTCCAGGCCGCCGACCTCCACGGCACCCGCACCGATCCCTCCGGCCACCAGGCGGCTGATCCTGGTGTCCTGGGCCGCGGCGAGGACCGCCACCACGGCGCCCATGGAGTAGCCCGCGACATGCACCCGGTCCTCGCCGATCCGGTCGATGAGCAGGCGGACGTCACGGGCCATCAGCGATTCGCCGTAGTGCGTGTCGTCGTGCGGCCGGTCCGACTCGCCGTGGCCGCGTGCGTCCAGGGCGTACACCCGCCGTCCCCGTGCGACGAGCGCCTCGACGACGCCGGGGCCCTCCCAGTTCAGCCGGGCGTGCGCGGCGAAGCCGTGCAGGAGCACCACCGGGGGCAGTGCGCTGTCCGGGTTCCGCGACCAGGACCAGTAACGCAGGGTCAAACCGTCGTGTGTACGCAATTCATCAGTCATGCACCGACGTTACGGGCGGCCGCCGCCGAACGGGCCGGGACTGTGCCCTCGCACAGCACGTACGCCGTTCCGTTGGGAGCCCGCACCGCTTGGCGCCGACCGGGAACAGGGAGCGGACGCGAGCCTTCCGACGCTGTTTACGCGGAAGTAACGTGAAGAGCGTGACCCCATCGACGACCGTGCACAGTCCGCTCCGGCTGTACGGCCGCAGCGGTGAACTAGCCATCCTGGAAACCCTGTTGGGACGGCTGCGGGTAGGGGACGGCGGAGCGCTCGTGCTGACCTCGCCGCCCGGCCTCGGCCGGACCGCCCTGCTGCGGCAGGCCGCCGCCCACTACGTGGGAGGGCGCGGCGGCCCCGTCCTCTTCGCCGCCGCGGCCCCCACCGAACAGCGCCTCCCCTACAGCGGGCTCCATGCCCTGCTCTGCTCCGCACCCGGTCCGCTGCCCCTGGCCGCCGACGCGATCCTGCGCTCCGGAATCAGCCCGGGAGCGCTGCTCGGCCTGCTGCGAGGCCTGGGCGCCGATCAGCCCCTGCTGGTCTGCGTGGACGACGCGGACGCCTGGGACCCCGACTCCCGCGCCGCACTCGGCTTCGCGGCCCGCAGACTCGGCGCGGGCAGCCGGGTCGCGGTGGTGGTCGGCGCGGCCGACGAGGCCGCCTTCGCCGGACTGCCCGCGCTGCGCCTGGGCCCGCTCGACGACGACGCGGCGACCGCGCTGCTGGACCGGCTCACCGAGGGCACGGCCGACGTCGACCCCGTCGTACGCAGCGAACTCCTGCGCGAGGCCGCCGGGAACCCGCGTCTGATGGCAGGGCTCGTCGGCCGTCTCACCGCCGGCCAACTGGCCGGCCGCACCGCCCTCCCGTATCCGCTGCCCGGGGCCGAGAGAGTCCTGGACGCCCATGCCGGCCATCTGGACGGGCTCTCCCCCGACACCCACACCCTGCTCCTGCTGGCCGCGGCCGCCGAGGAGCACGAGCCGGACGGGGCCGGCGCGGACGCGGCCCTGCTGCTGCGCGCCGGAGCACGGGCCGGACTGGCCACCGCCCACCTCGACCGGGTGCTGTTCGCCCCCGCCGGCACCGCGGGAGCCCTCCAGCGCGCCGGGAGCCGGGTGCACTTCAGCCACCCGCTGCTCCGCCGCGCGGTCCTGCACCGGGCGCCCCCGGGACGCCGCCGCGCCGTGCACGAACTCCTCGCCGGCCTCCTCGCCGGGCCGGGTCCGGCGACCCTGCCCGCGCTCGTCCAGCGG
>NZ_NEUF01000178.1 GCF_002910915.1 Streptomyces sp. SM10 | reverse complement strand
CGGAGCTGGCGGCGTTGAAGGAGAACGTCGAGCGGGCCCACGCCACCGACGACGTCACCTTCTCCTTCGAGGACACCGTCCACATCAACGGCTCCGCCAAGGACGCCTACGACTTCGTCAACGAAGCCGGACTCTGGCCCGAACGCCTCCCCCACGTCGCGACCGTCCACCTCACCGAGGACACCCCCGGCCTCCAGACCCTCACCATGGACACCCGCGCCAAGGACGGCAGCACCCACACCACCACCTCCCACCGCGTCACCTTCCCCCACCACAGGATCGCCTACAAACAGACCACCCTCCCCGCCCTCATGACCCTCCACACCGGCCTGTGGACCTTCACCGACACCGACACCGGCACCACCGCCACCTCCCAGCACACCGTCACCCTCAACACCGACAACATCACCCGCATCCTCGGCCCCGACGCCACCACCCAAGACGCCCGCACCTACGTCCACACCGCCCTCTCCACCAACAGCACCGCCACCCTCAACCACGCCAAAGACCACGCGGAGAAGCGCTGATGGCGTTGGCGAACACCCTGTCCATCGGCGAGGGGGAGCTGCACCTGTGGCTGCTGCCACCGCCGCTCTCGCCCCGCGACGTCCCGATCGGGGAGCTCGACGCCCTGGAGAAGCGGCGGGCCGGGGCGTACGTCGCCGCCGGGAACCAGCGGATGTACGCGGCGGCGCACGTGGGCCTGCGCCGTGTGCTGGCCGTGTACACCGGCATCGAGCCGCGACTGCTCTCGATCGCCGGGGAGCGCTACGACGGGGCGGGCGGCCGCCACGGCCGGCCGCGGGTGCTCGGGATGCCGGGCGCCCCGGAGTTCTCCCTCTCGCACAGCCACGGGCTGGCCGTCGTGGCGGTGACCGAGCCCCGGGTCGGCGCCGACGTCCAGCGCCTGCCGTCCGACGCGACGGCCGAGGCCTGCCT
Source organism: Streptomyces sp. SM10 (assembly GCF_002910915.1). Lineage (GTDB taxonomy): Bacteria > Actinomycetota > Actinomycetes > Streptomycetales > Streptomycetaceae > Streptomyces. Next base: position 2,166 of record NZ_NEUF01000178.1, on the reverse strand, counting down.
CCCCGCCCTGCACCCCGCGGAGCGGGCGGAGCTGGCCGGGCTGCCCGTAGCCGAGCGGACCAGGGCGTTCGGCCGGCTGTGGACCCGCAAGGAGTCCTACCTCAAGGGCCTGGGGACCGGACTCGGCCGCGGGGTCCACCTCGACTACCTGGGCGAGTACGGGACGGGGGAGCGGCCCGAGGGATGGGTCGTCGGCAATCTCCCGCTCTGCGCGAGCCACGTCGCCGCGGTGGCGGTCCTGGGCAGTGGGGACCGGCGCGTCCTGTTGCGGTCCGTGCCCGAGTCCCTCCTGTACGCGCGCGACGCCGCCGACCGGCTCGCCACGGTGGAGCCGGGCCTGCACACCCTGCTGCGGGACGCCGCCGGCACTCGGAGCACCCCGCGGGCGGCCTGAGGCCCGGTCCGCACGGCACACGGAAGTCCACGCGGAAGCACACGGAAGCACCGAGGGGCCGGGGATGATCCCCGGCCCCTCGGTGCTGGTGCCGTACGGCCGCCGGGCCGGCGGCCCGTGCCCCGGTCCGTCAGGCCGCCGCCCGGGCCTCCGGCCGTGCGGCGGAGTGCCAGGTGCGCGGGCCGTCGAAGACGGAGCCGCGGTCCGGGCGCTGCCACAGGGCGACCGCCTGCTGACGGCGGGCCAGATCGTCCGGCCCGGCCCCCGCCGACGCGGCGCGGGCCATCAAAACCGCCGTGAGGGCGGCCAGTTCCTCCGGGGAGACGTTCCCCTTGACGACGCGGAGCGAAAGCTCTCCGGGCTGGGTGTCCATCGCTGCTCCTCGGCTCACTGGGGCGGATTGCCGTGCTTGCGGCGCGGCAGGTCGGCGTGCTTGGCGACGAGCATGGACAGCGAGCGGGCGAGCACCGACCGGGTGTCCCGGGGGTCGATGACGTCGTCGACCAGGCCGCGTTCGGCGGCGTAGTACGGATGGACGAGCTCCTGCCGGTACTGCTCGATCTTCTCCCGGCGCACGGCCTCGGGGTCCTCGGCCGCGGCGATCTCCCGCCGGAAGACCACGTTGGCCGCGCCCTCCGCGCCCATCACGGCGATCTCGTTGGCCGGCCAGGCCAGCGCGATGTCCGCACCGATCGACCGCGAGTCCATGACGATGTACGCGCCGCCGTACGCCTTGCGCAGCACGACGGAGACGCGGGGCACGGTCGCGTTGCAGTACGCGTACAGCAGTTTGGCGCCGCGCCTGATGATGCCCTCGTGCTCCTGGTCGACGCCCGGCAGGAAGCCCGGTACGTCCACCAGGGTGACCAGCGGGATGTTGAACGCGTCGCAGAACTGCACGAACCGCGCGCCCTTCTCGCTGGCCCGTATGTCCAGGACGCCCGCCATCGACGCCGGCTGGTTGGCCACGATGCCCACGGTGTGCCCGTCGATCCGGGCGAGCGCGCAGACGATGTTCTGCGCCCAGGCCGCGTGCACCTCCATGAAGTCGCCGTCGTCGACGAGTTCCTCGACGACCCCCCGGATGTCGTAGGACCGGTTGCCGTCGACGGGCACCAGGTCCAGGAGGGCGTCCCCGGGGCGGTCGGCCGGGTCCCCGGCGAGCACCACGGGCGGCAGGTCGCGGTTGTTGGAGGGCAGCAGGGAGATCAGGTAGCGGACCTCCGCCAGGCAGGTCTCCTCGTCGTCGTGGACGAAGTGGACCGCGCCCGACGACCCGGCGTGCACGTCGGCCCCGCCGAGGCCGTTCTGGGTGATCTCCTCACCGGTGACCGCCTTGACCACGTCGGGGCCGGTGATGAACATCTGCGAGGTCTCACGGACCATGAAGACGAAGTCGGTGAGGGCCGGGCTGTAGGCAGCGCCGCCCGCGCACGGGCCGAGCATCACCGAGATCTGCGGGATGACGCCGGAGGCGCGGGTGTTGCGCTGGAAGATCCCGCCGTACCCGGCGAGCGCGGAGACACCCTCCTGGATACGGGCACCGGCGCCGTCGTTCAGCGAGACCAGCGGAGCACCGGCCGAGATGGCCATGTCCATGATCTTGTGGATCTTCGTGGCGTGGGCCTCGCCCAGCGCCCCGCCGAAGATCCGGAAGTCGTGCGCGTAGACGAAGACCGTCCGGCCCTCGACCGTGCCCCAGCCGGTGACCACACCGTCCCCGTACGGCTTCTTCGCCTCCAGGCCGAAGCCGGTCGCCCGGTGCCGGCGCA
>NZ_NEUF01000177.1 GCF_002910915.1 Streptomyces sp. SM10 | reverse complement strand
CCGGCCCCGCACCCGTCAGGCCAGGCTCTCCCGCCACGCCTTGTGCAGTCCGGCGAACCGGCCCGTCCCGCCGATGAGTTCGGCCGGGGAGCCGTCCTCGACGATCCGGCCGTGCTCCATCACCAGCACCCGGTCCGCGATCTCCACCGTCGACAGACGGTGCGCGATCACCACCGCGGTGCGCCCGTGCAGCACGGTGTCCATCGCCCGCTGCACCGCCCGTTCCCCGGGGACGTCGAGCGAGCTGGTCGCCTCGTCGAGGATCAGGACCGCCGGGTCCGCGAGCAACGCGCGTGCGAACGCCACCAGTTGACGCTGACCGGCGGAGATGCGGCCGCCCCGCTTGCGTACGTCGGTGGCGTAGCCGTCGGGCAGGGAACTGATGAAGTCGTGCGCCCCGATGGCCTTGGCCGCGTGCTCGATCTCCTCCGGCGTCGCCTCCGGTCGCCCGATCGCGATGTTCTCGGCGATCGTCCCGGAGAACAGGAACGCCTCCTGGGTCACCATCACCACGCCCCGCCGCAGCTCGGTCGTCGCCAGGTCGCGCAGATCGGTGCCGTCCAGCAGGACCCGGCCCTGCGTGGGGTCGTAGAAGCGTGCCAGCAGCTTCGCCAGCGTCGACTTGCCCGCACCCGTCGAGCCGACCACGGCCACGGTCCGGCCCGCCGGGATCGTCAGGGTGAAGCGGGGCAGGACCTCACCCCCCGTGCGGTAGGCGAACCCCACCCCCTCGAAGGTGACCTCGCGGCCCGGATGCTCACCGGTCAGGACCGGAAGCGCCTTCGGCGCGGCGGGCTCGGGCACGGCGGGTGTCTGCGCCAGCAGGCCCGCGATCTTCTCCAGCGAAGCGGCCGCCGACTGGTAGGAGTTGAGGAACATCGCCAGCCGGTCGATCGGGTCGTACAGCCGTCGCAGATAGAGCACCGCCGCGGCCAGCACGCCGAGCGCCAGCGTGCCCGACGCCACCCGGGAGGCGCCCCAGAGCACCATCGCGGCGACCGCCGTGTTGGCGACGAGCCGGGAGCTGACGACGTAGCGGGCCATCTCCAGGAGGGCGTCGCCGTTCCTCCGCTCGTGGCGGCGGTTGAACACCGCGAAGTCCTTGTCGTTGGCCGGCTCCCTGCGGAAGGCCTGCACGGGACGGATGCCGTTCATGGTCTCGGCGAACTTCACGATCACCTCGGCCATCGCCGAGGACCGTGCCGAGTAGGCCGCGACGGCCCGTCTGCGGTAGCCGCGCACCAGCAGGTACAGCGGGGCGAAGGAGGCCACCGCGATGGCGCCGATGCCGAGGTCGAGCCAGAGCAGCATCAGGGAGATCGACACGAACGACAGGATCACCCCGACGAGTTCCTGCAGCCCCTCGCTCAGCAGCTCGCGCAGGGACTCCACGTCCGTCGTCGAGCGGGAGATCAGCCGGCCCGAGGTGTAGCGCTCGTGGAAGTCCACGCTCAGCGTCTGCGCGTGACGGAAGATCCGCCCCCGCAGGTCCAGCAGCACGTCCTGGTTGATCCGCGCGGCCGCCCGGATGAAGGCGTACTGGAGCAGTCCCGCACCGACCGCACACACCGCGTACCCGATGCCGACGGCGGCCAGCGGGCCGTAGTCGTGGTCCCGGAAGGCGGGCACGCCGCTGTCGATGGCGTACGCCACCAGCAGGGGTCCCGCCTGCACGGCGGCCTGCTGGACGAGGAGCAGCAGCGAGGCCACCACCACCCTGGCCCGCATCGGTGCGAGCAGGGAGGCGAGCAGGGCGCGGGTCGCACCGGGAGACGCGGGCAGGGCATCGGCGTCGAACGGGTCCCCGTCGGGCCGCTCCCGGCCCTCCTCCTTCCCCGGCAGCTCCTCACCGGCGAGGGCGGGTCCGTCGGCAGTCGTACTGGTCATCGGGTGCTGCCCTCCTCGGGGACGAGAACGCCGGCGCCCTCGGCACCGGACATCAGCCAGGCGTACTCGGCGTTGGTGCGCAGGAGTTCCTGATGGGTCCCCACGGCGCTGATCCGGCCCTCGGAGAGCAGGGCCACCCGGTCGGCCAGCATCACCGTGGACGGCCGGTGGGCGACGACCACGGCCGTGGTCTCCTCCAGCACCCGCCGCAGGGCCGCCTCCACCAGCGTCTCCGTATGCACGTCCAGTGCGGAGAGCGGGTCGTCGAGGACCAGGAAGCGTGGCGCGCCGACGACGGCGCGGGCCAGGGCGAGGCGCTGCCGCTGGCCTCCGGAGAGGCTCAGGCCCTGCTCGCCGACCTGGGTGTCGACACCCTGGGGAAGCGCGTGGACGAAGTCCGCCTGGGCGACCGACAGCGCCCGGTCCAGCTCAGGTCCGCTCGCGCCCTCCGCGCCCATGAGCACGTTCTCCCCGACGGACGCGGAGAAGAGGGTCGGCTCCTCGAAGGCGACCGACACCAGCTCCCGCAGCCGGGACCGCTCCATGGCGGCGATGTCCTCGCCGTCCAGCAGGATCCGGCCGCCGGTGACCTCGTGCAGCCGCGGGACGAGCGCCGTCAGCGTCGTCTTGCCGGAGCCCGTGGCCCCCACCAGGGCCATCGTCTCGCCCGGGCGGATCCGCAGATCGATCCGGGCCAGGACGGGCGGTGCCCCGGGATCGGCGTCGGGATAGCGGAACTCCACCCCGTCGAAGACGATGCCCGCTCCCGCGCCCGCGTCCCCCGGTCCGGGGCCGGGGCCCTCCGGTTCCGGCTCCTCCGCGACGTCCATGACCTCGAAGAAGCGGTCGGCGGCGGTCGCCGACTCCTGGCTCATCGCGAGCAGGAAGCCGATCGAGTCGACCGGCCAGCGCAGCGCCAGGGCCGTCGAGAGGAACGCCACGAGCGTCCCCGCCGACAGACCGCCGTCCGCGACCTCGATCGTGCCGAGGACCAGCGCGGCACCGATCGCCAGTTCGGGGATGGCGGTGACGAGCGCCCAGATCCCCGCCAGCAGACGGGCCTTGCCCAGCTCCGTGGTGCGCAGCCGCCGGGCCAGCGCACGGAAGGCCAGCGCCTGGCTGCGGTTGCGGCCGAACCCCTTGACGATGCGGATGCCCAGCACGCTCTCCTCGACGACCGTCGTCAGATCGCCCACCTGGTCCTGGGCCCTGCGCGCCACCAGCGCGTACTTCGTCTCGAACAGTGAGCACAGGACCATCAGGGGAACGGCGGGCGCCAGGAGCACCAGTCCCAGCGACCACTCCTGGGCGAACAGGATGATGAAACCGACCAGGATCGTCGTCCCGTTGACCAGGAGGAACGTCAGGGGGAAGGCCAGGAACATCCGCATCAGCATCAGGTCCGTGGTTCCGCGCGACAGCAGCTGGCCCGAGGGCCAGCGGTCGTGGAAGGCCACCGGCAGCCGCTGCAGATGGCGGTAGAGATCGGCGCGCATCGACGCCTCGACCCCCGCCAGCGGCCGGGCCACCAGCCACCGCCGCAGCCCGAAGAGGCCCGCCTCCGCGATCCCCAGGAGGAACAGCCAGAGCGCCCCCAGCCACACTCCGCCCGGATCACGGTCCGCGACGGGACCGTCCACCATCCACTTCAGGACCAGCGGGATCACCAGGGCGAGACAGGACGCGAGTACCGCCACGAGGGCAGCACCGATCCAGCGCGCTCGCACCGGTCTGACATAGGGCCACAGGCGCAGGAGTGAGCGCACGGCGGACCGTTCCGTGGGCTCTGCAGGTTTTCCGGGCATCAGGACCGAGCCTATGGTTCACCACTGACATCGCTCACGTGGTTTTCCGGTCACGCGCCGCTGGTCGGAGCACCCGGTCAACCCATCGGCTGATGCCGGGCCGAGCCCGACGGCGGACACCGGTGCCGCCCCGTCCGCCGGGATCCTTACGGGCATGCCCATCATCGAGGTGAACGGGGTCCACAAGGCCTACGGCGGTCGCCCCGCGGACGGGGTGGCCGCCGTGGAGCTCACGGTCCGGCTGGACCCCGACGTCGTCCTGACGGCCCTGCGGATGCCGGGCGGCGGCGTCGCCGCGATCACGGAACCGACCCGGCTCGGCGCCCGGTCCAGGGTGCTCGGCCTCACCACGTACAAGCTGGGCGCGAAGGACCGCGGCGGCCGTGGCCGTCGGCTACGAGCGCGGCATCCTCGGCTGACCCCGCACCTCACTCCACGACCCGCAGCAGCAACAGCGACCGGCCCTCCACGGTGAGTTCCGTGCCACCCGGACGGGGCGTGCCGGGGGCGGCCGACTGGTCCTCGCGCGAGGTGTCCAGCACCAGTTCGTAGGACTGAGCCCAGGGCGGGCCCGGCAGCCGGAAGGCGCAGGGGCGGTGGTCCGCGTGCAGGACGGTGAGGAAGCTGTCGTCGGTGATCTGCCCGCCCCGTGCGTCCCGCCCCGGGATGTCGCGCCCGGAGAGGTAGAGACCGAGCGTCGCCGCCGGGGCGTACCAGTCGCCCTCCGTCATCTCCTCGCCCCGCGCCGTGAACCACGCCAGGTCCCGCAGACCGTCCGGGGCCTGCGGGGTCCCGGCGAAGAAGGCCCGCCGGCGCAGCACGGGGTGGCGGTGGCGCAGGGCGAGCACCCGGGCGGTCAGCTCGGTCAGCTCCCGCCACCGGGGATCCTCCAGGAGCGACCAGTCCAGCCAGCTGACCTCGTTGTCCTGGCAGTAGGCGTTGTTGTTGCCGCCCTGCGTGCGGCCCATCTCGTCGCCCGCCACCAGCATCGGCACCCCGGTCGACAGGAGCAGCGTGGTCAGGAGGTTGCGCAGCTGCCTGCGCCGGAGCGCGTTGATGTCCGCGTCGTCGGTCTCGCCCTCCGCGCCGCCGTTCCACGAGCGGTTGTCGCCCGTGCCGTCGCGGTTGCCCTCGCCGTTGGCCTCGTTGTGCTTGTGCTCGTAGCTGACCAGGTCGCGCAGGGTGAACCCGTCGTGCGCGGTGACGAAGTTGACCGAGGCGTAGGGGCGTCTGCCGCCCCACGCGTACAGGTCGCTCGACCCTGTCAGCCGGTAGCCGATGTCGCGTACGTCCGGGAGCGCGCCGCGCCAGAAGTCGCGCACGGCGTCGCGGTAGCGGTCGTTCCACTCGGTCCACAGCGGCGGGAACGCCCCCACCTGGTATCCGCCGTTGCCGACGTCCCACGGCTCGGCGATCAGCTTCACCCGGCGCAGGACGGGGTCCTGGGCGATCACCGCGAGGAAGGGGGAGAGCATGTCGACGTCGTGCATCGAGCGGGCGAGCGCCGCCGCCAGGTCGAAGCGGAAGCCGTCGACCCCCATCTCCGTCACCCAGTAGCGCAGCGAGTCCGTGATCAGCCTCAGGACCTGCGGCTGCACCACGTGCAGGGTGTTCCCGCAGCCGGTGTAGTCCGCGTAGCGGCGGGGGTCCTGCTGGAGGCGGTAGTAGCCGCGGTTGTCGATGCCGCGCAGGGACAGCATCGGGCCGAGTTCCCCGGCCTCCGCCGTGTGGTTGTAGACCACGTCGAGGATCACCTCGATCCCGGCCTCGTGCAGGGCGCGCACCATCTGCTTGAACTCGCCGACCTGCGCCCCCGCCGTGCCGTTCGCCGCGTAGCCGGCGTGGGGGGCGAAGTAGCCGATGGAGTTGTAGCCCCAGTAGTTGTGCAGACCGCGCCGCAGCAGATGGTCCTCGTGCGCGAACTGGTGCACCGGGAGCAGCTCGACGGCCGTCACGCCGAGGCGGCGCAGATGGCCGATGGCGGCGGGGTGGGCCAGTCCGGCGTAGGTGCCGCGCAGCTCGGGAGGGATGTCCGGGTGGAGCTTGGTGAAACCGCGCACGTGGAGTTCGTAGATGACCGAGTCCGCCCACGGTGTCTTGGGCCTGCGGTCCTCCGCCCAGTCGTCGTCGTCGTGCACGACGACGGCCTTGGGGACGTACGGCGCCGAGTCCCGGTCGTCGCGGACGGTGTCGGCGACGTGCTGCTCGGGCCAGTCCCTGACATGGCCGTACACCTCGGGCGGCAGGGTGAACGAGCCGTCCACCGCACGGGCGTACGGATCGAGGAGGAGCTTCGCCGCGTTCCAGCGGGCGCCGGTCCAGGGGTCCCAGCGGCCGTGCACCCGGTAGCCGTAGCGCTGTCCCGGAGGTACGCCGGGGACGAAGCCGTGCCAGATCTCATGGGTCAGCTCGGTGAGCGGCAGCCGGGTCTCGGCGCCGAGCTCGTCGAAGAGGCAGAGCTCGACGGCCTCCGCCCCGCCCGCCCAGAGGGCGAAGTTGGTGCCGGCCACACCGTCCGGTCCGACGCGGTAGCGTGCCCCCAACGGCATCGGGGCACCCGGCCATACGGGTGGTCTGTCCGGATCGCTCCTGAGGACCGGCCCGGTCGCCACCATCCGCCCCGTCGTACGCGGCGTTTCCTCCTGCTCGGCTGTGCTCGACACCTCTCAGCCTCCTGCGGCTCGTAGGAGCGGCCACCCGTAGGGAGGAGTACGCGGCGTCCCGGCCGCGGCCTTCCTGGCGGTGTCCTCCCCCTTGTTCTGCCCACCGGGGGGCCCGCACTCACGTTTCCCCGGAGCGGCGGTGTCGTTGGGGGAGCGTGAACCACGTAGCGAAGAGAGCACGGGCCCGTACGGCCTCGGTGCTGACATGCGCAGGACTGCTGACCGTGCTGGCCGTACTGACCGGCTGCACCGGGGCGACGTCGATCTTCGGGGACGACCGTTCGCCCGGGGACACCATCCGGATCGCCCCCAAGGACGGTGCGGTGAACGTCGGCGCGGACAGCCCGCTCGAGGTGACCGTCCCCGACGGACGGCTCGAACGGGTGAGAGTGACACGGATGGAGGACGCGGAGCACCGGGAGGTGCCGGGCCGGGTCGCGGGGGACGGCCGGTCGTGGAAGCCCCGGGACGAGGGGTACCGGCTCGGGCTTGCCGGCAAGTACAGCGTGGAGGCCGTCGCCGTCGACGGCGACGGCCGCCGCTCGGCCCGCAGCACCACGTTCACCACGCTCGTCCCCGAGGACCGCTTCATCGGCTACTTCAAGCCGGAGAACCGGTCCACCGTGGGAACCGGCATGATCGTCTCCTTCGACTTCAACCGGCCGGTCACCCGCAGGGCGGAGGTGGAGAAGGCCATCAGGATCACCACGGTGCCCGAGGTCGAGGTGGTCGGCCACTGGTTCGGCAGGAACCGTCTCGACTTCCGCCCCGCCCGCTACTGGGAGCCGGGCACCGAGGTGACCGTCGACGTGGGCCTGCGGGACGTGGAGGGCGCGCCGGGGGTCTACGGCAGTCAGCAGAAGAAGGTGACCTTCCGGGTGGGACGCTCCCAGACGTCCGTGGTGGACGCCGGGGCGCACACCATGGAGGTGCGCCGGGACGGCGAGGTCGTCAGCAGCGTGCCGATCACCGCGGGCGCCGAGAAGACGACCACGTACAACGGGAAGATGGTGGTCTCCGAGCTGCACGACGTGACGCGCATGGACGGTAGCACCGTCGGCTTCGGCGGGGAGTACGACATCAAGGACGTCCCGCACGCCATCCGGCTCACGAAGTCCGGCACCTTCCTGCACGGCAACTACTGGGAGTCCCCGGACATCTTCGGCTCCGAGAACACCAGCCACGGCTGCATCGGCCTCCGCGACGTGAAGGGAGGCAGCTCGGACACACCGGCCGGATGGTTCTTCGAGCGGACGCTCGTGGGTGACGTCGTCGAGGTGGTCAACTCCACCGACACCACCGTCGCCCCGGACAACGGCCTCGGCGGCTGGAACCTCGGGTGGCCGCAGTGGAAGGCGGGTTCGGCCCTGCGCTGACCCCCGGTCCCACGTGCGAAGGTCCCGGAGGTGCCGCCTCCGGGACCATCGGGCGGCAGGCCGTCACGACTTGGGACGGAACGGTGACATTCCGGGGGAGTTCTCCTCGCGCGCGGTGTGATTATCTTGCGCCGAGCACGCATGTACGCGTGCGGGAGTGCGGGCCATGGCGGGGCCAGGCCGTGCGAGGGGAGACGACCACATTGAACGGGCAGCCGATATCGGGGGCATGGGCCGGCGCGGGCGGGGAACGGCGCGGGCGCGGAGCCCGCGGACTCTCCGCACTGGCACTGGGCGCGCTGCTGCTGCTGGTGACCGCGTGCGGGGGCAGCGGAGCCGCCGCGGAGAAGGACGGCAAGGGGGCGAGCGCGAAGACCGAGGACACCAGCGCCTCGCAGGCGGTGGTGACCATCGCGCCCAAGGACGGCGCCGACGACGTGGCGACCAGCGGGGCGCTGAAGGTCACGGCGGCCGAGGGCAGGCTGAGCGCGGTGAAGGTCGCCGACCCCAAGGGCAAGGAGGTCGGGGGCAAGATAGCCGCTGACGGCCTGAGCTGGGTCCCGGACCGCCACCTGGCCGCCGCGACCAAGTACACGGTGCACGCGGTCGCCAAGGACGGGAAGGGCCGTCAGTCGGCGAAGGACACCAGCTTCACCACGCTGGTCCCGCAGAACACCTTCATCGGCCAGTACACCCCCGAGGACGGCTCCACCGTCGGTGTGGGCATGCCGGTGTCGATCCACTTCACCCGCGGCATCACCGACCCGGCGGCCGTCGAGAAGGCGATCAGCGTGACGGCCGAGCCCGCCGTGGAGATCGAGCCGCACTGGTTCGGCAACGACCGCCTCGACTTCCGCCCCGAGGACTACTGGGCGGCGGGCACGAAGGTGACCCTGCGCCTCGACCTCGACGGTGTCGAGGGACGCCCGGGGGTCTACGGCAAGCAGGCCAAGTCGGTGACGTTCACCATCGGCCGCAGCCAGGTCTCCACCGTCGACGCGAGTTCCCACCGGATGAAGGTCGTCCGCGACGGCAAGCAGATCAAGGACATCCCGATCTCCGCGGGCGCCCCGGCCACGACCACGTACAACGGCCAGATGGTCATCAGCGAGAAGCTCAGGGTGACCCGGATGAACGGTGACACCGTCGGCTTCGGCGGTGAGTACGACATCAAGGACGTCCCGCACGCGATGCGCCTGTCGACGTCCGGGACCTTCATCCACGGCAACTACTGGGGCGGGTCGGGCATCTTCGGGACGACCAACACCAGCCACGGCTGTGTCGGTCTGCGGGACGTCCGCGGCGCCTGGGACGGCAAGACCCCGGCCGCCTGGCTCTTCGACAACTCCCTGATCGGTGACGTCGTCATCGTGAAGAACTCCAAGGACAAGGTGATCCAGCCGGACAACGGCCTCAACGGCTGGAACATGGACTGGTCGGAGTGGATCAAGTAGATCCCGCCGTACGGAGGGGCCCGGCGCTGTGACCAACGGCACCGGGCCCCTTCGCGTTAGCGCCGGTTAACCTGCCTCCCATGACCGTAACCCTCGAAGTACGCGACAACGTCGGCACGATCCGGCTGGACCGTCCGCCCATGAACGCCCTGGACGTGGCGGTCCAGGACCGGCTGCGCGAGCTGGCCGAGGAGGCCGGCCGGCGCGACGACGTGCGGGCCGTGATCCTCTACGGCGGCGAGAAGGTGTTCGCGGCCGGCGCGGACATCAAGGAGATGCAGGAGATGGACCACACCGCGATGGTGGTGCGCTCCAGGGCCCTGCAGGAGTCCTTCACCGCGGTGGCGCGCATCCCCAAGCCCGTGGTCGCGGCCGTCACCGGCTACGCCCTGGGCGGCGGCTGCGAGCTGGCGCTCTGCGCCGACTTCAGGATCGCCGCGGACAACGCGAAGCTCGGACAGCCGGAGATCCTCCTGGGGCTCATCCCCGGCGCGGGCGGCACCCAGCGCCTGTCGCGCCTGGTGGGTCCGTCCCGGGCCAAGGACCTGATCTTCACGGGCCGTCAGGTCAAGGCCGAGGAGGCGCTGGCGATCGGCCTGGTGGACCGGGTGGTGCCCGCCGCCGAGGTGTACGAGCAGGCGCACGCCTGGGCCGCCCGGCTGGCCAAGGGGCCGGCACTCGCGCTGCGTGCCGCCAAGGAGTCCGTGGACGCGGGGCTGGAGACGGACATCGACACCGGGCTGACGATCGAACGGAACTGGTTCGCGGGCCTGTTCGCCACCGAGGACCGCGAGCGCGGCATGCGCAGCTTCGTGGAGGAGGGCCCGGGCAAGGCCCAGTTCCTCTGACCGAGCGTGAGTTGCGCACAGAGGAGCGCGCGTTCATCCGTGCGGGCGGATTAGCTGGACCTTAAGGCAGCCTTAAGGCCCGGCGGCCGTCCCGCCCGTGCAATTACCCGGCCCGTCACCGTCACCGCAGGTGGATGTGGCCGCACATGCTCCTGTTCTGCCTCTGGCATATGCCAGAGAACCGGCGCGGAATGACTGGTTCCGGGAAAGTGATTCTGCCGGAACGGTCACGGAGAGCGTTCTGTGCGGCCATGATGGTGGGCATGGCGGGCCTCGAGGGTGTGGAACAGCCGCGACCGCGCAGTGGCGCGACGGCGGCGCGCTGGACGACTGCCGTCGAAGACGAACGGGCGTTCAAGGCGCTGGAGTTGTTCGGAAATCCGACGGAGGGCGAAGTCCGGCTGCCCTCCCGTCCGGAGTCCGCGGCCACCGCCCGGCGCATCACTTCGTGCGTGATGCTGCGCCAGTGGCAGCTGCCCCCGCAGACCGCCGAATACGGAGTGCTACTGGTCTCCGAGCTCGTGGGCAACGCGGTACGGCACACCGGGGCGCGGGTCTTCGGTCTGCGGATGCTCCGCCGCCGCGGGTGGGTCCGCATCGAGGTGCGCGACCCCTCGCGCGGGCTGCCGTGTCTGATGCCCGTCCGCGAGATGGACGTCAGCGGGCGGGGGCTCTTCCTGGTCGACAAGCTCTCCGACCGGTGGGGCGTCGACCTCTTACCCCGCGGCAAGACCACCTGGTTCGAGATGCGCACCACGGACCGCTGACGCGCAGAAGCCCCCGGTCGGCCGGTGTGCGGCGTGGCGGGGGCTTCTGAGGGGGCCGTGGAATGGGGGGTGTGTCCACGGCCGCGCGGGGGACCTGGCTCGGGTCGGAGGAGGTCGTGTTCCCGACTATGGCAGACGGGCGACTCCGGAGCCAAAGTGGCAAAACGGGCAGTGTTGCACATAAAGCCCTATTTGCTCTCCAGATCGAAGGTGCGATGGGTCACGCACCTGGCATTCTCTGTGGATTCCTCGCATTTGCCGGTTGATTCATCGAGCGCCTGGCGGGCGTATCTCTTCACATGTTCTGCTCATCGCGCCCATTTCGCCCTACTGTGTCTCAGGTCTCGGGGAATCAGCACCCGACCGACCACGAGGTGGACGGCCATGAACGGTCGCAGGACACCGGTGCCCCGCCGCAGCGCCCTGCACACGGCCGCGGGCGCCCTCCTGGCAGGCGCGTCCGCCGTGGCCTGCGCCCCGTCCGAAGCCCCCGGACCGACGGCCACGAAGGCCCCGGGCGCCGGAAGCACCGAGGGACCCGGGAAGGCCCACGGAGCCGCCCGGCCGGCCGCCGCCCCGCGCCGCTTCCCCGGCCTGCCGGTCCAGATCGCGCACGGGCCCCGGGGCCGTCCCCGGGTCGCCCTCACCTTCCACGGCCAGGGGGACCCGGCCCTGGCCGGCGCCGTCCTCGCCGAGGCAGAGCGGGCCGGCGCCCGGCTCACCGTCCTGGCCGTCGGCAGCTGGCTCGACCGGCACCCCGGTATGGCCCGGCGGATCCTCGACGGGGGCCACGAGCTCGGGAACCACACCCAGAGCCACCTCGACATCAACGCGATGGACGAGACCAGGGCGTACGAGGAGATCACCGCCTGCGCGCGGCGGCTGCGCCGGCTCACCGGGTCGCCCGGGACCTGGTTCCGGCCCTCGCGCGCCCAGTACGCCACTCCGCTCGTCCAGGCCCTCGCACGCCGGGCCGGATACCCGCACGTCCTCTCCTACGACGTGGACTCCCTCGACTTCACCTCCCCCGGGGTCGCGGCCGTCACCCGCAAGGTCGCCGGAGAGCTCCGCAACGGCTCCGTGGTGAGCCTGCACTTCGGCTACCGGGACACCATCGCCGCACTGCCCCTCCTCCTCACCGAGATCGACCGGCGCCGACTGCGCGCGGTGACCACCACGGAGCTGTTGACCTGATGCCCCCCTCCTCGCGCGCCCTCGCCGCCGCCCTGCTCGTCGCCGCGCTCGCCGCCTGCGGCGCCCCCGCCGGCTCCACCCGGCCCGAGCCCTCCCGTACCGAGGCGGCCGGTCGGCCCGACCGGCCGGCGCCGCCGCCGGGGCTTCCCGGGATGCCTCCCGTCCTGGACGCCCGTGACGTCTACGCGGCGGACCACGCGGGGAAGCTCTCCCCGGTCGTCAAGGACTTCCCCTCCCGGGTCTACGTCCCCAACACCAACTCCAACACGGTGACGGTGATCGACCCGGCGACGTACAAGGTCATCGAGACCGTTCCCGTCGGCCACCAGCCCCAGCACGTGGTGCCCTCCTGGGACCTGAAGACGCTCTGGGTCAACAACGACCTCGGGGACAGCCTCACCGCGATCGACCCGGCGACCGGGAGGACCGGGAGGACGGTCGACGTCTCCGATCCGTACAACCTCTACTTCACCCCGAACGGCAGGTACGCCGTCGTGATGGCCTCCATGGACCGGGAGCTGGTCTTCCGCGACCCGAGGACCATGAAGCCCGCCAGGACCGTGCCGGTGGACTGCGCGGGCGTCAACCACGCGGACTTCTCGGCGGACGGGCGGTACTTCATCGTCTCCTGTGAGTTCTCCGGTGACCTGCTCAAGGTCGACACGGAGAAGATGAAGGTCGTCGGGCAGCAGAAGCTGCCGATGCAGGGGGCGATGCCGCAGGACGTGAAGCTCTCCCCGGACGGCACGACCTTCTACATCGCCGACATGATGGCGCACGGCGTGTGGGTGCTCGACGGCAAGGCGTTCACCACCCCGAAGCTGCTGCCGACGGGCAAAGGGGCCCACGGGCTCTACGTCAGCAGGGACTCCCGGGAGATGTACATCTCCAACCGTGGCGAGGGCTCCGTGTCGGTCTTCGACTTCGCCCACGACAAGCTCACCAAGAAGTGGCACCTCCCTGGCGGCGGCAGTCCCGACATGGGCGGGGTCTCGGCCGACGGCAAGGTGCTCTGGCTCTCCGGGCGCTACGACGCCGAGGTGTACGCCATCGACACCACGAGCGGCAAGGAGCTCGCCCGGATCCCGGTCGGCAGCGGCCCGCACGGTCTGGCCGTCTACCCGCAGCCGGGCCGCTACTCCCTCGGCCACACCGGCGTCTTCCGCTGACCGCAGCCCGGGAGCGGCAAGGTCGGCTGCCGCCCGGCGGATCCGTGGCCTGTGCCGCCCGATAATCTGACCCCGTCAGCAGTGCACAACGAAGGGGCGGAACAGTGGCGGACATCGAGTCGGCACGCAAGGCATTCGAGCGCTTCGACCAGAACGGCGACGGCAGCATCACGGCCGCCGAGTACAAGAGCGCGATGGCGCAGCTCGGTGACCCCTACGTCACCGAGACGGTGGCGCAGGCCGTCATCAACGCCCACGACACCAACGGCGACGGCGAGCTCACGTTCGACGAGTTCTGGGCCTCGCAGAACAAGGGCTGACCCGCACCCGGCCACGGCCGGCGCGGGGTGAGGGTCCGTTGCCCGTACGGCCGCGGGCTCGGGCCGCAGGCGCCCGTACGGGCGCCGCTCAGCCCTCCGGGCCGCAGGGGTAGGCGGTCTCGAAGGAGGCCCGGAACAGGGCCTGGACCTCCTCCGCGCCGAGGCCCTCGTCGCGCGCCTGGTGCAGCCATTCGTCCAGCGCGGTGCGCAGCGGCCACGCGGGGCCCGGCCCCGGCTCGGCGAGGGTGCGGGTGATGAAGGTCCCCGCCCCCTGGCGCACCTCCGCCAGCCCCGCGCGCTCCAGCTCCCGGTAGGCCTTGAGCGTCGTGTTCGGGTTGACCTTCGTGGTGGCGGCGACCTGTGCGGCCGTGGGCAGCCGGTCGCCCTCCTCCAGCGCGCCCATCCGCAGGGCCTGTTCGACCTGCCGGACGATCTGGAGATACGTCGCCACGCCGCTGCGCCGGTCGATGCGGAACACGACCACGGACATCACCTTCCGCTCGATCGATGACACTTTACGTAAGGGGCCGCGGGCTGTCCTACAGGGGACGCCGGGAGGCCCACCACAGGGTGAACGCGGTCAGCGCGGCGGCTCCGGCCAGCAGGATGCCGGCGCCGGTCCACTGCATGGCCGCCATCTGGCCGTGTTCGAGGTACTGGAAGACGTTGTCGACGATGCCCTTCTCCTCGATGCACGCGTTCGTGGCCTTCTCGGTCTGCTCGGCACAGGCACCCCAGCCGAAGAGCCTGCCGTCGGCGCTCGCGACCCAGCGGTCCACCTCGTAGGCGTCGTCGAGGCGGGCGGGCAGGGGGGCGTCCAGCGGATAGGTGACCGTGCGCGGGGTCGCCAGATGGACCCGGAACATGCCCCACGCGGCCTGTGCGGCGACGCAGAAGAAGAAGGTGACGACCATGGAGGCGAGGACCCGCCGCAGCAGGACGCCGATCGTGATGCCTGCCGCCGTGAGGAACAGGGCGAGCGCGGGCAGGACGGGGCCCGTGGTGTCGAAGGCCGAGGCGTCCATCCAGAGGTCGGGGAGGACCGAACGGTGGGGCCGCCACCACCAGGTGAAGACCGCGGAGAGCGCCGAGCAGGCCACGAGCGTGACCAGGAGGCACCAGCCGAGCTTCGCGACGAGCCAGCGCCGGCGGGTCACGGACTGGGTCGTGACGAGCTGTGCGGTGCCCTGTTCCTGGTCGGCGGCGATCAGCGGGGCGCCGAAGAACACGGCCAGGATGCCGGGCAGCAGACCCAGCAGGGAGGTGAGGTTGCGGTACTGCCCGCCCACCACCGGCTGGGGCACGGACTCACCGGGCCAGCCGGCGGCGTCCAGCAGGTCGTTCAGCTGGGCACGCTGGTAGACGATCCAGAGCGAGCCGAGCACCACCAGGGCCAGGACGCAGCCCACGGTGGCCCGGTGCTGGCGCAGGACCAGCCAGGTCAGCCCGCGCAGCAGCCTCGGACGGGCCGTGCGAGCGGTCGGTGTACCGGTCAGGGTGGTGCTCATGCGGTCCGGTTCCCTTCGGTCTCGATGTCCGCGCCGGGTGTGTACAGCGCGGGCGCTTCCGGTGAGCGCAGATGCGCCAGCAGCACTTCCTCCAGGCTGGGCTCGGTCACCTGCCAGTCCCCCGACAGCGGGCCGGACGGCCGCACCATCGCCCGGAACTGCCGTCCCTGCACGCGCTTCTCGACGACCGTGTGGGCGGTCAGAGCGGCGGGCAGCTCCCCGTCCCTGGTCACCCCGGTCACCAGGGTGTGCGCGGGGACGAGGGCATCGGCGTCACCGGCCATCCGGATCCGGCCGTCGGCGAGGACCAGCAGGTAGTCGCACATGTCCTCCAGCTCGGCCAGGTTGTGGGAGGACATCACCACCGTGGTGCCGCGCTCGACGGCCTCCGCCATCAGCAGGGCGCCCATCTCGTCCCGGGCCAGCGGGTCGAGATCCGCCATCGGCTCGTCGAGCAGCAGCAGATCCGGCCGCTTGCCGAAGGCCAGCGCGAGGGCGACCCTGGTGCGCTGGCCGCCGGACAGCGCCCCCACCGAGGCGTTCATCGGCACCGAGCCCGAGCGTACGATGCGCTCCGCCGCCGCCGCGTCCCAGCCGGGGTTGAGCTCGGCGCCCATCCGCAGCGTCTCACCGACCGTGAACCGCTTGAACAAGGCCTTGTCCTGCCCGAGGAAGGCGAACCTCGGCATCACCCGGGGGTCGTCCACCGGCACCCCGAACACACGCAACTCGCCCTGACTGGAAGCCACCTGGCGGGACACCAGGCCCAGCAGGGTGCTCTTCCCCGCTCCGTTGGGCCCGACCAGGCCGCAGATCCGTCCGGTCGGCAGCCGGAAGGAGCAGTCGCGCAGCGCCCAGCCGCGTCGGTAGCGCTTCCCCAGTCCGCGGGCCTCCAGGGCCCACGCGCCCGGGCCGCCGCCCGGATTGCTCGTCTCCGCCACGCGCCTCGCCTCAATTCCATTAGTCAATTAATGGAATCATTGTCTTGGGGGGGTATGGCTGTCAAGCGCGGACTCCGGGGCCCGCGCCATGAAGGCCGCGAGCCCCGGAGTCCAGGTGCTTCCCGCCGGTTTCCTTCGGCCCGAGAGGTGCGCACACCCGTCCGCCACCAGGGCGTCCAGCCCCTGGCCGCCCGCCTGTTCTGCGATCAGAGGGCCGCACCGACCGTCGGCTCGGACCTCATGCACATCCTGGTGGAGATCGACGTCGTCGCCCTGCGCCGGTAGGTGCGCCGGGCCGGCGCGGTCCCGGCCCCGCTGCCGCAGGACGGTCCGTCAGTTCGCGGCTACGCGCCGTGTGGCGGGAGTAAAGAACTACCCAGGATGTCGACAATCTTCACCGAGACATTGAACTGGTCACAGGATGGTCACTAAGGTCGGCCCTCGAACCTTCGTACGGTTGATCGCCCATTCGGGGTGACGGCGAAGGAACCGCCGAGTCCGTGACGTGCGCGGCGCCGTGGCCTCTCCGAAGCCCGGTAGGCGGCTCTAGGAAGAAGGAGCTCGCCTCCGTGGCGTCCCACCGTCGTCCCAAGCAGCCGAGCCGCACCCGCGTGACCGTGCTCACCGCGACCGCCGCCGCGGCCGTGGCCCTGACCTCCCAGGCCGCCCACGCCGACCCCAAGCCGACCAAGAGCGAGGTCAAGGCGAAGGTCGACAAGCTCTACCACGAGGCCGAGGTCGCCACCGAGAAGGCGAACGGCGCCAAGGAGCAGCAGGACGAGCTCAAGAAGCAGGCCGACGCCCTCCAGGACAAGGTCGCCCGCGGCCAGGACGAGCTCAACACCCTGCGTGGCGAGCTGGGTTCGCTGGCCACCGCGCAGTACCGCTCCGGCGGTCTCGACCCGTCGGTCCAGCTGCTGCTCTCCTCGGACCCGGACAGCTTCCTCGACCAGGCCTCCGCGCTCGACCAGCTGACGGCCAAGCAGGCCGAGTCGCTGCAGAAGATCCAGGCGAAGCAGCGCACCCTCGCGCAGCAGCGCACGGAGGCGCAGGCCAAGCTCGCGGATCTGACCGAGGTCCGCACGACGCTTGGCGAGAACAAGAAGAAGTTCCAGGGCAAGCTCGCCGAGGCCCGGAAGCTGCTGAACACCCTCACCGCCGCCGAACGCGCCAAGATGGCCGAGCAGGAGCAGCGCGCCAGCCGTTCCGCGGGAGACCGGGTCGAACTCGGCAACGAGGTCCCGGCCTCCGCCCTCGGGGCGGCCGCGCTCGCCGCCGCCGACACACGGGTGGGCAAGCCCTACGTCCGCACGGCCACGGGCCCCGACTCCTTCGACTGTTCGGGCCTGACCATGTGGGCGTACGCCCAGGCGGGTGCCGGCATCACCCGCACCACGTACACCCAGATCAACGAGGGCACCCGCATCGGCCGCGGTCAGCTGAAGCCGGGTGACCTGGTCTTCTTCAACAACACCTCGCACGTGGGCCTCTACGCGGGCAACAACACCGTGCTGCACGCGCCGTACCCGGGCGCCCACGTCCGCTACGAGTCGATGAACACCATCGGCAGCTTCCAGGCCGCGGTACGCATCTGACCGGGCGGTGCCCGCGCTGCGAGGTCGGTGATCGCGGCGCTGAGGGGCTTCAGCTCGATGCCACGGTATGTGGCGGTGGCAGTCAGTGCTGCGGCCGGTTCTTCGCCGTTGAGATTGTTGAGCGTCAGCAGGCCGTAGAGGTCCGCGTCATCCCTCTCTCGGGTGTTGAGATCGCCGAGCGAGATGGCGGTGGTGAGCCCGGGAGTGACGGGGGCGCCGAAGCTGATGTCCAGTTGGAGCTTGAGACGCTCACGGGCGATCGATGCGGCCATGGACAGCCGTACGCCGTGATACTCGTCCTCCTCACGGATGGGTACGGTTCTGAGCGTGGCGGAGTCGTATGCGGACGCCGTCGTCGACCTCAGCGGTGGCGATCGCGGCGATTCTGCGGATGATCTCGGCTTCGTCGCCGGAGAACGCGCGGCCAAGGATGTCGATGTCACGGGTCATCCGGCGGGCGCCGAACTGGGCGAGCAGAAGGCCGCCTTGAGGATGACGTGCTCGCGGCCGAGGGGGGATGCTGCCAGGCGGTAGAGGAATCGTTCGAGTACGTACTCGACCGTGACCTCGTCCGTTGAACGGCCGAAGGCCCTGACAGCGCTGAAAGATATAGACGCGCTGGTCAGGGCCCACCACCTCAGCACTCGATGATGTTCACCGCGAGCCCGCCGTGCGCGGTCTCCTTGTACTTCACGCTCATGTCGGCCGCTTTTGATCAAGGGTGTGACCTGCGGGTTTGGCGTAAGCAGGTCCGACCGGCGTCACGCCAGGGGCTTTTCAGGGACTTTCATGCCGACAGTTGCCCACAGAAGTCCGGAGTAGGTGCACGTGAGCGGGTTGGTAGGGCGCCGGTGTGTCTCCCCCTACTGGCGCCAAACGGTCATAGGGGTATGTGCTGCTCATTCCGGGATCCGAGGACCAACGCGAACGGTGGTGCGCTGGTAGGTATACAGGTCGGCCCCTTCCTGCCCGATCGGCGAGACCCTGTAGGCGGCATTGCCCATGCACCATGTTTCACGGGCATTCGGCCCACAGCACATGCCCCGTCCGCGCTACTGAACTTGAATGTGTGATGTCGGCTTGACCCTGGTCAGCTGCCTATGGTCAGGCCGGTGCCCATGAGGCAGCCGTCGATGAGGTGCGGTCGGTACTGGGTCTTCTTGAGACTGCGCTTCACGGCGGCGGCGAGCTGGTCGAGGTTCGCGGCGGCGAGGTTGCCGATGGTCCGTTTCACGAGAGACCAGATGCCTTCCTGCCTCCACCGACCGCTCGCTCACCCTCAGCGCGGCCGCGATCTCCCTGTTCTTCCTGCCATCCTCGAAACGGCCGACCGCCTCCAGCCGGATCCGTTCCCTCGCCACCCTCTTGGCATCGGTCAAGCCGCCGCCCTGCGCGTATCTCACACCACACAGCTACCGACCCGGCTCAGCCGCCGTCAGGCGAACGACCCGACATCACCCAATCAAGTTCAGTAGCCGATCTGCCCTGCTGCGCCCTGCAATTCCTGCGGCTCGAGAACGACCACGCCGATGAATGGCTCGGACTGGAGAAACGGGACATGCGCGCCTGGGCCGGCGTCCTGTCGCTGTCGCTGCTCGACGACGCGGGTCGGCTGGACGACCTCGAACCAGACCGGTGGAGTGCCTGGGTGGGCGCAATCGCTGACCCGTGGTACGTCCTCTCGTCCACGACATGGGCGCTGCTGCTCCAGAGGGCGGCCGTCAATGACCCCCAGGGCCTTGCTCGTGCGATCGGGACAGCTGCCAGGGCGCAACTGGCCCACGGCGTACAACCATTGGTTCTGGAACGCATCGAGGCGACCTGGACCTTGGTCGTCACCGAGATATGGGAAGAGTTCCTGGCGGCGCTGTCCGCTGCCCTCCTGCCCGACTTCCGCTCGGCGGGTGCGTGGTCGGTGGCCGCGGAGGCATTCGAGAAGGGAGAGGAGGCTCGGGCGGCGCTGGTTCGTACGTGGTCCGGACTCCTCGCCAGCCTTCTTACCGTGGAGAACACCCTCGCACGGTCTGTCGCCGAGTTCGCACTCATGGCAGTGGAGCGGGACGGCGAAGCCGGGGATCTCGAGCTCCCGGTGCTCGTCGCCTGCGTTCTGGTGGAGGTCGACGGCTTCGAGGCGTGGACCGGTCTCAGAGAGCTCATTGACGCATCGGCCCGCTTCAGCCGGGATCTCGCTCTGAAATGCGCAGGGCGCTCCGAGCGTGGGCATGTCGAGGTACACGCAGATGAAGAGGGGCTGAGCGCGCTCTATCGGTGGCTGAACACGGTCTTCCCTCAGGACCGGAACAGCCGACCGCTCGGGGTACATACCGTGACTCCCGAAATGGAGGCGCTGGACTGGCGTGAGGCGTTGCCCGGGACGCTGAGCCGCCGCGGCACTCCGGAGGCGGTCGACCAGCTGAAGGCGCTGGCGGCCGAGTTTCCCGCGCGCTTGAACCTGCGAGCCGCGCTGGTGTCGGCACGGGCCAACTGCCTTGCGGCGACGTGGACTCCAGTCGACCTCGACGAGGTCGTCGCCCTCCTGGCCGGGGTCGCCGCCTCGTCTGAGTCCACGCTCGTCGAAGCCCGACTCGTCGACGTGTTGGAAGCCTTCCAGGACATGGGCAGCCATGAATTCCGTGGGGGGATCGTGCGGGACATGCAGCGGCTCATGAATGCGGACCGACTCCTGCCCATCGCGGACCACAACATGGCGCGTGATCATCTGCGAGCGATCGCCGGGTATGCCTACGGCGCGGGCGGCCCGGAGGCCCGGCTCGCCCTGCTCGCGGCACTGGAACAAGCCCGTCCCGATGAGGAAGCTGTGGAACGCCTCAGGGATCTGCTCGCGGTGCGCGAGAGCTGGTTGGCTTGAAACGCCGACCGGGTGGAACGAGTGGTGGCAACGGGGATGAGGAATGGAATTTCTACGCGATATCGGCACGTCACTGCTTGCCAGCGCTCTCTTCTTGGCGCTGGTATGGGCATTCTCGAAGACTGCCCGTCGCCTTATGCGTGGCCTTGCTGCCCATCTACTGCACCTGGATGTGGAAGAGGTCTTCGCCAACAGTCGAGATGCGGCACACGACATCAAGCGGGAACTGGGTCGGGCGAGGGAGGTGTCCGTTCTGACAGGCCGCGGTTCTGAACTACAGCGCGACTTGTTCGAGGAGCTGTTCCTTCGCTGTCGGGCTCGCCGCTCCCGCTGCCGCATACTGCTGCCGAGACTTGATGTTCCCGCAGGTGAGCCGGACTGGATCACCGACCGGGAGGAGGAGATCCAGGTCTTCGACTCCGCTTTCGGCGCCGGTCTGCTGCGCCGCCAGATCGCGGCGACCTACGACTACCTTGCTCCGCTCACGGTGGAGGGACACCTCGAAGCACGTGGTTATGGCGTTCCACACATCGGCCGGATCATCGCAACCGAACGGGTCGTCTATCTGACTCCGTACTCGGCGGACCGGCATGGCAGGGAATCTCCCGTGATCAAATACCGGCGTGGAGAGACATATGATGTCCTGCTGCGTCTGATTGACAAGTTGTGGGTGGGCGGGCCGGCCTGACCGCCTGGCCGAATGGGTACTCCTTGCTTCCTGCTCGCGCCCGCAGCCTCCTTGCCTTGGCCGCCGGGCTCCGGGCACATTGTTCCGAACCCACGTAGCCCCGGTTCGTGACGTGGGCCTACGGATGGGAAGTTCCCGCATTCCCTGGCGTCACGAGCGACCGGGCATCCACCACTCCGTGTGTCGGGCGCACCTCCGACAATCAGTGACGGGATGTCATTGACGCTTCGGGGTATGGGGCATCTCCTGCGGTTTGTGAGGGAGTCGGATCACGTCCACGTACTGGCTGAGCTGTTCCAACTACGTGTGGCGGCGGTGCCTGCGAGCAGTGGGTCCGCGAATGCGATGACTAGGCCGACCACGTCAGTGAAGAGATTCGGATAGCCGGCCGAGGAAGGTCCCTGTCGGCGGCGCCAGGCGGCGTAGGAGGATTGGCGGCGCTCGGCGAGGTCGGTGATCGCTGCGCTGAGGGGCTTCAGCTCTATGCCGCGGTGTGTGGCGGTGGCGGTCAGCGCTGCGGCCAGCTCTTCGCCGTTGAGACTGTTGAGTGTAAGGAGGCGGTAGAGGTCTGCGTAGTCGCGGTCGCGGGTGTTGAGGTCGCCGAGCGAGACGGCGGTGGAGAGCTTTTCGGCGATGACGGTGGCGATCGGGTAGCCGAGGAGCTGGAAGCTCTCTGTGGTGAGCTGCTGCCGGTAGTTGATCGTCCGGGGGTTTGGGGTGACAGGGTCGCCGAAGCTGACATCCAGTTGAAGTTTGAGTCGGGCCCGGGCGATGGATGCAGTCATGGACAAGCGAAGGCCGTGGTACTCGTCCTCCTCGCGGATGGCGATGCTCTTGAGCGTTGCGGGGTCGAAGACCACTCCGTCGTCGATCTCGGTGGCGGCGATGCCTGCGATCCTGCGGATGATCTCGGCTTCGTCGCCTGGGAACGCGCGGCCGAGGATGTCGATGTCGCGGGTCATCCGGCGTGCGCCGAACTGGGCGAGCAGCAGGCCGCCCTTGAGGACGAAGTGTTCCTGGCCCAGGGGCGATGCGGCCAAGCGGTAGAGGAACCGTTCCAGGACGTACTCGACCATGATCTCGTCCGTGGACCGGTTGTTGCGGCGGGCCAGATTGCGCAGGTCGTTGTAGACGCGGCCGGCGGTGGTGCCGCGTGTTGGGTTGGTCATCAGGCGAGCACCGCCTCTACGGCGGGGCGGATGACGGAGAGTGCGCCCAGCTCGCGCGCGACGTGCTGGAGTTCGCTGACCCCGCCACGTCCGTTCCGGCGCAGGTATCGGCTGAGTGCTGACAGGGCCAAGGTCTCGCCAATGCGGTTGCGGTGGCGCATCGCGTCGACGACGCTGCGGGCCGCGTCGTACACGGGGATGGTCTCTCCTGGGGCCGCTTCGAATCGTTCGACGCCGAGAGCGAAGGTCTTCGAGGTGTACTGCGCCACTACTGTCGGCGGGTAGGAAATCGTGGGGCGGCGTGAACCGCGCGGCACGGCGATGTGTACTGCTGCGGGGATGTCGTCGATCAGCTCATGCAGGGCCAGGGCGGACTCACCGCACACGACAGCGCGAGGAGCGCGAGAGCACACGGCCAGCAGATCGGCGTGCGCGGTCTCCGGGGCGTCTGACCGCCGGTACACCCCACGGGACAGTTCGTCTATCTCGCCTTCCGCGACCAAGGACGCCAGATCGCGGGGGGAGAGCAGGGCCTGACGTGCCTGCGCTGTCGTGAACGTGGGGGAGAGGCCTGCCAGGCGTTGCTCCAAGCGAGAGTTTTCCGCAGCACTCATGTATCGAATGGTACCCCTTCGCTGGAATCAGGGGATCGATTTAATGCATCCTCGTAGCGGCCGACGGATAGCCGTCCGTCGACGGTCCGGCGTGGTTAAGGTGTGGACGGGCGCCTTGGGCGGGGGCTCGGTGTCGTGGATCGGCGTACCTCACGAGTCCCAGCGAGGCGTTTGCACGGAGGCACTGCATGGCACTCCGAGTCACGATCGCTCGCAGACTCGCCATGGGCAGGTTGCTGGTTCGAATCTGCAGGCGGCCTCGTGGGAGGACCACAGGGTTCGCCGCACTGCGGCGCGGCGAACATCGCGTCTACCCTGCCGCCTCGGAGGCGGGCCATCGCAGTGTCGAGGTTCCGCGATGAGCCACCGGGCGGCTTGCCCGAGGGACATCCGTCGCTGAGCGCATGCCACGAACCCCCAGGCCAGAGGCCTGCCCCGTGGGATTTCCCAGGGACTTTTCAGGGACTTTCACGCCTGTCCCAGGGAGAATCCAGGGACTTTCCGCCGAGTAAGCAGGGAAGGCCCTGACAGCGCTGAAAGATGCGAACATGCTGGTCAGGGCCCACTTCCCTAGCACTCGATGATGTTCACCGCGAGCCCGCCGCGCGCGGTCTCCTTGTACTTCACGCTCATGTCGGCCCCGGTCTCCTTCATGGTCTTGATGACCTTGTCCAGGGAGACCTTGTGGCTGCCGTCGCCGCGCAGGGCCATCTTCGCCGCCGTGACCGCCTTGACCGCCGCCATGCCGTTGCGCTCGATGCAGGGGATCTGGACGAGGCCGCCGACCGGGTCGCAGGTCAGGCCCAGGTTGTGCTCCATGCCGATCTCGGCGGCGTTCTCCACCTGCTCGGGGGAGCCGCCCAGGACCTCGGCCAGGGCGCCCGCCGCCATGGAGCAGGCGGAGCCGACCTCGCCCTGGCAGCCGACCTCGGCGCCGGAGATGGAGGCGTTCTCCTTGAACAGCATGCCGATCGCGCCGGCGGCCAGGAGGAAGCGGACGACGCCGTCCTCCTTCTCGGCCTCGGTGCAGCCGTCCGCCGCGAAGTTCATCCAGTAGTGCAGGACGGCGGGGATGATGCCCGCCGCGCCGTTGGTCGGGGCGGTGACCACGCGGCCCCCGGCGGCGTTCTCCTCGTTGACGGCCATGGCGTAGAGGGTGATCCACTCCATCGCGTGCGCCAGGGGGGCGCCCTCGGCGCGCAGCTGCCGCGCGGAGTTCGCGGCGCGACGGCGGACCTTCAGGCCGCCGGGCAGGATGCCCTCGGTGGTCATGCCGCGCGCGATGCAGGCCTCCATGACGCGCCAGATCTCCAGCAGGCCGGCCCGGATCTCGTCCTCCGTGCGCCAGGCCTTCTCGTTCTCCAGCATCAGGGAGGAGATGGACAGACCGGTCTCCCCGGCGAGCCGCAGCAGCTCGTCACCGGTGCGGAAGGGGTGCTTGAGGACCGTGTCGTCCGGGATGATCGGGTTCTCGCCGGCCACCGCGTCCTCGTCGACGACGAAGCCGCCGCCCACCGAGTAGTACGTCTTCTCCAGCAGCGGGGCGCCGTCACGGTCGTACGCGAGGACGGTCATCCCGTTGGCGTGGTACGGCAGGGCCTTGCGCCGGTGCAGGACCAGCTGCTCATCGGCGTCGAACGGTATGTCGTGTACGCCGAGCAGGTTGATGCGCCCCGTGGAGCGGATCTCCTCGACGCGGGCGTCCGCGCCCTCGATGTCGACGGTGCGGGGCGACTCGCCCTCCAGGCCCAGCAGGACGGCCTTGGGCGTGCCGTGCCCGTGGCCCGTCGCGCCGAGCGAGCCGTAGAGCTCGGCACGTACCGACGCGGTGTGGACCAGCAGCCCCTCGTTCTTGAGGCGGCGGGCGAACATGCGGGCCGCGCGCATCGGGCCGACCGTGTGGGAACTGGACGGGCCGATGCCGACCGAGAAGAGGTCGAAGACCGAGAGGGCCACGGGAGTACTCCTAAGGCGTTGGTGGACGTCGTTGTCCGCCGGGTGGTGCGGGACGGGCCGGATGGGCCCGGGTGCGCGGGGCAAAGGGATGGGGGCACCGCGCGCACTCTGTTCAGTGTGCGCGGTGCCCCCACCCGGCGTGCAAATCGCGGGTGACTACTTGACGCCGGGGTACAGCGGGAACTTCCCGGCCAGCGCGGCCACGCGGGCCTTGAGGGCCTCCGCGTCGTACGCGGGCTTCAGCGCGGCCGCGATGATCTCGGCGACCTCGGTGAAGTCCTCGGCACCGAAGCCGCGGGTGGCGAGCGCCGGCGTGCCGATGCGCAGGCCCGAGGTGACCATCGGGGGCCGCGGGTCGTTCGGGATGGCGTTCCGGTTGACCGTGATGCCCAGCTCGTGGAGCCGGTCCTCGGCCTGCTGGCCGTCCAGCTCCGAGTTGCGCAGGTCGACCAGGACCAGGTGGACGTCGGTGCCGCCGGAGAGGACGGAGACGCCCACCTCGGTGACGTCCGGCTGCACAAGGCGCTCGGCGAGGATGCGGGCGCCGTCCAGGGTGCGCTGCTGGCGCTCCTTGAACTCGTCGGTGGCCGCGACCTTGAAGGAGACGGCCTTGGCCGCGATCACGTGCTCCAGCGGGCCACCCTGCTGACCGGGGAAGACCGCGGAGTTGATCTTCTTGGCGAGCTCCTGCGTCGACAGGATGACACCGCCGCGCGGGCCGCCGAGGGTCTTGTGCGTGGTGGTCGTGACGACGTGGGCGTGCGGCACCGGGTTGGGGTGCAGGCCCGCGGCGACCAGGCCCGCGAAGTGGGCCATGTCGACCATCAGGTACGCGCCGACCTCGTCCGCGATGCGGCGGAAGGCGGCGAAGTCCAGCTGGCGGGGGTAGGCGGACCAGCCGGCCACGATGAGCTTCGGCTTCGACTCCTTGGCCAGGCGCTCGACCTCGGCCATGTCCACGACGCCGGTGTCGTCGACGTGGTACGGGACCACGTTGTAGAGCTTGCCGGAGAAGTTGATCTTCATGCCGTGGGTCAGGTGACCGCCGTGGGCCAGGTTCAGACCCATGATCGTGTCGCCCGGCTTCAGCAGTGCGAACATCGCGGCGGCGTTGGCCTGCGCACCCGAGTGCGGCTGGACGTTCGCTGCCTCGGCGCCGAAGAGCGCCTTGACGCGGTCGATCGCGATCTGCTCGACCACGTCGACGTGCTCGCAGCCACCGTAGTAGCGCCGGCCGGGGTAGCCCTCGGCGTACTTGTTGGTGAGGACGGAGCCCTGCGCCTCCATGACCGCGACCGGAGCGAAGTTCTCCGAGGCGATCATCTCGAGGGTGGACTGCTGACGGTGGAGCTCGGCGTCGACGGCGGCGGCGACGTCCGGGTCCAGCTCGTGGAGGGAGGAGTTGAGAAGCGACATCAGTTAAGTCCCTAAGGTCTCAGTTGCCGGAGAACGCGGTGTACTCGTCGGCGGAGAGAAGGTCCTTCGGTTCCTCCGCCACGCGCACCTTGAACAGCCAGCCGCCCTCGAAGGGAGCGGAGTTCACCAGCGACGGGTCGTCCACGACGTCCTGGTTCGCCGCGGTCACCTCGCCGGTCACCGGCGAGTACAGGTCGCTGACCGACTTGGTCGACTCCAGCTCCCCGCAGGTCTCGCCCGCGGTCACCGTGTCACCGACCTCCGGGAGCTGGGCGTAGACGACGTCACCGAGCGCGTTGGCCGCGAACTCGGTGATACCGACCGCGGCCACGCCGTCCTCGAGGGCCGACAGCCACTCGTGCTCCTTGCTGTACCGCAGCTGCTGGGGGTTGCTCATGACCTGAATTCTCCTGTACGCGGGGGAGTGCTGATGAACGGTGGTCTTACGGTGTGAGACACGACTGCGTCACGTGCGCGGCGGCCGTGTCACTTCCGGCGCTTGTAGAAGGGCAGCGCCACGACCTCGTACGGCTCGTGCGTGCCCCGGATGTCGACCCCGACACCCTCGGTTCCGGGCGCGGCGTGCGCCGCGTCCACGTAGGCCATGGCGATCGGCTTGCCCAGGGTGGGCGACGGAGCACCGGAGGTGACCTCGCCGACGACCTCCCCGCCGACGACGACGGGGAACCCCGCGCGCGGCACGCGGCGCCCCTCGGCGACCAGGCCGACGAGCTTGCGGGGCGGGGCGGACTCCGCGCGCGCGGAGGCGGCCGTGAGCGCCTCGCGGCCGACGAAGTCACCCTCCTTCTCGAACTTCACGACCCTGCCCAGGCCCGCGTCGAAGGGCGTCAGCTCGGTGGTCAGCTCGTGCCCGTACAGCGGCATGCCCGCCTCCAGGCGGAGCGTGTCGCGGCAGGAGAGCCCGCAGGGGATCAGTCCGTAGGGCGCGCCGGCCTCGGTGAGGGCCTTCCACAGCTGCTCGGCGTGGGCGGGGGCCACGAAGAGCTCAAAGCCGTCCTCGCCGGTGTAGCCGGTACGGGCGATGAGCGCGGGGACACCGGCGACCGTCCCGGGGAGACCCGCGTAGTACTTCAGTCCGTCCAGGTCGGCGTCGGTGACCGACTTCAGTACGGCGGGGGAGTCGGGTCCCTGGACGGCGAGCAGCGCGTACGCCTCGCGGTCGTCCCGCACCTCGGCCTCGAAGCCACCGGAGCGGGCGGTCAGCGTGTCCAGCACGATCTGCGCGTTGCCCGCGTTCGCGACGACCATGTAGTCGGTCTCGCCGAGCCGGTAGACGATCAGGTCGTCCACGATGCCGCCGTCCTCCTGGACGATCATCGTGTAGCGGGCCCGGCCCACACCGACGGTGGCGATGTTGCCGACCAGCGCGTAGCTCAGGAAGGCCGCCGCCTGCGGTCCGGTGACGGTGATCTCGCCCATGTGCGACAGGTCGAACAGCCCGGCCCGGGTGCGTACGGCGTGGTGCTCGTCACGCTCACTGGCGTAGCGCAGCGGCATGTCCCAGCCGGCGAAGTCGGTCATGGTCGCGCCCAGGGACCGATGCAGGGCATCGAGGGCGGTGCGGCGGGGTTCGGCGCTCGGGGCAGTGCTCATGGACATGGCTCCAGGGCATGACGACAGGGGGTGGTTCCCTCCCCATCTGTCATCGGAACCTGAGAGGTTCGCCGAGAGCCCCTGAAAGGGTCCTGACGGAGTCGGTCCCGTCAGGGTCGGCTTGCACCTTGGGTGGAGCCGCGCAGCGGCCCGCTTTTCAGATCTGCCTCATCCACGCGGTACGGGGCCTGAGAGATTCAAGGGAGGAACTTGCTCCTTCGGCGCCCGGTGCACACGGTGACCGGGACTCTCCCGCGCGGATTCAAACGGCCGGTATGCAGTTGGCGGGGTCATCATCGCACGCATTGGAGGAGAGTGGGGTGTCCCGGTCCGTCCGGACGCGGGGAGCGACACGTACGGGCGGAAGCGGTTGTGCCGCATTACCTTTTCTTTACACTTCTTGGGGCAGGTCAGTGGGTGAATCGGCAGGGGGAGGACGATGACGTTGCAGCGCTACGCGAGCAGCGCGGGGGCGGCACGCGGTGCGATGCCCCGGCAGTCGGGCGTACCCGCCCGCGAGCTGACGGAGGTGCGCCCACCGGTGGTGCGTGACCTGCGGGGCGAGGGCGGCCGCGGGACGTGCGGACTGGACTTCGAGGCCGGTGACGTGGTGGTGGTCTCCGGGCTTCCCGGCAGCGGGAAGTCGACGCTGATCCGCCGCGCGGTCCAGGGGTACGCCATCGACTCCCAGGACACCAGGGACCGCTGGGCGGCCGTCCTGCCCCGCTTACTCCCCTACGCGCTCTACCGCCCCCTGGTGCGCGTCGCCCACTACGCCGGCCTCCGGCAGGCCCTGAGGTCCGGCGGGTCCGTCGTCGTCCACGACTGCGGCACGCAGGCCTGGGTGCGGCGCTGGCTGGCGCGCGAGGCCGGGCGCCGGGGCGGCTCGCTGCACCTGGTCCTGCTCGACGTCACCCCCCGGGTGGCCCGGCAGGGGCAGCGGGAGCGGGGGCGCGGAGTCTCCGGATACGCCTTCGCCCGGCACCGGCGCGCGGTCGGCCGGCTGCTGCGCGACACCGAGAGCGGTCTGCTGCCGCCGGGGTGTGCCTCGGCGGTCCTGCTCGACCGGGAGACCGCGGCGGCGATCGACCGGATCTCCTTCCCCGGACCGCGCCACCCGCAGGAGTAGCGGCCACGGGGCGTGGCGGACGGATCCGGGAGGCGGGAAGGCGTGATCCCGGGCGTCATCGTTCGCATACGCACAGTTCGCATCTCGCCCGCCGGCTGTCCGGAATCTGGACGGTGCGGTGGGCCCGTGCCCCGCTCCCGCCTGCGGCAGTGCCCCCGTGGCGCGAGCCGGTCTAAGGTTTCAGCCGCACCGCATGGCGAGAGAGGGACACAGACACCGTGGACATTCCGGCTCAGGCACAGGCCCCGTATCCGTCCGGGGGATGGCCGGCCAACGAGCTCGAAGAGGCGCTCGGCGCTTCGCTCGGCGTGCCCGGCGCGGGCGGGCGGCTCGTGGAGGTGCTCGGCCGCAGCCAGGTCTGGGTGCCGCTGCCGAACGGCGGCGGGCCCGACAGCCCCGGCCTCGACCTGCCCACCCTCGACATCGAGGGCGGCGCCTACGTCCCCGTCTTCAGCTCCGAGGCGCAGTACCTCCAGTGCGTCGGCTCCCATCTCTCCTTCACCGTCGCGCCCGCGCGCGAGTTCGCCCGCGGGCTCCCCCCGCAGCTCGGCATCGCGGTCAATCCGGGCGGCGTGGTCGGGATACCCCTGCCGCCGCCCGCCGTCGCGGAGCTCTGCCGGGCGGGGCGCACCCCCCTGGACGGTCCGGCGAGCGGGGGCCGGGTGCGGCTGTGCGAGCCGGACTGGAAGGAGGACCCCGTCGACTTCCTCTCCGCGGTGTCCGCCGAATTCCAGGGGACCGGCCTGGTGACCACGGCGCGCCGGGTGCTGGCCAGTATCGAGGGCGACAGTCCCGCCCTCTTCGTCGGCGTCGAGCTGGCCGTCGTGGACGCCACGGCCCAGAGCGTCCCGCTGGACGCGCTGGGCCGCGCGCTGGGCCGGGTCCAGGTGCCCTGGCCGGTCAACCTCCTCCTGCTGGACGTGGCACAGGACCCGGTGGGGGACTGGATGCTGGAGAAGGTGCGCCCGTTCTATCTGCGCGACGGGCACTGAGAGCGGGACCGCACCGACACGTGGCGTCAAGCCGGTGTCAGGGGCGGCGCATAAGCTGGTTGGATGACGAGGCCGCCCCGTGTGCCCGGGAGCGGCCCACAGCACCGTGAGGCACGCGGGAACAGCGGATCGAAGAGGGGCGGGACCCAGGGTGAGTGCGTCAGGCACGGGGGCGGCCGATGGGGTATCCCCTGCTCATGGGGGTCCCCCCGCTCAAGCGAAGCCGAGAGTGGGGGAGGAGTCGAGAGCTCGGGGAAAGGTCGAGCACGTGCTGCGCCAGGTGACCCCCGGGCGCCTCGACACCTACGAGGCGCTGCTGCGGTCCCTGGCGGACGGCCAGGTCTGGATGCTGCTCTGGCACGGCACGGCGGGCTCCCCCGACGCCCAGTACGGCAACATGGAGATCGACGGCCTGGGTTACGCCCCGTGCGTGACCTCCGCCGAGGAACTCGCGGCGAGCGGCTGGAACAGGGCCCATGAGGTCACCACCGGCCGCGACATCGCCCGCGCCCTCTTCCCCGACCGCTGGGGCATCTGGCTCAACCCGCACGCCCCCGGCGGCGGGGTCGGCATCCCCTGGCTGGACCTGCGGCGCATCGCCACCGGCCTCGACCGGATGCCCGCCGGGCCGCTGCGCCTGAGCGAACCCGCCGTCGAGATCCCGCAGTTCTACGCCCTGCTGTCGCAGAACGCCCACCGCACCCCCGCCGTCCGCGCGCTGCGGCGCGCCTGGGTGCAGCCCGCGCTCGGCGTCCCGTACCTCGCGATCGGGCTCGACCTGTACGACACCGGCCGGCCTTCGGTCGACGCGGTCCGCGCGATGATGCGGCAGTCGATCGGCGTGGTCCCCGACGGCCTGCCGGTCTCCACGGTCTCGATGTCCGACGAGTACGACCCGGTCGCGATGTGGCTGCACGCCAACGCCCGGCCGTTCTACGACCGCGAGGCGCACGCTCCGGCCCCCGGTGCGACCGGCTACGGCTATCCGCCGGCCACCGGTCAGCCTCCGCGCGCGTACTGAGAGGGCGTCACTCGCGTCCGGGCGCGCGAGGCAATAAGCCACCTGTTCCACGCTGTTGGGCGTCATGTCCGCTATAGCGGATTAGCGACCGAGAGGTCCGCTCAATGGGCACGGCTGTCCGGATAACGGAAGCCCCTTGGCAGCATCACGTTTGAGCAAACATTCCCCGTCAGGTCTGGCGGGTGATCGCAAAGTGGTTGAAGACTCCCTACAGCAGGTGCTCCATGCCCGGCGTATCCCTCTTTCAAACAGGGTTCGTTCGGTTGCGCACCGCCACATGAATCACGTGTTGATACGAGCCGCTACAGCGGCGGTCACAGGCCGGCCACCGTCGGCCGAGAGGGGTCTCCAGCGCAATGACGGCACCGATCGAGACCACCGGGGCTGAAGTGCAGCCCGAAACGGTGCTGGAAGGCGCCGGGCGCAAGGAGATCGAGGGCCGTTCGCTCGGCCGGATCGCCTGGACGCGCTTCAAGCGGGACAAGGCCGCGATGGCCGGTGGCATCGTTGTCGTGCTGCTGATCCTCACGGCGGTGCTCTCCAAGCCGCTGCAGTCGCTCCTCGGACTCGACCCCAACGCGTTCAACCAGAGCCTGGTGGACCCGGTCCTGCTGGCGCCCAAGGGCGACTTCGGCGGCATGAGCTGGGACCACCCGCTCGGTGTCGAGCCGCAGACCGGACGCGACATCCTGGCGCGCATCCTCGAAGGCTCCTGGGTCTCCCTCGTGGTGGCCGTCGGCTCCACGCTCCTGTCCGTCGTCATCGGCGTCGTCATGGGCGTCGTGGCCGGCTTCTACGGCGGCTGGGTGGACAGCTTCATCAGCCGCCTGATGGACACCTTCCTCGCCTTCCCGCTGCTGCTCTTCGCGATCTCCATCTCCGCCTCCCTGCAGGGCGAAGCGTTCGGGATGGAAGGACTCACCCTGCGGATCGCGGTCCTGATCTTCGTGATCGGCTTCTTCAGCTGGCCCTACATCGGCCGTATCGTCCGTGCGCAGACCCTGTCGCTGCGTGAGCGGGAGTTCGTCGAGGCGGCCAAGTCGCTCGGCGCGCGCGGTCCGTTCATCCTCTTCCGCGAACTGCTGCCCAATCTCATCGCGCCGATCCTGGTCTACGCGACGCTGCTGATCCCCACGAACATCCTCTTCGAGGCATCCCTGTCCTTCCTCGGTGTGGGTATCGCGCCGCCGCAGGCGTCCTGGGGCGGCATGCTCACGCAGGCGGTCGACCTCTACGAGGTGGACCCGATGTTCATGGTCATCCCCGGCATGGCGATCTTCCTCACCGTGCTGGCCTTCAATCTGCTGGGGGACGGGCTGCGTGACGCACTCGACCCTCGTGGCAAGTAATCGCGGCAGTGCCGCACCGGACTAGCGAGGGGGCTTTCCTCAGCATGCAGAACAGAAAGACAGCAGCGGCCATTGCCGTGGCCGTAGCGGTGTCGCTCGGCGCGTCGGCGTGCAGCAGCAGTGACTCGGGTGGTGACAGCAACGGCGGTGGGGGCAACGCCAAGGCGGACGCCGCGCTGTCGAGCATCGTCAACGCCTCCGACAAGAAGGGGGGGACGGTCACGTACGAGCACTCCAGCGGACCGGACTCCCTGGACCCGGGCAACACGTACTACGGCTGGGTGCAGAACTTCTCCCGTCTGTACGCCCGTTCCCTGGTGACCTTCAAGCCGGCCGCCGGCAAGGAGAGCCTGCAGGTCGTCCCCGACCTCGCCACGGGCCTCGGCAAGGCCAGCGCGGACGCCAAGACCTGGACCTACACGATCCGCAAGGGCGTGAAGTTCGAGGACGGCACCGAGATCACCTCGAAGGACGTCAAGTACGCCGTCGAGCGCTCCAACTTCGCGCCGGAGGCCCTGTCCAACGGCCCGACGTACTTCAAGGCGTACCTCGAGGGCGGCGACAAGTACAAGGGTCCGTACAAGGACAAGTCCGCCGAGGGCCTCAAGTCCATCGAGACCCCGGACGACTACACGATCGTCTTCAAGCTGAACAAGCCGTTCGCCGACATGGACTACCTGGCCGCGTTCTCGCAGACCGCGCCGATCCAGCAGAAGGCCGACACGGGCGCCAGCTACGTCCAGAAGATGGTCTCCTCGGGCCCGTACAAGTTCTCGGCGTACGACGAGAGCAAGGGTGCGACGCTCGTCCGGAACCCGGAGTGGGACCCGAAGACGGACCCGATCCGCAAGGCGCTCCCGGACAAGATCGAGCTGAAGCTCAACGTCAACCCCACCACGGTCGACGACCACCTCCTCAACGACGTGACCACCGCTGACATCGCGGGCACGGGTCTGCAGTCCAAGACCCAGCCCAAGGTCCTGGTCAAGTCCGCCGAGAAGGCCAAGACGGACAACCCGTACGCCGGCGCCCTGCAGTACATGGCGCTGAACGTCAACGTGAAGCCGTTCGACAACATCGAGTGCCGCAAGGCCGTTCAGTACGCGGTCGACAAGCAGAGCCTGATCGACTCGATCGGTGGCTCGGTCAAGGGCGATCCGGCCAGCACGGTCATCCCGCCGACCGTCGCCGGTTACAAGAAGTTCGACCTGTACCCGACCGAGGGCAGCAAGGGCGACGCCGCGAAGGCCAAGGAGCACCTGACCAAGTGCGGTAAGCCCAACGGCTTCAAGACCACGCTGACGGCCCGCTCGGACCGTCCCGACGAGATCACCGCCGCCACGCAGCTCCAGGGCAGCCTGAAGGCGATCGGCATCACCGCCGAGATCAAGCAGTTCCCGTCGGACAAGTACTTCACCGACTTCGCCGGCGTCCCCGAGTGGGTCCACAAGAACAACGCGGGCATGATGATGATGCAGTGGGGCGCCGACTGGCCGACCGGCTTCGGCTTCCTCGACCAGATCGTCAACGGCTCGGCCATCAAGCCCTCGGGCGGCACGAACCTGATGGAGCTCGACGACAAGGGTGTCAACGAGGCCCTCGTCAACGGCATCGGCACGGTGGACACCACGGCGCGCAACGCCGCCTGGGGCGAGGTCGACCAGAAGGTCATGGAGAACGCCTCCCTCGTCCCGCTCGTCTACCGCAAGAACCTGCTCTACCGCCCGGACTCCGCGGCGAACGTCACGGTCACGGACGCGTACCTCGGTATGTACGACTACGTGTTGATGACCTCGACCAAGTAACACCTGTTCCTCGACAGCATCCCCTGAAAGGCAGGTGAAGGCGCCGGGCCGGCGGGCGTACCCCGTCCGCCCGCCCGGCGCCGCACGGCTGTGGCTGCGTACATCATTCGACGCGTATTCGCCGCGGTGTTGCTGCTGCTGGTGGTCAGCGCAGTCACGTTCGCGATCTTCTTCCTCGTTCCCCGGCTCGGCGGCCAGACCGTCGACTCGATGGCCGCCCAGTACGTCGGGAAGAGTCCCGATCCCGACGTCATCGCCGCGGTCAAGAAGAACCTGGGGCTCGACCAGCCCCTCTATCTGCAGTACTGGCACTTCGTCAAGGGCATCGTCGTCGGCGCCGAATACCAGTTCGGACCCGAGCCGGTCACCTGCCACGCGCCGTGCTTCGGCTACTCCTTCAAGACCCACACCGAGATCTGGCCGCAGATCACCGACCGCATCCCGGTCACGCTGTCGCTGGCCGTCGGTGCGGCCGTCCTCTGGGTGATCTCCGGTGTCGCGACCGGTGTGGTGTCCGCCCTGAAGCGGGGATCGGTCTTCGACCGCCTCTCCATGGGCGTGGCCCTCGCGGGTGTCTCGCTGCCGATGTTCTTCACCGGCCTCGCCGTGCTGGCGCTGTTCGGCAACGGTGACTACGTGCCCTTCACCCAGAACCCGGCCGAGTGGGCCGGGGCCCTGGTGCTCCCCTGGTGCACGCTCGCCCTCCTCTACTCGGCGCTCTACGCCCGGCTCACCCGAGCGGGGATGCTGGAGACGATGAGCGAGGACTACATCAGAACCGCCCGGGCCAAGGGGCTCAAGGAGCGCAAGGTCGTCGTCAAGCACGGACTCCGCTCGGCGCTCACCCCCCTCATCACCATCTTCGGCATGGACTTCGCGCTCCTGCTCGGCGGCGCGGTCATCACCGAACGGGTCTTCTCCTTCCAGGGCATGGGCGCCATGGCCATCGAAGGCGTGACCAAGGCCGACCTGCCCAAGGTGATGGGCGTGACGCTCGTCGCCGCCTTCTTCATCGTCATCTGCAACCTGCTGGTGGACCTCGTGTACGCCGCGATCGACCCCCGGGTGAGGCTCTCATGAGCGACGCAATCAAGAAGGACTCCCCGGTGGCGGACGTTCCGGCCCCGCGGTCCGGCGACGACCGGGAATTCCTGTCCGTGCGCAACCTCAGCGTCCACTTCGACACCGACGACGGCCTGGTCAAGTCCGTCGACGGCGTCAGCTTCGACCTGAAGGCCGGCCAGACCCTCGGCATCGTCGGCGAGTCCGGCTCCGGCAAGTCCGTGACCTCGCTGGGGATCATGGGCCTGCACACCTCGGAGCGCGCACGGATCGGCGGGGAGATCTGGCTCGACGGCGAGGAGCTCATCGGCGCCGGCCCCGAGCGCGTACGGAAGCTCCGCGGCCAGAAGATGGCCATGATCTTCCAGGACCCGCTGTCGGCCATGCACCCCTACTACAGCATCGGCGCGCAGATCGTCGAAGCCCACCGGGTCCACAACAAGGCCGACAAGAAGACCGCGAAGAAGCGCGCGATCGAGATGCTCGACCGTGTCGGGATCCCCGAGCCGCACCGTCGCTACGACGATTACCCGCACCAGTTCTCCGGCGGCATGCGCCAGCGTGCGATGATCGCGATGGCCCTGGTCAACAACCCGCAGCTGCTCATCGCCGACGAGCCGACGACCGCCCTCGACGTCACCGTCCAGGCGCAGATCCTCGACCTCATCCGCGATCTCCAGAAGGAGTTCGGCTCCGCGGTCGTCATGATCACCCACGACCTCGGCGTCGTCGCCGAGATCGCGGACCACCTGCTCGTGATGTACGCGGGACGCTGCATCGAGCGCGGCAGCGCCGAGAAGGTGTTCTACGAGCCTCAGCACCCCTACACCTGGGGGCTGCTCGGCTCGATGCCGCGGATCGACCGGGAGCAGACCGAGCGGCTCATCCCCGTCAAGGGCTCGCCGCCCAGCCTCATCAACGTCCCGTCGGGCTGCGCCTTCCACCCGCGCTGCCCGTACGCCGACGTCCCGAAGGACAACATCACCCGCACCGAGCGTCCTGAGCTGCAGCTGGTCAGCGACGGGCACTACTCCGCGTGCCACATGTCGCGTGAGCAGCGCGACCGGATCTGGACCGAAGAGATTGCGCCGAAGCTGTGACTGATCGAGACAAGATGACTCCCGCGTCTCCCGCGGCCGGGTCGGACGGGTCCGGGTCCGAGCCGCTCCTCAAGGTCGAAGGCCTGGTCAAGCACTTCCCGATCACCAAGGGTGTGCTGCGGCGCAAGGTAGGGGCGGTCCGGGCCGTGGACGGGCTCACCTTCGACGTGCGCCCCGGGGAGACCCTCGGCGTCGTCGGCGAGTCCGGCTGCGGCAAGTCGACCATGGGACGGCTGGTGACCCGCCTGCTGGAACCGACGGGCGGCACGGTCGAGTTCCAGGGGCGCGACATCACGCACATGTCGGCCGGACGGCTGCGGCCGATGCGGCGCGACATCCAGATGATCTTCCAGGACCCGTACGGCTCGCTGAACCCGCGCCACACGGTCGGCGGGATCGTCGGCACCCCCTTCCGGCTCCAGGGCGTGAAGCCCGAGGGCGGCGTGAAGGCGGAGGTGCAGCGGCTGCTGGAGCTCGTGGGGCTCAACCCCGAGCACTACAACCGCTATCCGCACGAGTTCTCCGGCGGCCAGCGCCAGCGCATCGGAATCGCCCGGGCACTCGCGCTGAAGCCGAAGCTCGTCGTCGCGGACGAGCCGGTCTCGGCGCTGGACGTGTCGATCCAGGCCCAGGTGGTGAACCTGCTGGACGACCTCCAGGACGAGCTCGGCCTCACCTACATGATCATCGCCCACGACCTGTCGGTCATCCGTCACGTCTCGGACCGGATCGCGGTCATGTACCTGGGCAAGATCGTCGAGTTGGCGGACCGCTCGTCGCTGTACGCGGCGCCCATGCACCCGTACACCAAGGCGCTCATGTCCGCGGTGCCGGTGCCGGACCCGCGTCGGCGGGGCGCGAAGAGCGAGCGCATCCTGCTCAAGGGCGACGTCCCGTCGCCGATCTCGCCGCCGAGCGGTTGCCGCTTCCACACCAGGTGCTGGAAGGCGACGCAGATCTGCGGGACGACCGAGCCGCCCCTGCTCCAGCTGAAGACCGGGCACCAGGTGGCCTGCCACCACCCGGAGAACGGCGATGACCAGGCGCCGGGGGACGCGCCGCTCGTCGTGGACGTCATCACGGTGAAGTCGACGGGTGCCGCGGAGCCGGCCGGGAAGTCCGCCGCCCCCGTGGAGCCGGAGGCAGCTGCCGAGCCGGTCGCGTCGGAGGAGCCCGCCGCGTCGGACGAGGCTGTTGCCTCGGACGAGGCTGTCGCGTCGGCCGAGCCCGGCCAGCGCGGTGAGGCTTCCGCCGCACCGTCCACGACCGCGGAGGATGAGCCGAAGGGGTAGTACCGGCACAATTGCCCGGTGCTCATCGAACTCTTCACCCCCTCCGTCCAGCATGCGCTCGACATCGTCGGAATCTTCGTCTTCGCGATCTCGGGCGCCCTGCTCGCCGTACGCAAGAACTTCGATGTCTTCGGCATCGCGGTCCTCGCCGAGGTGACAGCGCTGGGCGGAG
This sequence comes from Streptomyces sp. SM10, assembly GCF_002910915.1. Taxonomy (GTDB): domain Bacteria; phylum Actinomycetota; class Actinomycetes; order Streptomycetales; family Streptomycetaceae; genus Streptomyces. The sequence goes on along the minus strand of NZ_NEUF01000177.1, from coordinate 91,275 downwards.
GGATCTTCCGTGACGTGATGATCGGCGCGATCCCTCCCGCGGCCTTCACCGACCTCGGGTACTTCCTTCCCCCGCTGGTCGCCGCCGGCCTGGTCTTCTTCCTGCATCCGCACGTGGAGCGCATCCAGGTCGGCGTCAACGTCTTCGACGCCGCGGGGCTGGGGCTCTTCTGCGTGTCCGGCACGATCAAGGCGTACGAGTACGGCCTCGGCCTCACCTCCTCGGCTGTTCTCGGTCTGGCCACCGCGGTCGGCGGCGGTGTGCTGCGCGACGTCCTCGCCAACGAGGTGCCCTCGCTGCTGCGCTGGGACCGCGACCTGTATGCCGTGCCCGCGATCGTCGGCGCCGTCATGGTGGTCCTCTGCATCCGGTTCGACGTCCTCAACGCCTACACCAGCGGCACGGCGGTGATCACCGCGTTCGTCCTGCGGCTGCTGGCCATGCGCTTCCACTGGCGGGCCCCGCGCGCCTACAACAGGCGGTCGGCCACGGAGGAGGAGAGCCCGGCCGTCATCTGACGACAACAAAAAGCTACCGCTCAGTAATACGATCGGTGTACGGTGCATGCCATGGCACAGGCAGCAGCGCAGGAGTCGCGGGCAGTACGGGCGACCATCGGTGACAGCGAGTTCGACCGCGACACCGCGGTCACACTCCGGGAGGAAGGCGTCTACGACGCGGAGCTCTCCGCGGGGTGGACGATCATCCACGCGGTCAACGGCGGCTACCTGCTGGCCATGCTGGGCCGGGCGCTGGGCGAGGCGCTCCCGCACCCCGACCCCTTCTCGGTCTCGGCCCACTACCTCACGGCCTCCGTGCCCGGCCCCGCCGTGATCCGCACCCAGGTCGTCCGCACCGGCCGGACCCTGTCCACCGGCGAGGCCTCGCTCTTCCAGTACGCGCAGGACGGCTCGGAGGTCGAGCGCATCCGGGTGCTGGCCACCTACGGCGACCTGGACGGCCTGACCGGCGAGATCCGCACGACCGCCCGTCCTCCGGCGATCCCGCCCCTGGACCGGTGCCTCGGCGCGAGTGACGGGACGGCGCCGATCCCCGGCAGCTCCGCCATCACCGAGCGGCTCGACATCAAGCTCGACCCGGCGACGGTCGGCTGGGCCGTGGGCGCGCCCTCGGGCAAGGGGGAGATGCGGGGCTGGTTCGGGCTCGCGGACGGCCGCGACGCCGATCCGCTCTCGCTGCTGCTCACCGTCGACGCCCTGCCGCCGACCTCCTTCGAGCTGGGGCTGAAAGGCTGGACGCCCACCGTCGAGCTCACCACCCACATCCGCTGCCGCCCGGCCCCCGGACCGCTGCGCGTCTCCATCACCACCCGCAACCTCGCGGGCGGCTTCCTGGAGGAGGACGCGGACGTCTGGGACAGCTCCGACCGTCTCGTCGCCCAGTCCCGCCAGCTGGCCCGCGCACCGCGCGGCTGACCTCCGCGTCATCATGGTGCGGTGAAGTCCGACCGGCTGCTCTCCGTCCTGCTGCTCCTCCAGACCCGCGGTCTGGTCCCCGCCGCCGAGCTGGCCGAGCGCCTCGAAGTCTCCGTACGCACCATCTACCGGGACGTCGAGGCGCTCTCCGCCTCCGGGGTGCCCGTCTACACCGAACGCGGGCGGAACGGCGGGATCGCGCTGCTGCCGGGATTCCGCACCGACGTCACCGGGCTCACCGCCGACGAGGCGCGCGCCCTGTTCGTCCTCGCGGCGCAGGGGGCCCACGCGGCGCTCGGGCTGGACGCCGCGCTCGGTTCCGCGCTGCGGAAGGTGATGGCCGCCCTCCCGGCCCCGCACCGGCCCGTCGCGGAACGGACCAGCCGCCGCATCCTGGTGGACCCGGTCCGCTGGATGAGTGGACCGCGGGCGGCCGTCGACGTGGGTGAGCTGCACGATGCGGTCTTCGCCGACCGGAGGCTGCTGCTGCACTACCGGCACAGCGGTACGGACACCCCGCGCGTCTACACCGTCGACCCGTACGGCCTCGTCGTGAAGGCGGGCGTCTGGTACCTGACCGCCGACCTGGACGGCGCACCACGGCTCTTCCGCGCGGACCGGGTGCGGCGGGCGGTCCTCACGGGGGAGCCCGTGGTGCGCAGGGACGGCGTGGAGCCCGCCGAGGTCTGGGAGGAGCTGCGCCGTCAGGTCGAGGAGCGGCCGGGGGACGTACGGCTGCGGGTGCGCGTCCACCGCTCCCGCCTGGACCTCTTCGTGCGACTCCACGCGGGCGTGCTGACCGGCAGGCCGGAGCCGGAGGAGGGGTCCGGAGGGGAGTGGCTGCTGGCCGGGCTGGCCGTGCCCGAGCTCGCGTGGGCGCGTTCCCTGCTCTCCTTCGGCCCGCATCTCGAAGTGCTGGCGCCCCCCGAGGCCCGCCGCGTGCTCGCCGGGGCCGCGGCCGCCGTCACGGAGCTGTACGCAGGAAACGGGTGAGCGCCGCGGTGAGTTCGGCGGGCGCGTCCTCCTGGACGAGGTGGCCGGCTCCCTCGATCAGGCGCAGTTCGGCGCCGGGGATCATCCCGGCCAGCTCATGGCCGCGGGCGACCGGGATCCAGGTGTCGTCCGTGCCCCAGCAGATCAGCACGGGCAGGTCCAGCTCTCCGTAGCGGTGCTGGACCTCGTCGGTGTACCGCTGGTCGTTCTGGGTGATCTGCCGGTAGAACGCGGGCTGCCCGGCCTCGGTGCACCAGGGGTCGACGAGCCGGTCCAGCACCGCCGGGTGCAGGCCCCGGTGGCTGGCCGAGCCGACGTACTCGGTGACCAGCGCCCGGTGGAGGTCCGGCGGCAGCTCCCCGAAGACCTCGGCCCGGCCGCCGAGCAGCCGGTAGGCGGGTGAGCCCCACGGGGCCAGCGCCACCGGGTCGACGAGGGCCAGGCGCCGGTAGCGGGCGCCGTGCAGGAGGCGGGCGCGCAGGGCGACGCAGCCTCCGAAGTCATGGGCGGCCACGGCCGGTTCCTCCAGCCCCCAGTGGTCCAGGAGCTCGGTGAGCACCACGGCCTGGGCGCGCAGCGACACGTCCTGGCCGGCGTACTGCGCGGAGGCGCCGTACCCCGGCAGGTCCCAGACGTACACCCGGTGGTCCTGCGCCAGCCCCCGGGCGATGCCCCGCCAGACGTACGAGGAGAAGGGGGTGCCGTGCACCAGGACCAGGGGAGGGGCGTCCTTTGGGCCCAGTGCCGCCCAGCGCACCTCGCCCGAGGAGCCGGTGAAGGTCCGGTCCAGCGTCCAGTCGCTCATGACGCGACCCTACGGCCTGTCCAGCCAGTGGGTCCGGCCCAGGGTGACCAGGCGCAGCCGGCGCCGCGCCACCCGGACGACCTCCCGCTCGCCCTCCGGTCCGGCGTCCAGCAGCGCCGACGCGGTGAGCACCATGTGGTCGACGTACAGCCCGCCCAGCATCAGCAGGTCCTCCCGCTCCCACCCCTCCGCCCCCGGCTCCGCGCCGAGAACATGGGCGACCTCCTCCGCGAAGCCGCGCAGCTGGGCGGCGATGGCTTCGCGCACCGGGCCGACACCGCCGTGCTGCTCGCGGGCGATGAAGCGGAAGTGCGCCGGCTGTGCGGTGACATGACGGGCTATCAGCCCGACGCTGCGGTCGAGCCGCTCCTCGCTGTCCCCGGTGTCGGCGAGGATCGCGCCGATCATGCCGTGCAGGCTCCCCAGGGTCTCCTCGACGAGTGCGACGCCCAGGGCCGCCGTGCCGTCGAAGTGGCGGTAGAAGGCGGTGGGGGCCACTCCCACGGCCCGTGTCACCTCGCGCAGGCCCAGGCTGCTGAGGCTCTGGTGCTCCAGCAGCTCCAGTGCCGCGTCGAGCAGCGCCTGACGCGTCTTCAGCTTCTGGGCCTGGCGGATGCCGATGGTGTGACTCATGCCATTCAGTAAACAACCGTTCTCCGAGACTTGGAAGGGGTGCAGGGTCTAGACTCATAAGTCAGTGAACAGTCGTGCTCTCAAAGCTCGCAGAAAGGCCGGACATGTTCGTGCTCGTCGCCGCCCTGCTCCTGCTGGGGGTTGTCCTCGGAGCGGTTGCGCACCTCCCGCTCCCCGTGACCCTGGCCGCCGCCGCCGTGATCGGCCTCTGGCTGGCGGTCTTCGCTGCCCGTGAACGTCTCGCCCGCCGCACCCGCTGAGGAAGGAGTCCACGTCATGGCACTCACCACCGCACTCACCACCGCACGCGCCGCTGCGCGTGACGCCCGTTCCGCCGACGCCCGTTCCGCCGACGCCGGTTCTCTCGGCGCCGGTTCCACCAGTACGCCGTCCGCCCGCACGCCGTCACCCGGTGCCCGGCCGGTCACCCGGGAGGCCGACGGGCTCGCCGTCGCCTCCTTCGTGCTGGGGCTGCTCGGCCTCCTGGTGATGAACATCGTGCTCGGGCCGGTCGCCATCGTGATGGCGCTGCTCGCCCTCGCCCGCTCCACCGCCCGGCGCGGCCGCGCCCTGCTCGGACTGGGCCTCGGGATCGCGGACCTGGTCGTCCTCGCCGTCCTGGTCACGGCCAACGGCACGGTCTCCTGGAGCCTCGCCGGCTGAGTGGGTCCTGGCCGCGCGGGTCCGCCCTTTCCGGGGCTACGCCCGGACCGACCGCCAGATCTGCTCCGGGAGGAGGCGCGCCGCCTCGTCGAGGTCGACGTCGTCGATACCCGACAGCGACCGGCGGGCGACGGCGACGACGGGACCCAGGACCAGGGACTCGATCAACGGCAGCGGGAGGGGGGCGAGCTCCCCGGAGTCCACGTACAGGGCCACCCAGCTCCCCATCGCCGAGACCCTGGCCTCCTGCGCGTCGCGGAGTTCCTTTCCCTGCGCCATGCCCTTGCGGTCGGCGAGCGGGGAGTGCAGCAGCAGCGCGGGGCCGGGATGCTCCCGGACGAACGCCAGGTAGGCGTCCACGACGCCGGCGATTCCCGCGCGCGCGGTGCCCGCGCCCTGCATGGCCTCGGCCAGTCCGCCCAGCAGCCTGCCCAGCCAGCGGTGACCGAGGGTGCCGATCAGGCCGTCGAGGCTGCCGAAGTGGTGGTAGAGACTGCCCAGGCTGACGCCGCTGGCCCGGATGACGGCGTTGACCGTGAGCCCCTGCTCGCCCGACTCGACGAACACGCGCAGCGCGGCGTCCAGGAGCAGGTCGGACGTGACTTCCCCGCGAAGCTGCTTGGGGCTCATCGAGTGGCCGTCCCTGTGGGTCGTGCGGCGGAGGGTTTCCGCGGTGATTTTTCTAGAGTGTTTTTCTGGAAAGTGCTTCCGCTTCCAGTATCCACCGGTCGGACTTCCCGCGGAAAGGACAGGGCACGTCACGGGGGAGGCGGTGCGGGAGTGGGGGATCCGGCAGGCAGTGGGCCAGGCCCCCGGAGGCGGAGGATCCTCGGCAGACCGGGGGATTCCACTCGCGGGCCGGCTCGGCCCGAGCGTCATGGGGCGCGTGTTCCCGGCGGTTCACCAGGGGTGTGACGTCGCCGTCGAACAGGTGCTGCCCTCGCTCGCGGGAGAGGCGTCGCGACGGTGGGCCGCCTCGGGACCCGAGCGCCGCTCCTGACCGTCCGCGACCCCGCCCCGGAGGCGGCCGGCACCGGCCGGAGACGCCCGCGCGGCCCGTGGTGCGATGCGCCCGGCACGCGCCGCCCCCCGGGCTCGTAGAATCGTCACCACCATGGCTTACCTCGACCACGCCGCGACCACGCCGATGCTTCCGGAGGCGATCGCGGCGATGACCGCGCAGCTCGCCGTCACCGGTAACGCGTCCTCCCTGCACGCTGCCGGGCGCCGTGCCCGCCGTACCGTCGAGGAGTCCAGAGAGACCCTCGCCGACGCGCTCGGCGCGCGCCCCAGCGAGGTGGTCCTGACCTCCGGCGGCACCGAGGCGGACAACCTCGCCGTGAAGGGGCTCTACTGGGCACGTCGCGACGCCGACGCCCGGCGCACCCGTGTCCTCGCCAGCCCGGTGGAGCACCACGCGGTCCTCGACGCGGTGGACTGGCTGGCCGAGCACGAGGGCGCCACCGTCGAGTACCTCCCGGTCGACGCCCATGGACGGGTGCACCCGGAGGCACTCCGCGAGGCGCTCGCCCGGGACCCCGACGACGTGGCGCTGGTCACCGTGATGTGGGCCAACAACGAGATCGGCACCATCATGCCGATACGTGAACTGGCAGAAGTGGCAGACGAGTTCGGTGTCCCCATGCACGCCGACGCGGTGCAGGCGTTCGGGCAGCTGGAAGTCGACTTCGCCCGCTCCGGGCTGGCCGCGATGACGGTGAGCGCACACAAGATCGGCGGCCCGTTCGGCATCGGCGCGCTGCTGCTCGGGCGCGACCACACCCCCGTACCGGTCCTGCACGGCGGCGGACAGGAGCGCCATGTGCGCTCCGGCACCCTCGACGTACCCGCCGTGGCGGCCTTCGCCGTGGCGGGGCGGCATGCCGCCGACCGACGCGAGGACTTCGCCCGTGAGATCGGCGCGCTCAGGGACGAACTGGCCGCGGCCGTCCTGAAGGCCGTCCCCGACGCGCTCCTCGGCGGCGACCCCGCCCCCGGCGGGCGGCTGCCCGTCAACGCGCATTTCACCTTCCCCGGGTGCGAGGGGGACTCCCTCCTGCTGCTGCTCGACGCCCAGGGCATCGAGTGCTCCACCGGCTCCGCGTGCACCGCGGGCATCGCGCAGCCCAGCCATGTGCTGCTGGCCACGGGCACCGACCCCGCCCTGGCACGCGGCACGCTGCGTTTCTCGCTCGGCCACACCTCCACGGCCCGGGACGTCGAGGAGGTCGCCAAGGCGATCGGTCCCGCCGTCGAGCGGGCCAGGACGGCGGGGCTCAGCTAGCGAGTGCCCCGGACGTGGAGGCCGCGCGCACCAGCTTCATGTAGCGGGGCCAGTCCCAGTGCGGTCCGGGATCGGTGTGGTCCGTGCCGGGCACCTCCACATGACCGATGATGTGCTCACGGTCCATCGGGATGCCGTACCGCCTGCATATCGAGGCCGTCAGCCGTGCGGACGACTCGTACATCTCGGCCGTGAAGTCCTGCGGGCGGTCGACGAAACCCACGTGCTCGATGCCGACGCTGCGTTCGTTGAACGAGCGGTTGCCCGCGTGGTACGCCACGTCCAGCTCACGGATCATCTGGGTCACCCGGCCGTCCTGCCGCACGATGTAGTGCGTCGCCGCCCGGTGGGCCGGGTCCTGGAAGACCTTGACCGCGCTCGCGTAGCTGCCCTGGGTGACATGGATGATCACCCGGTCCACGCCGTAGTCGTCGGGGCGGTCGGCGCGGCGCCAGTTCCCCTCGGAGGCCGCGATCCACCGGGCCGGGGTGTAGTCGAGCTCTCCCGGCTTGCGCGGCTTCTCCACGCCCGGCACCCGCCACCACACGCGCCGGATCTCCTCCGCGGCCAGCACGGCCGTGCCCGCCGCCGCGACACCGCCACCGATCAGCAGCGAGCGCCGACTGATGCCCTGACCGGGTCTTTTACCCGATCCGCCGGCACTCCCGTTGTTCCCCATGTGCTCATCAACGCTTATCGGCGAGCATTCCGTTCCCGGCGCCCCGTACTCTGGTGGAGCTATGACTCAGACCTCCCAGCGCCCCCTCCGTGTGCTCGCCGCCATGTCGGGCGGAGTCGACTCCGCCGTCGCGGCGGCCCGAGCCGCCGAGGCAGGCCACGACGTGACCGGTGTGCACCTCGCCCTCTCCGCGAACCCGCAGTCCTTCCGTACGGGCGCCCGCGGCTGTTGCACCATCGAGGACTCCCGGGACGCCCGCCGCGCGGCGGACGTCATCGGCATCCCGTTCTACGTCTGGGACCTGGCGGAACGCTTCCGTGAGGACGTCGTGGACGACTTCGTCGCGGAGTACGAGGCGGGTCGCACCCCCAACCCCTGCCTGCGCTGCAACGAGAAGATCAAGTTCGCCGCGCTGCTCGACAAGGCGCTGGCGCTCGGCTTCGACGCCGTGTGCACGGGCCACTACGCCACCGTCGTACTGAACGACGACGGCACCCGGGAGATGCACCGCGCCTCGGACATGGCCAAGGACCAGAGCTACGTCCTGGGCGTCCTGGACGAGAAGCAGCTCGCCCACGCCATGTTCCCGCTCGGTGACACCCTCACCACGAAGGACGAGATCAGGGCCGAGGCCGAGCGGCGGGGCCTCGCGGTCGCCAAGAAGCCCGACAGCCACGACATCTGCTTCATCGCCGACGGCGACACCCAGGGCTTCCTGGCAGGCCGCCTCGGCGGCCCCGCCGAGGGCGACATCCTCGACGAGGACGGCGCGAAGGTCGGCACCCACGAGGGCGCCTTCGGCTTCACCATCGGCCAGCGCAAGGGCCTGCGCATCGGCCACCCCGCCCCCGACGGCAAGCCGCGCTACGTCCTGGACATCTCCCCGGTGAACAACACCGTGACGGTCGGCCCGGTCGAAGCCCTCGACGTCACCGCCCTGACCGCCATCAAGCCCCGCTGGTGCGGCACCCCGCCGTCCGGCCCCGGCACGTACACCGCCCAGCTCCGCGCCCACGGCGGCGAGACCGAGGTGACCGCGGAGCTCGTCGACGCCACCCTGTCGGTCACCTTCACCGAACCGGTCCGGGGCGTCGCCCCCGGCCAGGCGGTGGTGCTGTACGACGGCACGCGGGTCGTGGGCTCGGCGACGATCGCGACGACGGTCCGCAAGGAGAGGGCGACGGCGGGCGGTTGAGGGCCGGGTCTGTCCCTCCCCTCCCCTCCACCCGTCCTCCACGGGATGCCGCGTACGCCCCGCCGCGGCGTCCGACCCCTGTACGGACGCGGCGGCGCGGCGGGCTCAGGTCGGCCGGCCGGCGAACACGTCCCTGGCGAAGAAGTCCGCCAGGACCGGCGCGATCGCATGGGGTGCCAGCTCGCGGGTCTGCCCGGTCAGTGTGCGGTGCCTGGCCCGGGGGACGGCGGCCGCGAGCGCGAGGCTCGTCTCCTGGGCCTGCGCGGTGCTGAAGCCGCCGGTCACCACCAGGGTGCGTGCCGTGACCGAGGCGAATCGCGCCGCGGGGACCGAACCGTCCCCCAGCAGCGCGTCGTCGTAGGCGAGGGTGTGCGCCACCGCCTCCAGGCCGGACCACAGCGGGGCCCGGCGCATCCGGGCGATCGTCTCCTGCGGCACTCCCGTCCGGGACAGGTACAGCTCGACGGCGCCGCCCCGGTCCCCGGCCGCCAGGAGCCGGTGCAGCTGCGCCGTGCAGCGCGACGTGTGGAGCAGTCCGGTGGCCCCCGGGGTGTACGGCGGCTCGTAGACCGCGAGCAGGTCCACCGGCAGCCCCGCGGCGTTCGCCTCCAGGGCCAGCGCCCCGCCCGACAGCATGCCGAACAGCGAGACGCGTCCGCCCGCGGCCGCCGCGACGGCCGCCAGGTCCTCGATCTCACGGCGGAGCGCGTACGGTCCGCCGTCGCCGCTGGTGCCGCGCCCCCGGCGGTCGTACGTGACGACCGTGAAGCGCGACGCAAGCAGAGCGGCCAGCGGCGCCTCGTCCGCCGCGGTGCTCAGGGCCCCGCCGACGAGGATCACCGGCGGCCCGTCACCGCGGCGGCGATACGCGATCGACGTGCCGTCGCGGGAGAGAGTCTTGTCCATGTGAGGGTGGACTGCCGCGCCTCACGGAACTCATCGCCGCACCGGGAAGTATTTCTGACGGTCAGCCGGGGACGACCTCCGTGGCGTAGAAGCAGAAGTGGTCCTTGATCGCGGCGACTTGGTCCAAGGGCTCCGGGTAGGCCCAGACGAGGTCCTCGGCACCGGGCAGCGACCAGTACGACGCGTCCCCCTTGAAGGGGCAGTGCGTACGTGTGTCCGAGGGGGTCAGCAGCTCGGTGCGGACGTCCTCGGGCGGCAGGTAGTAGCGGTCGGGGCAGCCCGTCTCGCGCAGCACCAGCGGGTGGCGGCTCTCGGCGATCACCTGCCCGTCGTGCACCGCGCGTACGTGCGCGGCGCCGGGTCCGACGGTGATGGTGTGTCCAGTGGTGGAGGTCATATCCACTTCAGCCGTCCGGCAGGGCTGTTTCTTCCCGGGGCCCGCGCCGGTCGTACCGTGGCCTCATGAACATCTGCGTCTTCCTCTCCGCCGCCGACCTCGACGACCGCTACACCGTGCCCGCCCGCGAATTCGCCGAACTGCTGGGCAGGGCCGGGCACACCCTCGTCTGGGGAGGGTCGGAGAGCGGCCTCATGAAGGTCGTCGCCGACGGTGTGCAGGAGTCCGGCGGGCGGCTCGTCGGGGTGTCGGTGGACTTCCTGGCGGCGAAGGCGCGGACGAACGCCGACGAGATGGTGATCGCCAAGGACCTGGCCGAGCGCAAGGCGCTGCTCCTGGAGAGGTCCGACGCCATCGTGATCATGGTGGGCGGCACGGGCACGCTCGACGAGGCGACGGAGATCCTGGAGCTGAAGAAGCACGGCAAGCACGGCAAGACCGTCGTCCTGCTGAACACCGCCGGCTTCTACGACGGGCTGCACCAGCAGTTCCTGCGCATGGAGGACGAGGGATTCCTCCCGCTCCCGCTCACCGAACTGGTCTTCTTCGCCAAGGACGGAGTCGGCGCGCTCGCCCACCTGGAGGAGTCGGCCGGCCTGCAGTGATGCGAGCATGAGTCCATGCCTACTCATCTCATCACCGGCGCCGGTTCCGGCATCGGCGCGGCCGTCGCGCGCCGCCTGCTGGAGCGCGGCGACGAACTCGTGCTCCTGGCGAGGGACGCGGGACGCGCCAAGGAACTGGCCGCGCTCCACCCCGGCGCCCGCACCCTCGTCGGCGACCTCGGCAACCCCGACCGGCTCTCCTGGGCGTTCGGGCAGCAGGCGATGCCCGAACGCCTCGACTCGCTGCTGCACATCGCGGGGGTCGTCGAACTCGGCACGGTCGGCGACCTCACCCCCAAGGCCTGGCACTTCCAGCTCAACGCCAACCTCGTCTCCCCGGCCGAGCTGACACGCCTGCTCCTGCCCCAACTGCGCGTCGCCCAGGGGCAGGTCGTCTTCGTGAACTCCGGTGCCGGACTCGCGGCCCACGCCGAATGGGGCGCGTACGCCGCGAGCAAGCACGGGCTCAAGGCGCTCGCCGACTCGCTGCGCCACGAGGAGCACGGCAACGGGGTCAGGGTCACCAGCGTCTATCCCGGCCGCACCGCCAGCCCGATGCAGGCCAAGGTCCACCAGCAGGAGGGCAAGGAGTACGACGCCTCCCGCTGGATCGACCCGGAGTCGGTGGCCACCACGATCCTGCTCGCGCTCGATCTGCCCCGGGACGCCGAGATCAACGACCTGACGGTCCGCCCCGGCCGCTGAGACCCCCGGCGCCGGGGGACCGGCCCGAGGGGCACGCCCCCGGCCCGCCGGGAGCCCGCCCACCGGACCCGTAGGCTTTCCGCGTGAGTGAGAAGAGCGGGTTCAGCGCGAGTGCAGCCACCGGGATCGGGTCCATGCCGGGGGGAGACGCACGGGAGGCGGCCAAGACCGTCACCGGGTCCTTCGCCGACGGCCGGGGCATGCCGCATCTGGCGGAGCTGCCCGCGCGGGGTCCCGGCGCGGACATGACCGGGCGGACCGTCGGCCTGCTCGTCGAGATGTACGGCCATGTCGAACCCAGCGGCTGGCGGATCAGCGACCGCCCGGGCCGCGACACCCGCCGGGCGCGCTCCTGGCTCGGCGAGGACCTCGACGCGCTGGAGGAGTTCACCCAGGGCTACGAGGGACTGCTCAAGGTCCAGGCCATGGGCCCGTGGACCCTTGCCGCCGGGCTGGAACTGCGGGGCGGCGAGGCCATGCTCGGCGACCCGGGGGCCTGCCGTGACCTGGCGGGCTCGCTGGCGGAGGGACTGCGCTCCCACCTCGCCGAGGTACGGCGCAGGGTCCCCGGTGCCGACGTGGTCCTCCAGCTCGACGAACCCTCCCTGACCGCCGTCCTCCAGGGGCGGGTCAGGTCGGCGAGCGGCTACCGCACCTACCGCGCCGTGGACCGTCAGATCGTCGAGGGAACCCTGCGCGAGCTCCTCGCGGTCAACGGCACAGGGCTCACCGCCGTCCACTCGTGCGCCCCCGAGGTGCCCTTCGCGCTGCTGCGCCGTGCCGGGGCCGGCGCCGTCTCCTTCGACTTCTCCCTGCTCACCGAGCGTGAGGAGGAGGCGATCGGGGAGGCCGCCGAGGGCGGCACCCAGCTCTTCCTCGGCGTGGTTCCCGGTCTCGACGCCGCCTCGACCGCATTGTCGGACCCGGGCGGTAGCGTCAAGGAGGTCAGGACGTTGTGGAGCAGGCTGGGGCTGAATCCGGGGACTCTCGGTGAATCGGTCGTGATCACCCCGTCCTGCGGGCTGGCGGGAGCGTCACCCGCGTACGCGCGCGCTGCGCTCGCCCACTGCGCCCGTGCGGCGAAGTCGCTCGCGGACAACCCTGAGTAACGGGTCGTGGAGTCAACGGGGCAAAGGGAGGAACAGGCGATGGCCGGCGAACAGCAGGGGCAGCAGCTGACCGGAGTACCGGCGGAGGTGCGGGAACGCCACGCGCTCCTCGCCGAGCAGATCGAGGAGCACCGCTTCCGGTACTACGTGAAGGACCAGCCGGTCGTCGACGACGCCGAGTTCGACCGGCAGATGCGCGCACTGGAGGCGATCGAGGACGAGCACCCCGAGCTGCGCACCCCCGACTCGCCGACGCAGAAGGTCGCGGGGCCCTACACCACGGAATTCACCTCGGTCGAGCACCGGGAGCGCCTGCTCTCCCTGGACAACGCCTTCGACGACGAGGAGCTCGCGGCCTGGGCCGAGCGCGTCGCCAGGGACGTGGGCGGGGGCGGATACCACTTCCTGTGCGAGCTCAAGGTGGACGGCCTCGCCGTCAACCTCACCTACGAGCACGGCAGGCTGACCCGCGCGGCGACCCGCGGCGACGGCCGGACGGGGGAGGACATCACCCCCAACGTCCGTACGATCGGTGAGATCCCGCTCCGCCTCAAGGGCGACCGCGTTCCCGAGCTCGTCGAGATCCGCGGCGAGGTCTTCTTCCCCATGGAGGCCTTCGAAGGGCTCAACGCCCGGCTGGTCGAGGCCGGCGACAAACCCTTCGCCAACCCGCGCAACGCCGCTGCGGGATCCCTGCGGCAGAAGGACCCCAAGGTCACCGCCACCCGCCCGCTGCACATGGTGGTGCACGGCATCGGCGCTCGTGCGGGCTTCGACATCGACCGGCTCACCCAGGCCTACGACCTGCTGAGGGAGTGGGGCCTGCCGACCGCCGAGCACAACAAGGTGGTCGGGTCCCTCGCCGAGGTGCGGGAGTTCATCGCCTACTTCGGTGAGAACCGCCAGTCCGTCGAGCACGAGATCGACGGCGTCGTCATCAAGCTCGACGAGATCCCCCTCCAGGGCAGGCTGGGCTCCACCTCGCGCGCCCCCCGCTGGGCGATCGCCTGGAAGTACGCCCCGCAGGAGGTCAACACCAAGCTGGTCAACATCCGTGTCGGCGTCGGGCGCACCGGCCGGGTCACGCCCTACGCCCAGGTCGAGCCGGTCGAGGTGGCGGGCTCGGAGGTCGAGTTCGCCACCCTGCACAACCAGAGCGTGGTGAAGTCCAAGGGGGTCCTCATCGGCGACATGGTGGTGCTCCGCAAGGCGGGCGACGTCATCCCGGAGATCCTCGGGCCGGTCGTCGACCTGCGCGACGGCGCCGAGCGGGAGTTCGTCATGCCGTCCGAATGCCCGGAGTGCGGGACGGCGCTGCGCCCCATGAAGGAGGGCGACATCGACCTCCGCTGCCCCAACGCCCGTTCCTGCCCGGCACAGTTGCGTGAGCGCCTGGCCTACCTCGCTGGCCGCAAGTGTCTCGACATCGACCACTTCGGCTATGTGGCCGCCGCGGCCCTGACCAAGCCGCTGGAGCCCGCCGAGCCGCCCCTGCTGGACGAGGGGGACCTCTTCGGGCTGACGGTGGAGCAGCTGCTGCCCATCCGCGCCTACGTCCTGGACACGGACAGCGGTCTGCCCAAGCGCGACCCGAAGACCGGCGAGGAGAAGATCGCCACGGTCTTCGCCAACCAGCAGGGCGAGCCGAGGAAGAACGCCCTCGCCATGCTGGAAGGCATCGCGGCGGCCAGACAGGCCCCGCTCGCCCGGATCCTCACCGGGCTCTCCATCCGGCACGTGGGGCCGGTGGCCGCCGTCGAGCTGGCCCGGCAGTTCCGGTCCGTCGACCGGATCGACGAGGCGTCCGAGGAGGAGCTGGCCGCCGCGGACGGGGTGGGGCCGATCATCGCCGCCTCCGTCAAGCAGTGGTTCGCCGAGGACTGGCACCGCGAGATCCTGCGCAAGTGGCGGGAGGCCGGGGTCCGGATGGAGGACGAGGGCGCCGGCGACGACGAGGGCCCGAGGCCCCTGGAAGGGCTCACCGTCGTGGTCACCGGCACGCTGGCGACGCACACCAGGGACGGCGCGAAGGACGCCCTCCAGAGCCGCGGGGCGAAGGTCACCGGATCCGTCTCGAAGAAGACCTCGTTCGTGGTGGTGGGCGACAACCCGGGCTCCAAGTACGACAAGGCGATGCAGCTGAAGGTCCCCGTTCTCGACGAGGACGGCTTCGCCGTGCTGCTCGAGGAGGGGCCGGATGCGGCCAGGGAGGCCGCTGTTCCCGCCGAGGCCTGATCGAGGCGCGATCGAGACGCCGTTCGGCGCGTGACCGGGGCCGGGAGGGGAAGTAAGCGGGCGAGGCCGACGGGAGCGGGGCCCGGGGACCCGTTCCGGCCCGCGGACGTCACCCGTTCGGCGCATATCAGACCGAGGGGGGCGTCAGGTCCGCATTCGGGCAAGACCTGCAGAGCGCTGCCCGCGGCGGCCCTCGGCGGCCTACTGTTGAACGAGCACCTGCCGTGCCCGGCCGCGTGGTGGGATTCGGGTCGTGGTGGCATGGGAGCGGGGGCCACCGTGGGACATCGGCACCGCCGGCTGTGAGAGGGACGGAATGGAACCGACCGAGAGCGCCGCAACGGTGTCGCGGCTGCAAGGTTTCGTGGGCCTCACGTCAAAAGTGGGCGCCGTCGTCGTGGCGGTCGCCACGGTGCAGCTCGCGACCGGGTTCTACCGGACGGTCGACGACGGACACGCGCTCTTCCCCGCCGGCACCGCGGGCTGGTCGCTCGCCGTGCTCACCGGGATCATCGTGGGGCACCTCGTCGCGCTCGGACGCGACCGGTGGTGGGGCGGTACCGGCTCCGGTGCCGCCCTCACCCTTTCCGTATTACTGCTCTACGGATGGGTGGCCGCCGGACTGGTCAGCCTCGTCGTGGTGGTGCTCGTGGGCACCGCCAGGCGCCACCGGTGGTGGCAGGGACTGCTGCACGGGGCGGTGGACATACTCGGCGTGGGGGCGGCCGCGCTCGTCCTCTCCGCCTTCGGTGACGTGCCGACGGTCGAGACGCCCTGGCGGCCACTCCACTGGGGCATCGACGCCTTACCGGAAGTACTGCTCGCCGCCGGTACGTATCTCCTCGTGACCCGTGTCCTGCTCTGGTACGCCAGGGCCTCCCAGAGCGGCGGGCTGCCGACGATCGCCCGCACCGCTCTGCTGCGCCAGGGGCTCCTCGCCGTCGCCCTGCTCGGTATCGCGCCGCTGATCTGCGTGGTGGCGTCGGCCATGCCCGTGCTGCTGCCGCTCTTCGCCGTCCCGCTGATCGCCCTGGACTCCACGCTCTGGATCGCCCGCGCCAGGGCCGAGGAGCAACTGCGGGACCCGCTGACCGGCCTGCCCAACCGTCAGTGGCTCCTGGAGAGGACGTGGACGGCGCTGGAGGAGGCCGACGGCACCGGCACCCGCTCCGCCCTCGTCCTCATCGACCTCGACCGCTTCCGGGCCGTCAACGACACCCTCGGTCACCTGGCCGGGGACCGGCTCCTGCTCCAGATCGCGGAGCGGCTGCGGCTCGCCCTGCCGCGGGGCGCGGAGGCCGCGCGGCTGGGAGGGGACGAGTTCGCCGTGCTGCTGCCGACCGCGGACTCGACCACCAGCGCCCAGCGCGTCGCACGCCACCTGGTCGCCGCGCTCTCCTCGCCCCTCGACCTCGACGGGCTCACCCTGGTGCTGGAGGCGAGTGCGGGCGTCGCCGTGCACCCCGACCACGCGCTGGACGCCGAAGGGCTGCTCAGGCGGGCGGACGTGGCCATGTACCAGGCCAAGCGCGACCGTACGGGTGTGGAGGTGTACGAGTCGAAGCGGGACAGCAACACCCCGGACCGGCTCGGTCTGCTCGGTGACCTGCGCCGCGCCCTGGACGCCCAGGAGGTGGAACTCCACTACCAGCCGAAGGTCCGCTTCGACGGTCAGGTGGCCGGTCTCGAGGCGCTCGTACGCTGGGTGCACCCCGAGCGCGGCCGGGTCCCCCCGGACGAGTTCATCGCGATCGCGGAATCCTCCGGCCTGATGCCGCACCTCACCGAGTACGTGCTGGAGACGGCGCTGGCCCAGGTGGCCCGGTGGCGGGCGCAGGGCCTGTTCGTCCCCGTCGCCGTCAACGTCTCGCCCCGCGACGTCCACACCCCCGGGTTCGCGGGCAGCGTCGCGGCTCGCCTCGCCCGGCACGGTGTTCCGGCCGGTGCGCTGCAACTGGAGATAACCGAGCACGTCCTGCTCGAGGACCCGCAGCGGGCCGCCGACACCCTGGCCGGACTGACCGGACACGGGGTGAAGATGTCCCTCGACGACTTCGGTACCGGCTACTCATCCCTCGTGCACCTGCGGAAGCTCCCCGTCAGCGAACTCAAGATCGACCGCTCGTTCGTGGCACGGCTGGCCGTGGACAACGAGGACGCGGAGATCGTCCGCTGCACCATCGACCTGGCCCACTCGCTGGGGCTGATCGTCGTCGCCGAGGGCGTCGAGGACGACGAGACCTGGGAGCGGCTGCGCGACCTGCACTGCGACGCGGTGCAGGGGTGGCTCGTCGCCGCCGCGATGCCGCCGCAGGAGACGACCGCCTGGCTGCGGGCCCGGGGCGAGCACGGCTGGCGGCGCCCATCGGAGCTGCAGGTCCCGGAGGCCGCGCCCGAACTGGACCACAGGCCCGCCGGGCGCGCACTGAACCCGGGCCCGGCCACGGCCTGAGGACTCACGGCCGTGGCTTGTGGACGCTCGGGCCACCGCCGGATGGTGCACGGGCCTTGGCGCGAGGGTGCACGGGCAGGCGGGCCGTGGCCGTTTTGTCCTCAATCGGTGAGCGGACCGCAGCCGCTCGCCGCGGAGGCCTCCGGCGACCCCATAGGATTGGGCCAAAACCACACACCAAACCCTGAGGATCGCTGCATGCCTGGCATCACGCGCGAGGAGGTCGCCCACCTCGCCCGGCTGGCGCGTCTGGAGCTGAAGGGCGAAGAGCTCGAGCACTTCGCCGGTCAGCTCGACGACATCATCGGCGCGGTCGCCCGCGTCTCCGAGGTCGCCGACCAAGACGTACCGCCGACCTCCCACCCGCTGCCGCTGACGAACGTCATGCGCGCGGACGAGGTCCGTCCGTCGCTCACCCCCGAGCAGGCGCTCTCCGGCGCCCCGGCCCAGGAGCAGCAGCGTTTCAAGGTGCCGCAGATCCTGGGGGAGGACTAACAGCCATGACGGACATCAGCACCATCATCACGCTCACCGCGGCCCAGACCGCCGCGAAGATCGCCTCCGGCGAGCTGACGGCCGTCGAGGTCACCGAGGCCCACCTGGCCCGGATCGACGCCGTCGACGAGAAGGTCCACGCCTTCCTGCACGTAGACCGCGAGGGCGCGCTCGCGCAGGCCCGCGCCGTCGACGCCAAGCGGGAGGCGGGTGAGAAGCTCGGCCCGCTGGCCGGCGTCCCGCTCGCGCTCAAGGACATCTTCACCACCCGGGACATGCCGACCACCGTCGGTTCCAAGATCCTTCAGGGGTGGGTCCCGCCGTACGACGCGACCCTCACCACGAAGCTGAAGGCGGCCGACGTCGTCATCCTCGGCAAGACCAACATGGACGAGTTCGCCATGGGGTCCTCCACCGAGAACAGCGCCTACGGACCGACCGGCAACCCCTGGGACCTCACCCGCATCCCGGGCGGTTCCGGCGGTGGCTCCGCCGCCGCGCTGGCCTCCTTCGAGGCGCCGCTGGCCATCGGCACGGACACCGGCGGTTCCATCCGCCAGCCCGCCGCCGTCACCGGCACCGTCGGCGTCAAGCCCACCTACGGAGGCGTCTCCCGCTACGGCATGGTCGCCTTCTCCTCCTCCCTCGACCAGGGCGGACCCTGCGCCCGTACGGTCCTGGACGCGGCGCTGCTGCACGAGGTGATCGCCGGACACGACCCGATGGACTCGACGTCCATCGACGCACCGGTCCCGCCGGTCGTCGAGGCAGCGCGGGGCGGCTCCGTCCAGGGCATGCGCGTCGGTGTCGTCAAGCAGTTCGCGGGCGAGGGCTACCAGGCCGGCGTCGTCCAGCGGTTCAACGAGTCCGTCGAACTGCTGAAGTCCCTCGGCGCCACGATCGTCGAGCTGGACTGCCCGTCCTTCGACCTCGCCCTCTCGGCGTACTACCTGATCGCGCCGTCCGAGTGCTCCTCGAACCTCGCCCGGTTCGACGCCATGCGCTACGGGCTGCGGGTCGGCGACGACGGCACGCGCTCCGCCGAGGACGTCACCGCCCTCACCCGTGAGGCCGGCTTCGGCGACGAGGTCAAGCGCCGCATCATCCTCGGTACGTACGCGCTCAGCTCCGGCTACTACGACGCGTACTACGGCTCGGCGCAGAAGGTCCGCACCCTCATCACCCAGGACTTCGAGAAGGCGTTCGAGCTGGTGGACGTCATCGTCTCGCCGACGACGCCCACCACCGCCTTCCCGATCGGCGAGCGCGCCGACGACCCGATGGCGATGTACCTCGCGGACCTGTGCACCATTCCGACCAACCTCGCCGGCAACTCCGCCATGTCGCTTCCCTGCGGCCTGGCCCCGGAGGACGGCCTGCCGGTCGGGCTGCAGATCATCGCCCCCGCCATGAAGGACGACCGGCTGTACAAGGTCGGAGCCGCCGTCGAGGCCGCCTTCGTGGAAAGGTGGGGACACCCGCTGCTTGAGGAGGCTCCGTCGCTATGAGTGCAATGGCTAAGAAGGCCAAGAACTTCAAGAAGTCCAAGACCGGCGCTTACGTGTCCATGGGTACCACCGCCTTCGGTGCGCTCAGCGTCTACAAGCAGGTGAAGATGGCCCGCCAGGACAACGACACCCTCCGGCTGATCGACGCCGCCGTCTCGGCCGCCGCGATCGTCACCGGTCTGGCGATCCTCTACCGCGAACTCAAGCGTCTCGGCGACGACGACGTCCTGCTGGGCTGAGAGGGAAAGTTTCACCGTGACTGTCATTGACCTGGAGTCGTACGAGGACGCCCTCGCGACGTACGACCCCGTCATGGGCCTCGAGGTCCATGTCGAGCTGGGCACCAAGACCAAGATGTTCTGCGGCTGCTCCACCGAGCTCAAGCAGGACGCCAACTCGCAGACCTGCCCGGTCTGCCTCGGACTGCCGGGCGCGCTCCCGGTCGTCAACGAGATCGGCGTCGAGTCCGCCATCAAGATCGGGCTCGCGCTGAACTGCGAGATCGCCGAGTGGTGCCGCTTCGCCCGGAAGAACTACTTTTATCCGGACATGCCGAAGAACTTCCAGACCTCCCAGTACGACGAGCCGATCGCCTTCGACGGCTATCTGGACGTCCAGCTGGAGGACGGCGAGATCTTCCGCGTGCAGATCGAGCGCGCGCACATGGAGGAGGACACCGGCAAGTCGACGCACGTCGGCGGTGCCACCGGCCGCATCCACGGCGCCTCCCACTCGCTGCTCGACTACAACCGCGCGGGCATCCCGCTCATCGAGATCGTCACCAAGCCGATCGAGGGAGCGGGCGCCCGCGCCCCCGAGGTCGCCAAGGCGTACGTCGCCGAGCTCCGCGAGCTCATCAAGGCGCTCGGCGTCTCGGAGGCCCGGATGGAGATGGGCCAGATGCGCTGCGACGTCAACCTGTCGCTGCGTCCGCACGGCCGTGAGGCGTTCGGTACCCGCTCCGAGACGAAGAACGTCAACTCGCTGCGCTCGGTCGAGCGGGCCGCGCGCTTCGAGATCCAGCGCCACGCCGCGGTGCTGAACTCCGGCGGGACGATCGTGCAGGAGACCCGGCACTTCCACGAGGAGGACGGCTCCACCACGGCCGGCCGCATCAAGGACAACGCCGAGGACTACCGCTACTTCCCCGAGCCGGACCTGGTGCCGGTGGCCCCTGCCCGCGACTGGGTCGAGGAGCTCCGCAAGGGGCTCCCCGAGCTGCCCCGGCTGCGCCGCAAGCGGCTGAAGGAGGAGTGGGGTGTCAGCGAGCACGACATGCAGTCCATCCTCAACGCCGGCGCGGTCGACCTGATCGTCGCCACGTCGGACGCGGGTGCCCCCTCCGACCAGGCCCGCAAGTGGTGGATGGGCGAGCTCGCCCGTAACGCCAACGAGACCGGCCGCAGCCTGGACGAGCTGCCGGTCACCCCGGTGCAGGTCGCCCGGGTGGCGGAGCTCGTCGCCTCCGGCGACCTCAACGACAAGCTGGCGCGCCAGGTCCTCGAGGGCGTCCTCGCGGGCGAGGGCGACCCGGACACCGTCGTCGAGAAGCGCGGCCTGAAGGTCGTCTCGGACGAGGGCGCGCTGTCCACGGCCGTCGACGAGGCCATCGCGGGCAACGCGGCGATCGCCGACAAGATCCGCGGGGGCAAGGTCGCCGCGGCCGGTGCGCTCGTCGGCGCGGTCATGAAGGCCACCCGAGGCCAGGCGGACGCGGCGCGTGTGCGCGAGCTGATCCTGGAGAAGCTCGGCGTCGAGGGCTGATCCCCGGCACGTCCGAGGGGCGGTGCACCCGTTGACCGGGTGCACCGCCCCTTTCGCGTCCCGCGCCGGCCGGCGGCGCCGCACCGGTGCGGACGTTCACCGCCAGGCCCCGCCGCGGTCTTCCCGCAGCCATCCGGCCTGACTAGTTTCCCGCCGTAGATACGGAATCGGGAGGCTCACTTGACCACGGACATGTCACGACGGCGGCTCTTCGCGCTCGGCGGCGGTGCGCTCGGCGCCGCAGCGGCGGGATCGTTCCTGCCGCCATCGCTCCAGGCGGCCATCGCCGCGCAGCCCGTCGGCGGGAAAGCCGCTGGTGACGGGCTGGACGCCGTCGAGCATGTGGTGATCCTCATGCAGGAGAACCGTTCCTTCGACCACTACTTCGGGACGCTGCGCGGGGTGCGCGGCTTCGCCGACCGCAATGCGATCGAACTCCCCTCCGGTACGCCCGTCTTCGAGCAGCCCGGGCCGGCGGGGACCACCGTCCTGCCCTTCCCCGTACGCGGGGCCGCCGAGGCCCAGCAGAAGGACCTGCAGTACATCGGTGCCCTCGACCACTCCTGGAGCGGCGGCGCCAAGGCCTGGGCCGGCGGCTGGATGAACGGCTGGATCACCGCGAAGTCGGCCGCGACCATGGCCTACTACGACCGCCGGGACATCCCGCTGCACTACGAGCTCGCCGACACCTTCACCGTCTGCGACGCCTACCACTCCTCGATCCACACCTCCACCAGCCCGAACCGCAACCACCTGTGGAGCGGGAGGACGGGTGACGAGGCGGACGGCAGGCGGGCCGTGGGCAACGACGCCTACGACGAGGGCACCCACCCCGGATACGGCTGGGGCACCTACGCCGAACGGCTGGAGAAGGCCGGGCGGAGCTGGAAGACGTACACCGAGTGGGAGAACTTCACCGACAACCAGATCGAGTTCTTCACCACCTTCAAGGCACTCGCCCGCAAGGCGCTGGTGAACACCGGCGGGCACACCTACATGGAGTCCTTCTACGCGGCGGTGCGCGACGCCCAGGAGGCGGACGAGCGCGAGCGGCTGCTCGCCCTGCTCGACGAAGGCGTCGCCGCCCTGACGCCGGCCGAGCGCAGCCTCTTCGAGCGGGGGCTCCGCCGGGTCGGGACGGGAACGCTCGCCGACGCTTTCGCCCAGGACGTGGCGGAGGGGACACTGCCCGAGGTCTCCTACCTGGTCCCGTCGGCCGTGGACTCGGAGCATCCGAGCGTCTCCTCGCCGGTGCACAGCGCGACGATCGTCTACAAGATCCTGGACGCGCTCGGCCGGAACCCCGACGTCTGGCGGCGCACGGTCGTCCTCATCACCTACGACGAGAACGACGGCTTCTTCGACCACGTGCCGCCGCCCGTCGCCCCCGCCGAGGTGACCGAGGAGCAGTGGGAAGGCAGACCGACGGGGCTCGGGGTGCGGGTGCCGCTCCTGGTCGTCTCGCCCTGGACGGTCGGCGGCCACGTCTGCTCCGAGGTCTTCGACCACACCTCCGTGATCCGCCTCCTGGAGCGCTGGACGGGGGTGAAGGAGCCCAACATCGGCGACTGGCGCCGCCAGGTCACCGGCGACCTCACCTCCGCCTTCGACTTCACCCGCGCCCGGCGGCAGCCGGAGTCGGAGCGTCCCGCCGCGATTCCGCCGTTCGGCGGACGCTGGCAGCCGAGGCCCCCGGCCGTCCAGCGCATGCCCGTCCAGGAGCCGGGCAGCCGCCCGGCCAGGCCCCTGCCGTACCAGCCCGACGCGGAGGCGAGGCGGGTGGGCGGGGAGCTGCGGGTGGCCCTCAGCAACACCGGCAGGTCCTCCGCGCACTTCGCGCTCTACCCCTACGCGCAGGAGTTCCCGGCCCCGCAGCACCAGGACGTCGGCAGCACCGGTCGCTGGACGGTGCCCCTGACGGGTGAGGGGTACCGCTTCACGGTCACCGGCCCGAACGGCTTCCGGCGGGAGTTCGAAGGGCCGGCCGACGGCATCGCCGAGGTGGCCTCCCGCATCGACGCCCGCGAGCGCGACCTGCACCTCACACTGCGCAACAACGGCCGGCGGACACTGACCTACACCGTCAGGCCGCTCGGCTACGTCGACGAGGACGACCTGCGGGACTGGAGCCGCACGGTCAGGGTCAAGCCCGGGCGCAGCCGCACCCTCGTGCACTCCGCGGCCGACGCCCACGGCTGGTACGACCTCCTGGTGACGGCCGACGGCGAGGGCTCCTTCCGGCGCCGGCTGATGGGGCACATCGAGAACGGCAGGGCGAGCGTCACCGGCTGAGCGGGCGACTCCTCGCGGAGCGGCACGTCCGGCCGGACGTGCCGCTCCGCGAGGGCACGGCGACGGCGGCCTCCGGGGGCCGGGGTGCGGCCGCACGTGAGCGGAGCAATGGTGTGACCCTGGACACGAATGAGGCCCAGGATCACGGTTGGCTGTCAGAGTGACTGTTCTCAGGTCATGTGAGGTTTTCCATGAGTTGTCCCATGAACTTCGGATAAATCTCCACGAACCCTCAGGAGCGCCTCCGTTGGCCGCCATCGCACGCTGGTGTCTCAGGCACCGCCTCGCCGCCGTCCTCATCTGGCTGTGCGCCCTCGGGGGCGCGGCCGCCGCGGCGGGGTTCGCGGGCTCCGCGTACTCCAACGACTACGAGGTACCGGGCACCGAGTCGGGCCGCGCGGGAGAACTCCTCCAGGCAGGGTTCAAGGACCTCGGCGGCGACACCGGCACGGTCGTCTGGCACACCCCCGGCTCCACCGTCCGCGACGCCGGAGTCGAGCGGACGATGACCAGGACACTGCACACGATCGGCGCGCTGCCCGGGGTCGGCGACGTCGCCGGCCCCTACGGGACATCGGCCCAGGGACAGATCAGCGCGGACGGGAGGACCGCCTACGCCACGGTCACCTTCACCCACCGGGCCGGCGAGATCCCGCCGGAGCAGGCGCGGGCCCTGGTCGACACCGCCCGGGCCGCGGCGGGCGACGGGCTCCAGGTCGAGACCGGCGGTACCGCCGCCGCGCTGACCGAAGCGCCCTCCGTCCATCTCAGCGAGGCCGTCGGAGTGGTCGTCGCCGGGGCCGTCCTCTTCCTCGCCTTCGGTTCGCTCGCCGCCAGCCTGCTGCCCGTCGCCACCGCCCTCGTCTCCGTCGGTACGGCCTACGCCGGTATCGTGCTCCTCGGACACGTCATGACCGTCGCCGACTTCGCGCCGATGCTGGGCATGCTCGTCGGGCTCGGCGTCGGCATCGACTACGCCCTCTTCATCGTCACCCGGCACCGCCGGGGACTCCGGCGCGGCCTGTCCGTCGCCGAAGCGGCGCAGAACGCCGTCGCGACGACCGGGCGTGCCGTCGTCTTCGCCGGAGCCACCGTCTGCGTCGCGCTGCTGGGCATGCTGGTCCTGCGGCTCGGCTTCCTCGACGGGGTGGCGATCGCCGCCTGCCTCACCGTGGTGCTGACCGTCGCCGCCTCGGTGACCCTGCTGCCCGCACTCCTCTCCTTCATAGGCATGAGGGCCCTGAGCCGGCGTGAACGCCGGCGGCTCGCCGAGCACGGTCCGCAGCGGGACCGCACGACCGGCTTCGCGGCCCGCTGGTCGGCCTTCGTCGAGCGGCACCCGCGCCTGCTCGGCGCGGCGGCCGCCGCCGTCATGGCCCTGCTCGCGGTGCCCACCCTCTCCCTGCACCTGGGCACGTCCGACCAGGGCAACAGTCCCGCCGGGACGACCACCCGGCAGGCGTACGACCTCCTGGCCGACGGCTTCGGGCCCGGCGTCAACGGACCCCTGACGGTGGCCGCCCACCTGGACGGTGCGGACGACCGGCTCGCCCTGGACGGCCTGCCCTCCGTGCTGCGGGGTACCGACGGCGTCGCGTCGGTGACTCCGGTGACGTACAACGGCAGCGGCGACACCGGGTTCATCACCGTCGTCCCGGAGTCCGCGCCGCAGTCGCAGCGGACCAGCGACCTCGTCGACCGGCTGCGGCAGGACGTCCTGCCGCCCGTGGGGGACACCACCTCGCTCCGGATCCACGTGGGCGGGGTGACGGCGAGCTACGACGACTTCGCGGAGATCATCATCGGCAAGCTGCCGCTCTTCGTCGGGGTGGTCGTCGCGCTCGGCTGCCTGCTCCTGCTGCTGGCGTTCCGCTCTCTCGCCGTTCCCCTCAAGGCCGCCGTGATGAACGTGGCCGCGGTCGCCGCCTCCTTCGGCGTCGTCGTCGCGGTCTTCCAGTGGGGCTGGGGGAGCGAGCTCCTGGGGCTCGGCAGTGCGGGGCCCGTCGAGCCCTTCCTTCCCGTGATCATGGTCTCGGTGCTCTTCGGGCTGTCGATGGACTACCAGGTCTTCCTCGTCGGCCGGATGTACGAGGAGTGGCTGGAGACCGGGGACAACCGCCGGTCCGTGCGGGTGGGGCTCACCGAGACCGGCCGGGTGATCAACTCGGCCGCGGTGATCATGATCTCGGTCTTCCTCGCCTTCGTGCTCAGCGGCGACCGTGTCATAGCGATGTTCGGCATCGCGCTGGCCGCCGCCGTCGCACTCGACGCCTTCGTCCTGCGCACCCTGCTCGTGCCGGCCCTGATGCACCTGCTCGGCGGCGCGAACTGGTGGCTGCCGGCGCGGCTGGACAGGCTGCTCCCCCGCATCAGCATCGAGCTGCCGGACCGCACCGCACCGCGTGCGAAGATTCCGGGGGAGCGCGCCGACGACGCCGGCCGGCCGGCCGAGCAGCGCGTTCGCTGAGGCATCACGAGGACCGAGGAGAGCCACTGTGTTCACGGTGTCACTGGGCGAGGACGGGGCGGAGCTCCGCCCGCTGGAGCCCTGGCAGGCGGAGGAGTTCCTCGCCCACATGGACCGGGCGCGCGCCCTGGTCGACCCCTGGATCCCGTTCGCCGCCGCAGCCACGGACCTGGCCTCCGCACGGGCGCTGCTCCAGCGGTACGCGGACAAGCAGGCGGCCGACACCGGACGGCTCCACGGCATCTGGCTGGACGGCACCCTGGTCGGCGGCGTCCTCTTCCGGATATTCGAGGCGGAGAACGGCAACTGCGAGATCGGCTGCTGGCTGGAGGCCGCCGCGGAGGGCCGGGGCCTGGTCACCCGCGCGTCCCGGGCCCTGATCGACTGGGCCGTCGAC
Source organism: Streptomyces sp. SM10 (assembly GCF_002910915.1). Lineage (GTDB taxonomy): Bacteria > Actinomycetota > Actinomycetes > Streptomycetales > Streptomycetaceae > Streptomyces. Next base: position 65,255 of record NZ_NEUF01000177.1, on the reverse strand, counting down.
GTGCGCGGCATGCACCGGGTGGAGTGGGTCGCCTCCTCCGCCAACAAGCGCAGCGTCGCGGTGGCCGAGCGGCTGGGCATGACCCGCGAAGGCGTCCTGCGCGAGGCCTACCCGTACCGCGGCACGCGTCACGACGAGGAGATCTGGGCCGTCCTGGCGCCCGAATGGCGTACCGCACGGGGCTGAGGCGCGCAGTGTTAAGGAGGTTCTCATCCGGGCCCCCTAGCGTGCGGCGCATGAAGACCTCCCCCACCCCCCCGACCACTGGCGACACCGAGGAGAAGAAGGCGGCGGACGTGACCGCCGCCGCACCTGACGTGACGACGAAGGCCGGCCCCACCGAGGACGCCGTGCCGGACGGCGTCGCACCGGGTGTGACGCCGTCGGACGTGACCGCGATGGACGTGGCCGCGACGGACGCGGCGGCGGAGGACGCGGCCACGGAGGACGGCCTGGAGGCCGACCTGGAGCCCGACCCCTTCGCCGAGGCGGAGGCCGCGGCGGCCTCCGGGGTCGGCACCGGAGCCGCGGCCCTCGTGTCCGCAGGACTCGGCATCGTCTCGCTCTCGGGCGCGTGGACCGGCCGCGTCGCCGCGGAGCGCGAGACCCTGATCGGCCAGATCAAGACCTCCGGCGGCGGCAGCGCCGCCCAGCAGATCTCCGAGATCTACGGTGACGCCTGGCACAGCACGGCCCTCGTCAACGGGCTCTTCGCGCTGCTCGCGCTGATCGTCGGCGTCTTCGTGCTGGTCCGCCCGGCCTTCGGCACCCCCTCGCTCCGCCCGCAGGCGGGCTGGGTCCGCTCCGTCGCCGTCGCGGGCATCGCGCTCGGCGTGCTCGGCGTACTGATCTCCGTGGGCATGTACTTCGACCTCTTCGTCGCCATGCCGTCCGCCGCCGCAGGAGGCTGAGGCCTCACGAGCCCGGCATGATCCAGACGAGAGGCCCTAAGGCATCCCCCACCCGGGCCTAAGGACCCCCACCCGCCGAGATGCGGCACACGCCCGATGTGGCGGCACCCCCTGGCAGACGAGAGTGGGGGCACGGCAAGAAGCCGTGCCCCCACTCTCGTTTCTCATCAGGGAGAACACCATGTACGAGTACGAACTCCACCGGATCGCCTCCGCCGAGCTGATCCGCCTGGCCCAGGAGCGGCGCACCGTCCGTCAGGCGGTGCTCGCCCGCCGCGCCCTGCGCCGTGCCGGACGGGACGACACCGAGGGGCAGGTGGGAAAGAACCGGAGCTGGTTCGTCCACGCCGCGTGACGATGGACGTCCTGCGTAAAACGGTGGCCGGGGTGTCGTACGCGTATGCGATGCTCGGCGGCGTGGAGACCAACACCGTCAGCCCCGTCTTCGTCGGCCGGACCGGGGAGCTCGCCGCGCTCACCGACACGCTCGCCCGTGCCGCCGCCGGAGAGCCCCAGGCCATGCTCCTCGGCGGCGAGGCGGGCGTCGGCAAGACCCGGCTGGTCGAGGAGTTCCTCGCGGCGGCCCGCCGCCGCGAGGCCGTCGTCGCGGTCGGCGGGTGCGTGGAGATCGGGGCCGACGGCCTGCCCTACGCCCCGTTCGCCACGGCGCTCCGGGCCCTGCGCCGCGCACTGCCGGACGAACTGGCCGAGGCACTGGCCGGGCAGGAGGGCGAGCTCGCCCGGCTGCTGCCCGAACTGGGCGAGGCCGACCGCGCGGCCAACGACGAACACGGCACCGCCCGGCTCTTCGAACTCGCGGCCCGGCTGCTGGAACGCATCTCGGCGACCCGGACGGTCGTCCTCGTCCTGGAGGACCTGCACTGGGCCGACGCCTCCACGCGGCACCTGCTCGCCTACCTCTTCCGCGCCCTGCGCAACGGCAGGCTCGTCGTGATCGCCACGTACCGCGCGGACGACGTCCACCGCCGCCACCCCCTGCGCCCGCTCCTCGCCGAGCTGGACCGCCTCCGTACCGTCCGCCGGGTCGAGATCGACCGCTTCAGCCGCGCCGAGGTCGGCCGGCAGCTCACCGGGATCCTCGCCATGGTCCCGGACCCCTCCCTGGTCGACGACATCTTCGAACGCTCCGACGGCAACGCCTTCTTCGTCGAGGAGCTCGCCCGGAGCGTGGAGTGCTGCGGCGACAGTTCCGGGCTCTCCGACTCGCTGCGCGATCTCCTCCTCGTACGCGTCGAGGCCCTTCCCGACGACGCCCAGCGCATCGCCCGGATCATCGCCGAAGGCGGCTCCACGGTCGAGCACCCGCTCCTCGCCGCCGTCGCCGGCCTCGCCGAGGACGACCTCGACGAAGCGCTGCGGGCCGCCGTCGGCGCCAACCTGCTGCTGCCTGCCCCCGACACCGACGGATACCGCTTCCGGCACTCCCTGGTCCGCGAGGCCGTCAGTGACGACCTGCTCCCCGGCGAACGAACCCGCCTCAACCGCCGCTACGCCGAAGCGCTGGAGGCCGACCCCTCGCTCGTGCGCGCCGACGAGCGCGCCGCACGCCTCGCCAGCTACTGGTACGCCGCGCACGACGCGGTCAGAGCCCTGCCCGCCGTGCTCCGGGCAGCCGTTGAGGCCAGACGGCGTTACGCGTACAACGAGCAACTCCGGCTGCTGGAACGAGCCATGGAGCTCTGGGACGACGTCCCCGACGAGGTGCGCGCCACCCTGCGGCCCCTCGACCACGCCGAGGCCTACCCGGGCTGCGGCTGCGAGCCGGGCGACCCGCTGCGCTATCTCGACCTGATGGCCGAGGCCACGGTGGCCGCCCGCTTCGGCGGTGACCGCGAACGGGCCCTGCACATAGCGAAGAAGGCCCTGCGCATCCTGGACGGAGACGGGGACCCGCTGCGCGCGGCGTGGTTCTGGGTGCAGCGCTCCCTCCTCATGCAGAGCCTCTCCCGGGGCGACGGCCGGCAGGAACTGGCCACCGCCGAGGACCTGGTGCGGGGACTGCGGCCGTCCGTGGTGCACGCCGACGTCCTCGCCGCCGTCGCGAGCTGGGGCGCCCTGCACCGGCCGGGGCCCGAGACCCTCGTGGCGGCCGACCGGGCGGTGGAGTACGCACGGCTCGTCGGCGAGGAGTCCATCGAACTGCACGCCAGGCTCACCCGGGGCTGGCTCACCATCGACGCGGGCGACGTCGAGGAGGGCGTCGCCGAGATGTACGCCGTCCGCGACCGTGCCGAGGAACTGCACCTGGTGGGCGTCATGAGCCGCGCCGCCGTCAACCTGCCCTCATCGCTCGAATCCTGCGGCCGCTCCCTGGAGGCGGTGGCGGCCGCCGACCACGGCATCCGGATCTGCCACAGCCACGGGGTCCCCGAGTCCGAGGCCTGGACACGGGCCAACCAGGCACAGTCGTACTACTCGCTGGGGTACTGGAAGGAGAGCCGGGCCGCCGCGGAGGCCGCGGCCCCGCTGGCCCGGTCCCGCAAGTCGAACGCCCTGGTGGCCGCCCGCCGCACCGACCTGGCCCTGGCCACCGGGAACTTCGAGGAGGCCGAGGAGCAACTGGCCCTGAACCGACGCCATCTCGGCCACGACCCGCAGCCGCAGCACCTGATCTGCCCCGTCCGGCACTCCATGGTCCTCGCGGCCCGCAAGGGCATGCTCTCCGAGGCGCGGGCCGCGTTCGAGGCGCAGTCCGACATCGGGCTGCCGCCGGGAACCCAGCGGTACTCCCTGCCGCTGCTCCACGCCGCCGCCGCGATCGAGGCCGACGCCCGCGGGCTGCCCGCCACGGATCCAGGACGGCCGGCGATCCTGGAGCGGATACGCGGCCACCTCAGGCCACTGCCCATGCTGGTGCCCGTCTGGGCCGCCTACGGGCTGCTGATCGAGGCGGAACTGGCCCGGGCGGAAGGGGCGGACACCCCGGACCACTGGTGCCGGGCCGCCACGGCCTTCGCCCCGCTCCAGCGCCCCTACGAACTGGCCCAGATCCGCCACCACCAGGCGGAGGCGATCCTCACCGCCTCGGGCGACCGGACACCGGCGGCGGGACTTCTCCGCGAGGCCCACGCCGTGGCGCTACGGCTCGGCGCCCGGCCACTCGTGGAGAGCATCGAGCTGCTGGCCGGCCGCGCACGGATCGTGCTCGCCGCCCCGGACGCCGCCGCCGGGCACGAGGCCGACCAGCCTGCCGAGCCGGTCCCGGCGGTGGACGCGATCGAGTCGTTCGGGCTGACGTCACGGGAGCAGGAGGTGCACCGTCTGGTCGCGGCGGGATACACCAACCGCCGGATCGCGGAGGAGCTCTACATCTCCCCGAAGACGGCGAGCGTGCACGTCTCCAACATCCTCGCCAAGCTGGGCGTCTCCAGCCGGGGAGAGGCCGCCGCGCTCGCGCACCGCTTCCGGCTGTACGTGGCCGCATGAGACGCCCGTCCGGACCGGTCCGGAGCAGAGCGGCGTGAGACGCCCCGCCGGCCCGGGCCCGAGCGGTGGAGCCGTCTGCCCATGCCCGCCGGGCCCCGTCCGGACCGGCTGAGCCACCTGCCCTGCCGGGCCCGACCCGGTGGCGTGGCGGATCCGGGAGGTGCCTCAAGCGCCGGGAGGGAGCTGTCCCCGTGATTCCTCGCCCGCCCCGGGCCGGCCCTCCGCGGCCCCCGGTGCCGGGCGGTGGACCGTCACCTTTCCCGAGGTGAGGTCTATCGGGCCCCGCGCGGGGTCACCGACTCCCAGATCCACCCGGCTCAGCTCCAGCCGCTTTTGCTCCTCGGCCGTGTGCTTACGGCCCGGAGCGAACAGCTCCTCGAAGAAGTTGAACACCTGCTGTGCTCCCTCCGACTTCGTCCTGCCGGACCCGGTGGCCGGACCTGAGCGGACCTCCGGCTGCCGACTACCGCACCTTCAACAGCAGGATCCGGTCGTCGCCCGACGTGGGACTCCCGCGGCCGTCCGTGTTGCTCGTGACCAGCCACAGCATGTCGCCGCCCGCGGCGAGCACCGTGCGCAGACGGCCGTACTTCCCTTCCAGGAACGCCTGGGGAGCCGCCAGAGGTTCCCCGTCGGCCTTGCCCGACAGGGGGATGCGCCAGAGCCGCTCGCCCCCGAGCCCCGCCATCCAGATCGACCCCTGGACGTACGCGATGCCGCTGGGTGAGGCCTCGGAGGTCTTCCACTGGGCGACCGGGTCGACGAATCCGGACTCCCCCTTCCTGCCCTCGACGTCGGGCCAGCCGTAATTCCTGCCCGGCTCGATCCGATTGAGCTCGTCCCAGGTGTTCTGGCCGAATTCCGCCGCCCAGAGCTGCTTGCGGCCGTCCCAGGCCAGACCCTGCACATTGCGGTGCCCGTACGAATAGACCAGCGAGTCGGCCTCGGGATTGCCGTGCACCGGCTCGCCGTCGGGCGTCATCCGGAGGATCTTGCCCGCAGGCGACGACGTGTCCTGGGCGAGACCCGTGTCACCCGTCTCGCCCGTGCCCGCGTACAGCATGCGGTCGGGTCCGAACGCGATCCGCCCGCCGTTGTGGACGGCCCCCTTGGGAATGCCCCGCAGGATGGTGTCCGGGGCACCCAACTGCTGGCCGGCAGGCTTCTTCTCGTCGTACTGGAGGCGGACGATGCGGTTGTCCGACTCGGTGGTGAAGTAGGCGTAGACCAGATGGTCCGCGCCGTAGGTCGGGGCGACGGCGAGGCCGAGCAGACCGCCCTCGCCCTCCGGTGCGACCCCCGGCACCGAGCCCAGCAGGGTCTTCTTGCCGCTCTCCCCGTCGATCCGGGTGATGGTCGCCTCGTCACGCGAGGAGACCAGCAGGTCGCCCCCGGGCAGGGCCGCGAGACCCCAGGGAGAGGCGAGCCCCTCGGTCAGGGTCTTCACCACCTCGACGGAGCCCTTGGCCGGCGGCAGGTCCGCCGAGGGGCTCGCCGAGGCCGGGGGAGCCGATGCGGCGCCCGCGGACGAGGAGGCGCGCCCGCCGGCCGCCGGGCCGTCGCCGGACGAGCAGGCGGACAGCAGGAGGGAGGCCGAGGCGAGCAGGGCCACCACCCCCTTGCGCAGAGCGGGAGTTCGCACAGCACCGATCCTTTCGACGGTCGCACCACTACTGTTCCTACACCGCAGCTCCGTCGCGGGTTCCCGGTCTCCGCCCATTCTCCCGCCGGGCGGTCAGTCCCACGACCCGCGGGCCGGCGGGAGTGCGGCGATCTCGGCCAGATCCCGGTCGGTGAGCGCCAGCCCCGCCGCTCCCGCGTTCTCCACGGCCCACCGCTCCCGTTTCGCACCGGGCACGGGCACCACATGGCGCCCCTGCCGCAGGACCCAGGCGAGGGCCACCTGCGCCGGTGTGGCGCCGTGCCGCTCCGCGACCCTGCGGAGCCCCGCCACCACCGGCTGGTTGGCCGCCATCATCTCCGCGGTGAAGCGGGGGTGCCTCGCCCGGGGATCGTCCCGTTCGAAGCCCTGGCCCGGCTTGAGGGTCCCCGTGAGATAACCGCTGCCCAGCGGCATCGCCGCCAGCACGCCCACCCCCCGGGCCGCGCACCACGGCAGCAGGTCCTCCAGAGCCTGGGGCGACCACACGGAGAGCTCCGCCTCGACCGCGCTGACGGGGAAGACCTGCTGCATCCGCTCCAGTTGCCTGATGGTCCCGTCGTGCATCCGCGCCCCCGGCCCGCGACCGGCGCGGGCACCCACCGCGCAGAGCCCCAGCGACCGCACCTTGCCCGCGGTCACCAGATCAGCCATGGCGCCCCAGGTCTCCTCCACCGGAATCTCGGGATCCGCCCGGTGCAGCTGGTAGAGATCGATCACGTCGGTCTGGAGGCGCCGCAGCGAGGCGTCACAGGCCCGGCGTACATAACCCGGACGGCCGTTGGCCACGATGTGCTGATCGCCGACCAGCAGACCGCACTTGGTGGAGAGGAAGGCCTCGGAGCGGCGCCCCTTGAGCGCCCGCCCGACGAGCAGCTCGTTGGTGAACGGTCCGTACATGTCGGCGGTGTCGAGGAGTCGGACGCCCGCGTCCAGCGCGGCGTGCACGGTCCGCACCGAGCGGTCACCGCGCTGCTGCGACGTGTTGTAGGCCCAGCTCATCGGCATACAGCCCAGCCCGACCGCGCCCACGGACAGCGCCGCCGCACCGATAGTCCTGCGCTCCAACTCCCCGAACCCTCCCTCGGTCCCGTGATCACGGGGCCCCAGCACCCCAAAGTAACCTCTGCGGTCCCGGGGCCTTCGCATAGCCTCCTGACCATGACTTCTGCATCCACCACCGACGTATGGCTCCCGTTCGCCGCCGATGAGGTCGACGGCCTCCCCGAGGGTCTCAACTACCGTTTCTGGGACGGAGGCCGGGAGTACCCGGCGGACCCCTCCGACTGCGCCTTCTACGTCGTCCCGTACATGAAGGGACCGGAGGTCGCGGTCCGTCCCCTGAAGGGGATGCACGCGGTCCAGGTCGTCCAGACCCTCTCCGCCGGCATCGACCACGTGGAGCCCGGGCTCGGTCTGCTGCCCGCGGGGGTGCGGCTGTGCAACGCCAAGGGGGTGCACGAGGCCTCGACCGCCGAGCTCGCCCTGGCTCTGGTCCTCGCCTCGCTCCGCGGGTTCCCGGGCTTCGTGCACGGCCAGGACAAGGAGGAGTGGCGGTCCGGCTTCTACCCGGCGCTCGCCGACAAGTCCGTCCTCGTGGTGGGTTACGGATCGATCGGCGCGGCCATCGAGGACCGGCTCGAACCCTTCGAGTGCGCGCGGGTGGTGCGCGTCGCGCGCTCGGCACGGGCAACCGAGCGCGGCCCCGTACACGCGATCGAGGAGCTTCCGGCCCTGCTGCCCGAGGCCGACATCGTCATCCTGTCGACTCCGCTGAACCCGTCCACACAAGGGCTGGTGGGCCCCGGCTTCCTCGCCGCGATGCGGGACGACGCCCTGCTCGTGAACGTCGCACGGGGCGCCGTCGTCGACACCGAGGCCCTGCTGTCCGAACTCGAGTCCGGGCGTCTGCGGGCCGCACTGGACGTCACCGACCCCGAACCCCTGCCCGCCGGCCACCCGCTCTGGCATGCTCCCCGCACACTGATCACACCCCATGTGGGAGGCAGCACCTCCGCGTTCCTGCCCCGGGCCAAGCGGCTGCTGGCCGGACAGCTCACCCGGTTCGCCGCGGGAGAGCCGGTCGCCAACCTCGTCCTCACGACCGGCTGACCACGCTCCGGAGCCGCTCGGCCGCTCCCCGTCCCGCCAACACCCCAGGTGGTCACGGAGAGTAGAGAAGCTATGTCCCTGAGTGACGACTCTGGTGTATCGTCCACAAGAGGGCAGCGTCGTGGAAGGGGCGGCGCCGGGAGCAAGCGCAACGCGAGGGGGGCGACGGGCGATGTTCGGCCAGTGGAGAGACGATCCGACGCGGCAGGGCGGGCAGGAGAGGCCGGCGGCGGCGAGGGCGCCGGGACCTGCCCGCGGAGCGCACCGGTGAGCGCCCTCGGGACCCTGCTCTCCCGGCAGTCGTCCTCCGGGCGGACCGTGGGGCTGCGCTCCCAGCTCGTCCTCGCCACCGTCTGCGCCGGATACGGCCTAGGAGCGGCCTGTGGCTGGGGATCTCCCGGAGTCGCCCTGTTCATGGGCGACTTCGGCCTCAGCGTCGCGGCCCTGATCGCCGCCGTGTCGTGCTTCCTCTACGCGCGCACCGGCGGCAGCCGCTTCCGGCCCGCCTGGCTCCTCTTCTCGCTCTCCTCGGCCATGGCCGCGGGAGGCAACGCGGTCTGGGGGTGGTACGAGGTGGTGCTCGGGCGCCCGGTGCCCACCCCCTCGCCGGCGGACCTCTTCTTCCTCTGCTTCGCGCCGCCCGCCATCGTCGGGCTGCTCGTCCTCGCGAAACGGCCCGTCACACGCGCCGGCTGGGTCTGCCTGGTGCTGGACGCCTGGCTGATCGGCGGATCCCTGCTGACGCTCTCCTGGAGCCTCGCGCTGGCCCACACCGCCCACCTCGCGAACGCCGCGGGGGAGAGCGTGGCCAGGGCGGCCCTCTCGCTGGCCTACCCGCTGCTGGACATCGTGCTGGTCTCCATGGTCCTCGCGCTGCACTTCCGGCGGGTCAACATGAACCGCTCCGCGGTCAACACCGCCATCGCCGGCCTCGCCCTGACCGTGGTGTGCGACGCCCTGTTCACGGCCCCGCTGCTGCGCTCGGCGTACCACTCGGGCCAACTGCTGGACGCGGGCTGGTTCGCCGGTTCCCTGATCCTCGCGTACGCCCCCTGGGGGGCCCGCCGCGGTCAGGACAACGCTGTCGAGGCCCCCGCCCCCGAGCCCCGTGCCCTGAGTCGCCCCATCGCCGGGTCCCTCGCCGCGCTCACGCCCTATCTGGCCGCGGCGGTCTGCACCCTGGGCATCCTGTACAACGTGGTGGAGGGCCGCAGGGTCGACCGGGTCGTGGTGCTCACCGGCTGCACGGTCGTGCTCGCCCTGGTGCTGCGGCAGGCCATCATGCTCCTCGACAACATCGCGCTCACCCAGGAACTGGCCCAGAAGGAGAACCACTTCCGCTCCCTGGTGCAGGGCTCCAGCGACGTCATCATGATCGCCGAGCCCAGCGGGGTGCTCCGCTACGTGAGCCCCGCGGCGGCCGGTGTCTACCGCCGTGACGCCGAGGACCTCGTCGGTGCGGAGCTCTCCTCGATCATCCATCCCGACGACCTCGGCGGGGTGGTCCACGCGTTGCGGCGCTTCCTCGCCGCGCCCTCCCGCGAGGAGCCGACCACCCGGATCGAGTGCCGCTTCCGTTCGGGCAACGGCGACTGGCTCCACGTCGAGTCCACCGTCAACCGCCACGAGGGCGGCCTGCTGCTGAACAGCCGCGACGTGACCGAGCGCGTCAGGCTGCAGGCACAGCTCCAGCACAACGCCGAACACGACCCGCTCACCGATCTGCCCAACCGCGCCCTGTTCACCACCCGGGTCGGCCAGGCGCTCGGCGGCCGCAGGGCCGGCGACCCGGGCACCGCCGTGCTCTTCATCGACCTCGACGGCTTCAAGGCGGTCAACGACTCCATCGGCCACCAGGCGGGCGACGAGCTCCTCGTCCAGGCCGCCCGCCGCCTCCAGGAGTCCGTGCGCGCCTCGGACACCGCGGCACGCCTCGGGGGCGACGAGTTCGCCGCCCTCATCGTCGGCGACGGCACCCGGGACCAGGCCGCCCGGGAGTGCCAGGTCCACGAGATCGCCGACCGGCTGCGCCTGCGGCTCTCCCAGCCGTACCGGATCGGGACCGGCGAGGTCCGGGTGGCCGCTTCCATCGGGGTCGCCTTCGCCGAGCCCTCCATCACGCCCAAGGACCTCATGCGCAACGCCGACCTCGCCATGTACCGGGCGAAGGCCGGCGGCAAGGACCGGGTCGAGCTGTACGCCCCCCAGATGCAGGCCGACGTCGTACGCCGCTCCGAGCTCGCGGCACGGCTGCGCACCGCCCTGCGCGACGGTGAGTTCGCCCTGCTCCACCAGCCCGTCGTCCATCTGGCCAGCGGCACCGTCGCGGCCGTCTCCGCCCAGGCGCGCTGGCGCTCCTCCCAGGGCATCCTGTTCACCCCCGCCGAGTTCCTCCGCGTCTCCGAGGACAGCGACCGTGCCGCCGAGCTCGGTACCTGGCTGCTGGAGGAGGCCGTCGAGCAGGCCGCGGACCGGTTCGGGGCCGGTCATCCGGTCCCCGTCTCCGTGCGTGTGTCGGCCGCCCGGCTCCTCGACCGGGCCCTGCCCCCGGGCTCCGTCGAGGCGCTCCTGACCCGGCACGGGCTGCCCTCCGGCGCTCTCATGATCGAGGTGGCGGACAGTGACCCGCGGATCTCCTTCGACGAGCTGGAGCAGCGGCTGGTCGCGCTGCGCCGCCTCGGGGTCCGGATCGCGCTCGACGGCTTCGGCAGCGGGTACGCCGCCGTCAACGCCCTGCGCCGGCTCCCCATCGACGTACTGAAGCTGGACCGCTGCCTCGTGGAGGGCGTCGTCGAGTCGGCGAGGCTTCACAAGATCACCAGTGGGCTGCTGCGCATCGCCGGCGATCTCGGTATGCAGTCCGTGGCCGACGGGGTGGACGTGCCCGAGCAGGTGCGTGCGCTCCGTGCCATGGGGTGCACCCATGGGCAGGGGATGGCCTTCGCGGGCCCGCTGGACGAGTACAGGCTGCGTCGCACGCTGATCCGGGGGAAGTACCCCGTCCCGGGCGTCGGTCCGTCCGCTCAGCCGGTGCTGGCGGGTGGCGCGATCCCACTCCAGAGCCGCTCACATGATGAGACTGCCGTCCCACCCACTTGACACCGCAGCGTGCCGGAGAGAGGGTCAATGCCATGCGCACCCGAATTCTCGTACTTGGAAAGCGCGTCGGCTGAAGCAGGGTCACTCATGGACACCTTGCAGACCGCACCGGCGCGCTCCCCTCGCTTGCCTCACGGCACGAGGGGTTTTTTGTTGCACCGGGACCTGTCAAAACCCCGCAAAAACACCGCATAAACCCTCAGCTTCGAGAAGAGAATGCCGATGACCGAGCAGGCCACCGGGGCCCAGCACCCGCAGCCGCGGGCCCGTAACGGCGGACCGTCCTCCGCCTCCGTTGAGCACCTCACGGGCGCGCAGTCCCTCATCCGTTCTCTCGAGGAAGTCGGGGCCGACACCGTATTCGGCCTCCCCGGTGGCTGCATCCTCCCGGCGTACGACCCGCTGATGGACTCCACCCGGGTCCGGCACGTCCTGGTCCGCCACGAGCAGGGGGCCGGTCACGCGGCCACCGGCTACGCGCAGGCCACCGGCAAGGTCGGCGTCTGCATCGTCACCTCGGGCCCCGGCGCGACCAACCTGGTCACCCCGATCGCCGACGCGGCCATGGACTCCGTGCCCATGGTCGCCATCACCGGCCAGGTGGCCTCGGCCGCCATCGGTACGGACGCCTTCCAGGAAGCCGACATCTGCGGCATCACCATGCCGATCACGAAGCACAACTTCCTGGTCACCCGCGCCGAGGACATCGCGCACACGGTCGCCGAGGCCTTCCACATCGCCTCCACCGGCCGCCCGGGACCCGTCCTCGTCGACATCGCCAAGGACGCGCTGCAGGCGAGGACCACCTTCAGCTGGCCGCCGTCGATGGACCTGCCCGGCTACCGGCCGGTCACCAAGCCCCACGCCAAGCAGATCCGCGAGGCCGCCAAGCTCATCGCCCAGGCCAAGCGCCCGGTGCTGTACGTCGGCGGCGGCGTCATGAAGGCCGGCGCGACCGCCGAGCTGAAGGTCCTGGCAGAGCTCACCGGAGCGCCCGTCACCACCACCCTGATGGCGCTCGGCTCGTTCCCCGACAGCCACCCGCTGCACGTGGGAATGCCCGGCATGCACGGTTCGGTCACCGCCGTCACCGCGCTGCAGAAGGCCGACCTGATCGTCGCGCTCGGGGCCAGGTTCGACGACCGTGTCACCGGCAAGCTGGACAGCTTCGCCCCGTTCGCCAAGATCGTCCACGCGGACATCGACCCGGCCGAGATCGGCAAGAACCGCGCCGCCGACGTCCCGATCGTCGGCGACGCCCGCGAGGTCATCGCCGACCTCGTCCAGGCGGTCCAGGCCGAGCACACCGAGGGCAACACCGGCGACTACACCTCCTGGTGGAAGGACCTCAACCGCTGGCGCGAGACCTACCCGGTCGGTTACGACCTGCCCGAGGACGGCAGCCTCTCGCCGCAGCAGGTCATCCAGCGCATCGGCGAACTCGCCCCCGAGGGCACGATCTTCGCGGCGGGCGTCGGCCAGCACCAGATGTGGGCCTCGCACTTCATCCAGTACGAGCAGCCCTCGACCTGGCTCAACTCCGGCGGCGCCGGGACCATGGGGTACGCCGTCCCGGCGGCGATGGGAGCCAAGGCGGGCATGCCCGACCGCGCCGTCTGGGCGATCGACGGCGACGGCTGCTTCCAGATGACCAACCAGGAACTCACCACCTGCGCGCTCAACAACATCCCGATCAAGGTCGCGATCATCAACAACGGCGCCCTCGGGATGGTCCGCCAGTGGCAGACCCTGTTCTACAACCAGCGGTACTCCAACACCGTGCTGCACTCCGGCCCGGACGCCGACGGCAACGCCGCCAGGGGCACCCGCGTGCCCGACTTCGTCAAGCTGTCCGAGGCCATGGGCTGCTACGCGATCCGCTGCGAGGACCCGGCCGACCTGGACAAGGTCATCGCCGAGGCCAACGCGATCAACGACCGCCCGGTCGTCGTCGACTTCATCGTCCACGAGGACGCCATGGTGTGGCCGATGGTCGCAGCCGGCACCTCCAACGACGAGGTCATGGCAGCGCGCGGCGTCCGCCCCGACTTCGGCGACAACGAAGACGACTGAGAGACAGAGAGAGACCGACTCCATGTCCAGTAAGCACACCCTCTCCGTCCTGGTCGAGAACAAGCCGGGTGTCCTCGCCCGGATCACGGCCCTGTTCTCCCGGCGCGGCTTCAACATCGACTCGCTCGCGGTCGGTACCACCGAACATCCCGACATCTCACGCATCACCATTGTCGTGAACGTCGAGGGCCTGCCCCTGGAGCAGGTGACCAAGCAGCTCAACAAGCTGGTCAACGTCCTGAAGATCGTCGAACTCGAGCCCACCGCAGCGATCCAGCGGGAGCTCGTCCTGGTGAAGGTCCGCGCAGACAACGAGACCCGCTCCCAGATCGTCGAGATCGTCCAGCTGTTCCGCGCCAAGACCGTGGACGTCTCCCCGGAGGCCGTCACGATCGAGGCGACAGGGGGCGCCGACAAGCTGGAGGCCATGCTCAAGATGCTCGAGCAGTTCGGCATCAAGGAGCTGGTCCAGTCCGGCACCATCGCCATAGGGCGCGGCGCGCGCTCGATCACCGACCGTTCCCTGCGCGCACTCGACCGCACGGCGTAACCCTCCGGACCCCTCGCCGCTCGTATGGCGAGACCCGGCAACGAACCCCACGCTCCCCGCCGTACGGTGGGACGCAACACCTGCACACCAAGGAGAAGACCCAGTGGCCGAGCTGTTCTACGACGACGATGCCGACCTGTCCATCATCCAGGGCCGCAAGGTCGCGGTTCTCGGCTACGGCAGCCAGGGCCACGCCCACGCGCTGTCGCTGCGTGACTCGGGTGTCGACGTCCGTGTCGGTCTGCACGAGGGCTCGAAGTCCAAGGCCAAGGCCGAGGAGCAGGGCCTGCGCGTGGTCACCCCGTCGGAGGCGGCGGCCGAGGCCGACGTCATCATGATCCTCGTCCCGGACCCGATCCAGGCCCAGGTCTACGAGGAGTCCGTCAAGGACAACCTCAAGGACGGCGACGCGCTGTTCTTCGGCCACGGCCTGAACATCCGCTTCGACTTCATCAAGCCGCCGGCCAACGTCGACGTCTGCATGGTCGCCCCGAAGGGCCCGGGTCACCTGGTCCGCCGCCAGTACGAGGAAGGCCGCGGCGTCCCGTGCATCGTGGCCGTCGAGCAGGACGCCACCGGCAAGGGCCTGGAGCTCGCCCTCAGCTACGCGAAGGGCATCGGCGGCACCCGCGCCGGCGTCATCAAGACGACCTTCACCGAGGAGACCGAGACCGACCTGTTCGGTGAGCAGGCCGTCCTCTGCGGTGGCACCGCCGCCCTGGTGAAGGCCGGATTCGAGACGCTGACCGAGGCCGGCTACCAGCCGGAGATCGCGTACTTCGAGTGCCTCCACGAGCTGAAGCTCATCGTGGACCTCATGTACGAGGGCGGCCTGGAGAAGATGCGCTGGTCCATCTCGGAGACCGCCGAGTGGGGCGACTACGTCACCGGCCCGCGCATCATCACGGACGCCACCAAGGCCGAGATGAAGAAGGTCCTCGCCGAGATCCAGGACGGCACCTTCGCCAAGAACTGGATGGCCGAGTACCACAACGGTCTGCCCAAGTACAACGAGTACAAGAAGGCCGACAGCGAGTCCCTGCTGGAGACCACCGGCAAGGAGCTCCGCAAGCTCATGAGCTGGGTCGACGACGAGAACGCCTGAGTTCTTCGCCGGGGGCAGGTCCGCACGGGCCCGCCCCCGGCGCAAGGCCGGCCTCACACCCCGTGTCACTGCGGGGAGAGGAGGGTGGCAGGAGACGGCGCCGTACGTCTGTACAGACCGTCCACCCCGTGCGGGTGATCCTTCCACCGGGGCGCAGCCGATGCCCGGCCGCATGACTACACTTCTCAACACATACACGCGTCAGGGCCCACAGTGTCGTGCGTCTTCCACGCGGCTAGCCCCTCCACCGCCTGCGGCCGTCGGGACGGCCGTCCGCACTGGACTTGTGAGGACTCACGTGAGCTCGAAACCTGTCGTACTCATCGCCGAAGAGCTGTCGCCCGCCACGGTCGACGCCCTGGGTCCGGATTTCGAGATCCGGCACTGCAACGGCGCGGACCGCGCCGAACTCCTCCCCGCGATCGCCGACGTCGACGCCATCCTGGTGCGCTCCGCGACCAAGGTCGACGCCGAGGCCATCGCCGCCGCGAAGAAGCTCAAGGTCGTCGCCCGTGCCGGCGTCGGTCTGGACAACGTCGACGTCTCCTCGGCCACCAAGGCCGGCGTGATGGTCGTCAACGCCCCGACCTCCAACATCGTCACCGCCGCCGAGCTGGCCTGCGGTCTGCTCGTCGCCACCGCGCGCAACATCCCGCAGGCCAACACCGCCCTGAAGAACGGCGAGTGGAAGCGCTCCAAGTACACGGGTGTCGAGCTCAGCGAGAAGACCCTCGGCGTCGTCGGCCTCGGCCGCATCGGCGTGCTGGTCGCCCAGCGCATGTCGGCCTTCGGCATGAAGATCGTCGCGTACGACCCCTACGTGCAGCCCGCCCGCGCCGCGCAGATGGGCGTCAAGCTCCTCACGCTGGACGAGCTGCTCGCGGTCTCCGACTTCATCACGGTGCACCTGCCCAAGACCCCCGAGACGCTCGGCCTGATCGGTGACGACGCGCTGCACAAGGTGAAGCCCTCGGTGCGCATCGTCAACGCCGCACGCGGCGGCATCGTCGACGAGGAGGCGCTCGCCTCCGCCCTCAAGGAGGGCCGGGTCGCCGGCGCCGGTCTGGACGTGTACACCAAGGAGCCCTGCACGGACTCCCCGCTCTTCGAGTTCGACCAGGTCGTCTGCACCCCGCACCTCGGTGCCTCCACCGACGAGGCGCAGGAGAAGGCGGGCGTCGCCGTCGCCAGGTCCGTCCGCCTGGCGCTCGCCGGTGAGCTCGTGCCCGACGCGGTCAACGTCCAGGGCGGGGTCATCGCCGAGGACGTGCGTCCGGGCCTGCCGCTCGCCGAGAAGCTCGGCCGGATCTTCACCGCCCTCGCGGGCGAGGTGGCAGCCCGGCTCGACGTCGAGGTCTACGGCGAGATCACCCAGCACGACGTGAAGGTGCTCGAACTCTCCGCGCTCAAGGGTGTCTTCGAGGACGTCGTCGCCGAGACCGTCAGCTACGTCAACGCCCCGCTCTTCGCTCAGGAGCGCGGTGTCGAGGTGCGCCTGACCACCAGCTCCGAGTCGCCGGACCACCGCAACGTGGTGACCGTGCGCGGCACCCTGTCGAGCGGCGAGGAGGTCGCGGTCTCCGGCACGCTGGCCGGCCCGAAGCACCTCCAGAAGATCGTCGCGATCGGCGAGCACGACGTGGACCTGGCGCTCGCCGACCACATGGTCGTCCTGCGGTACGAGGACCGTCCCGGCGTCGTCGGCGCGGTCGGCAAGATCCTCGGCGAGGCCGGGCTGAACATCGCCGGCATGCAGGTCTCGCGCCAGGACGCGGGCGGCGAGGCTCTGGTCGTCCTCACCGTGGACGACACGATCCCGCAGTCGGTCCTCACCGAGATCGCCGACGAGATCGGCGCCGCCTCGGCGCGTTCGGTGAACCTCACCGACTGATCCACTGCGTCACACGGCCGCGCCCGGCCGACGGATCCTGATCCGTCGGCCGGGCGCGGCCGTTTGGACATCCACACCATCATCGGCCTGGCAGCCTGCGGGGTGGGCGTCGGACTGGGGCCCTCTCGCATGCTGACGGCCCCACGACGGGGCACGTGGTTCTGCGAGGTGACCCCGCGCACGCCGCTGCCCGATCTGGTCCTGTCCTTCAGCGCCCGGGACCGTTCCCCGGCACTGAACGCCTTCCTCGACGTCATCCGCACGAAATGCCCCGACGTCGGTGCCGCGCTCGATCACCGGCTCGGCCCACTGGGACCGCGAGAAGAAGGCGACCGCGACGCGACCCCTCCCTGACATCGCCTCGCCGGGCGAGGGGAAGGCTCCAGGCGCTCCGCCGGGCCAGGACGCCCCTTCAGGCAGCGGCCCGCGCCGGACGAGGAGCCCGTCCTCGATGTCCAGGAGCAGGGTTCTGGTGCGAAGTGGGCGCAGCACCCAGAACGGAGGATCGTTCACACAACTGACCGCTACTGAACGTTACCGCTGCTCATGATCGCGCGGAAGTGCTCACCAAACTGCGGAACCTGCACCTGGAGCGGTTCACAGCCGTGCGGCCTTCAGCGCCATGTGCAGCAGCAGCCGGTCCTCGCCGTCGTTCAGGTCGAGGCCGGTGAGCTGCTGGACCCGGCCGAGGCGGTAGTAGAGCGTCTGGCGGTGGATGCCCAGCTCGGCGGCGGTCCGGCTCGCCTGGCCCGCCCGGTCGAGGAACACCTCGGCGGTGCGGGCCAGTTCCGCGTGGGACGGGGCGAGCAGGGGGAGGACGGCCGGGTCCGGGGCGCTCTCCGGGGGGCGGGGCAGGGCGGTCAGCATGCGGTACGGGCCGATGGCCCCCCAAGCGGCGACCGGGCCGAAGCGGGATTCCGCCGAGGCCGCGCGGGCGGCGGACAGGGCCTCGTGCCAGGAGTCGGCCAGCTCCGCCAGCCCCCGGCGGGGAGCGGCGAGGCCGGCGGTGGCGCCTGGCCCCGCGGCGGTGCGCAGCCGCTCCGCGGCCGTCGTCGCCGGATCCAGGGCCTCGGGGGAGCGGAGCCGGACGAGGGCTGCCAGAGCGTGGACGCCGGCCCCGGGAAGCGTGGTGAGGGCCGCCGCCGACGGCACCATGGGCACGGAGGGGGTCCCGCCGGGCCAGGGGATCACGCACGCCACCGTGTGCAACCCCTCCGCGTCGGAGGTCAGGGCCTCGTGGAGTGCGGCCACCGCCATGTCGCGCTGCCAGCCGCGTCCGGCGACGAGCACCGCGCCGAATTCCCGGGAGAGGTCCGCGCCGGCCCGCTCCTCGTCGGCGAGCAGGGCGCCGATCCGGGCCGCCACGTCCATGGCTGCCGACAGCTGCCCGTCCGTCGGCCCGGGCTCCGCGTCCAGCAGCCACACGTAGCCCAGGACGACACCCCGATGGCGTACCGGCAGGCAGACGCGGTCCCGGAACACCCCGGCCTCCGGGGCGGCCGGGATCCGGACCGGGCCCGTGGCGCGGGTGATCCCGAAGCCCTCGAACCAGGCACGCACCGCGGGGGTGGAGCGCCGGGTCAGGATCGAGCGGGTGCGGACGGGGTCCATGGCCGTGTCGTCGTCGCTGTCGTGGGCCCCGAACGCGACCAGCCCGAAGTCGCGGTTCTCCAGGGTGGCGGGAGCGCCGAGCAGCGCGGAGATCTCGTCGACCAGCTCCTGGTAATCGCCCTTCACCCCGCCATTCTCGCACCCCTTCAGACATATGTCTGAGATCCAGTACACGGATGCGTGACAGCTGTCGATGGCACGTGATTGCGGGGGTCCCTAGATTTCACAGTGGTTCTCCGTGCCGTCCCGGTCCGTTCACACGCGTACCGGTCCGGCCTCGTTCGTACTCCGTGGAGGTGCCCCGTGCTGGGTCCCGTGATTCTCGCCGCGTCACGCAGCGACAAGATGCGTCGTTTCATCTCGGCCGCGCCCGGCACCAAGCAGGTCGTCGACCGCTTCATCGCCGGTGAGAGCGTCGACCAGGTCGTCCCGGTCATCGAGGACGCCGCCTCCAAGGGCCTCGAGGTCACCCTGGACGTCGTGGGTGAGGACATCACCACCCCCGAGCAGGCCGCCGCCGCTCGTGACGCCTATCTGGAGCTCGTCGGCCGTCTGAAGGAGCTCGGGCTCGGCGCCCGCGCCGAGATGTCCGTCAAGCTCTCGATGTTCGGCCAGGCCCTCCCGTCGCCCACCACCACCCTTGACGGAGATCCCTCCGGGCTCGCCCCCGCATTCCCGAACGGCCACGAGCTGGCCCTCGCCAACGTCCGCCCCGTCGTCGAGGCCGCCGCAGCGATCGGCACCACGGTCACGCTGGACGCCGAGGACCACACCACCCTGGACTCGATGTTCGCCATCCACGAGGAGCTGCGGAAGGACTTCCCGCAGACCGGCTGCGTGATCCAGTCCTACCTGTTCCGCACCGAGGCCGACGCCCGGCGTCTCGCCGCCGCGGGCAGCCGCGTCCGCCTGGTGAAGGGCGCCTACAAGGAGCCCGCCTCCGTCGCGTACCAGAGCAAGCCGGAGATCGACAAGGCGTACGTCCGTATCCTGAAGACGCTGATGCTGGGCGAGGGCTACCCGATGATCGGCTCTCACGATCCCCGTCTCATCGCCATCGGCCAGGAGCTCGCGCGCCAGGCCGGGCGCAAACTGGACGAGTACGAGTTCCAGATGCTGTACGGCATCCGCAGCGCGGAGCACATCCGGCTCGCCGCCGAGGGCCACCGGATGCGCGTCTACACGGCGTACGGCACCGACTGGTACGGATACTTCATGCGCCGCCTCGCGGAGAAGCCGGCCAACCTGCTGTTCTTCGGCCGCTCCGTGCTCACCAAGGGCTGACGCGTTCGGCCGCGGCTCGAACCACAGGGCCGCAACCAGGCTGAACCAGGGCGGACCCGCCCGGCCGACCACCCACCTCAACCAAGGAGACAAGGCACTCATGGACGCTGTCACCCAGGTCCCCGCGCCGGTCAACGAGCCGGTCCACTCCTACGCCCCCGGCAGCCCCGAGCGCGCCCGCCTGGAGGCGAAGCTCGCCGAGCTCGGCCAGAACCCGATCGACCTGCCGATGACCATCGGCGGCGAGAAGCGCATGGGCGGCGGCGAGCGCGTCGACGTCGTGCAGCCGCACAACCACAAGGCCGTCATCGGCACCTTCGCCGGGGCCACCGAGCAGGACGCCCAGGACGCCGTCGACGCGGCCCTCGCCGCCGCTCCGGCCTGGCGCGCCATGTCCTTCGACGACCGCGCTGCCATCATCCTGCGCGCGGCCGAGCTGCTGTCCGGCCCCTGGCGCGAGACGCTGGCCGCCTCCACGATGCTCGGCCAGGGCAAGACCGCCCAGCAGGCCGAGATCGACTGCCCCTGCGAGCTCGTCGACTTCTGGCGCTTCAACGTGCACTACGCGCGCCAGATCCTCGCCGAGCAGCCCCCGGCGAACTCCCCCGGCGTGTGGAACCGCATGGACCACCGCCCGCTGGAGGGCTTCGTCTACGCGATCACGCCGTTCAACTTCTCGGCCATCGCGGCGAACCTGCCCACCGCGCCCGCCCTCATGGGCAACGTCGTGGTGTGGAAGCCGTCCCCGACGCAGACCCACGCCGCCGTGCTGCTCATGCAGCTCCTGGAGGAGGCCGGGCTGCCCAAGGGCGTCATCAACCTGGTCACCGGTGACGGCATCGCCGTCTCCGAGGTCGCGCTGAACCACCGCGACCTGGCCGGTGTCCACTTCACCGGCTCGACCCCCACCTTCCAGCACCTGTGGAAGACGGTCGGCAACAACATCGCCAACTACCGCACCTACCCGCGCCTCGTCGGCGAGACCGGTGGCAAGGACTTCGTCGTCGCGCACCCCAGCGCCGACCGCGCCGTGCTGAAGACCGCGCTGACCCGCGGCTCCTTCGAGTACCAGGGCCAGAAGTGCTCCGCGTCCTCCCGTGCGTACGTCCCGGCCTCCATCTGGAACTCCGGCTTCAAGGAGGAGTTCGCGGCCGAGGTCGACTCCATCACCATGGGTGACGTCACCGACCTGTCGCACTTCATGGGCGCCGTCATCGACGCGCGTTCCTTCGCCAAGAACAAGGCCGCGATCGACCGCGCCGCCGCCGACCCGACGTGCACGGTCGTCGCGGGCGGCACCTACGACGACTCCGTCGGCTACTTCGTCCGCCCGACCGTCATCGTCTGCGACGACCCGGCCAACGAGGTCTTCACCACCGAGTACTTCGGCCCGATCCTCGCCGTCCACGTCTACGAGGACGAGAAGTACGACGCCATGCTGGAGCAGATGGAGTCGGTCTCCGACTACGCGCTGACCGGCGCCGTCATCTCCAACGACCGCGCGGCGGCCGCGTACACGATGGACAAGCTCCGCTACGCGGCGGGCAACTTCTACATCAACGACAAGTCGACCGGTGCCGTCGTCGGCCAGCAGCCCTTCGGCGGCGGCCGCGGCTCGGGCACCAACGACAAGGCCGGGGCCCCGCAGAACCTGCAGCGCTGGACGCTGACCCGCGCCATCAAGGAGACGCTGGTCCCGCCGACCGACTACACCTACCCGCACCAGGGCTGACCGCCCCGGGGCGCCCCCTCCGGGCGCCCCGCCCCCGCACTCCGCCTCCCGGCCGGCTCCCCCCGTGCCCGCCGGGAGGCGGTTTCCGTTCCCGGGCCGCCGGACGCCCCGTGCGGCCTCAGCCCTTCACGGTGAAGCCGGCCCGCAGGAGGGCGTCGTCGCGCGAGGACGGGCCGACGAGCAGCTCGAAGGCGCCCGGCTCGACGACGCGCCTGCCCGCCGCGTCCACGAGGGTGCACTCGGAGACCGGCAGTTCGAGCACCACCTCGCGGGACTCGCCGGGCGCGAGCGTCATCTGCCGGTAGGTCTTGAGCTCCTTCTCCGCCCACGTCACCGACGTCACGGTGTCGCTGACGTACACCTGCACCGTCTCCACGGCCGGCCGCGCGCCGGTGTTGTGGACGGTGACGCGCGCCCGCAGTGTGTCGCTCTCGCCGACACTCGCCGTGAGCATCTCCAGACCCGAGTACACGACGGTGGTGTAGCTCAGGCCCTCGCCGAACACGAAGGCCGGACGCTGGGTCAGGTCGGCGTACCGGGAGCCGTGCTGGCCCCGGATCTGGTTGTAGTACGTCGGCTGCTGACCCGCGTGGCGGGCGAAGGAGAGCGGCAGGCGTCCGGTCGGCTCGACGATCCCGAGCAGCAGCTCGGCCACCGCCCGGCCGCCGAGCATGCCGGGGTTGGCCGCGTACACGATCGCCGAGGCGCCGAGCACGGACGGCGGCAGGACCAGCGGCTTGGAGCTGATGACCACGACGACCAGCGGCTTGCCCGTGGCGGCCAGGGCGTCCAGCAGCGCGAGCTGGTCGCCGACGAGTTCCAGGGTGGCGGTCGACTTGCCCTCGCCGACCAGCTCGATGCGGTCGCCGACCACGGCGACGACGTAATCGGCGGCCTCGGCGGCGGCGACCGCCTCACCGATCAGTGCGGCGTCCGGTTCGGCGGGGATGACCACCTCCGGGCGGGGCTGGCCGTCGGGGAAGAACTGCCCCTCCGGGTCAGCGCCCACGTCGAGGATCCTGGCGCCCCGCGCGTGCGAGACCGTCCAGCCCGCGGGCGCGTGCTCGCGGAAGCCGTCGAGGACGGTACGGATCATGGCGCGCGGCTGGCCCTCCGGGAGCCAGTCCACCTGGCCCGAGGAGCCGGCCCAGTCGCCCAGCTGGGTCTGCGCGTCGTCCGCGTTCGGCCCGATCACCGCGACCGTGCGGGGGGCGGGGGCCCCGGCGGCCCGCCCGTCGTCCCCCGCCGTGAAACCGCCGGCCAGCGGCAGCGCGCCGTCGTTGGTCAGCAGCACCAGGGAGCGCCGGGCCGCCTCCAGGTTCAGTGCGGCGTGCCCGGCGCTGCCGATGATCTCGGCCTGGCGGGCGGTGTCGGGTCGGCGCGGGTTCTCGAACAGGCCGAGCTCGAACTTGAGCGTCAGCACGCGGCGCACGGCCGCGTCGATCTCGGCCTCGCCGAGGGTGCCGTTCCCGACCGCCTCCAGGGCGCCCTCGAAGAACCCCTCGGTCGCCATCACCATGTCGTTGCCCGCGCGGACCGCCGCCGCCGCGGCCTGGGCGTAGTCGGCGTACACCTTCTGCTCCCACACCATGCGGCCGACGTTGTCCCAGTCGGTCACGAGGGTCCCGGTGTAGCCCCACTCCTCGCGCAGCACGTCGTTGAGCAGCCAGTCGTTGACCGTGATCGGCACGCCGTCCATGGACTGGTAGCCGAGCATGAACGTCCGGCAGCCCTCCCTGGCGACCCTCTCGAACGGCGGCAGGAACCAGGACCGCAGCTTGCGCCGCGAGATGTCCGCCTCGCTGGCGTCCCGGCCGCCCTGCGTCTCGGAGTACCCCGCGAAGTGCTTGGCCGAGGCCAGGACCGCGGTCGGGTCGGCCAGGCCGTCGCCCTGGTACCCGCGCACCATCGCCGACGCCAGCTCCCCGATCAGATGGGGGTCCTCGCCGAAGGTCTCGCTGACCCGGCCCCAGCGCAGGTCCCGGGTGATGCAGAGGACCGGTGAGAACGTCCAGTGCACGCCGGTCGCCGCGACCTCCACCGCCGTGGCCCGCGCGATCCGCTCCACCAGCTCCGCGTCCCAGGTGGCGGCCATGCCGAGCTGGGTGGGGTAGATGGTGGCGCCCTCCCAGAAGGAGTGCCCGTGGATGCAGTCCTCCGCGACCAGCAGCGGGATGCGCAGCCGGGACCGGTCGGTCAGCTCGGCGGCCTCCAGGACCCGCTCGGGCGAGGTGTGCAGGATCGACCCCACGTGCAGGTCCTCGACGAAGTGCCGCACCCCTTCCTTGGCGTTCAGCTGGAGCATCTGGCCGACCTTCTCGGGCAGCGTCATGCGCCCCAGGAGGTCGGCGACCCGCTCCGCCACGGGGAGCGAGGGGTCGAGATAGGGCAGGGAGGGGGACACGGGGGGTCCTTTCGCGACACGGTTCGCTTCACCATAGAGTCAATACCGACCACCTGGTAAGTATCTCCCGGGATCGGGATCCCCGGGGACGGAATCCGCCGGAGGTCGCACGCACGGGAATCCGATGTACCTAAGAGCCGGCCGGACGACGCCGGCGGACCGGGAGAGTGGCCAGTGACGGCCGAAGCGACCCGCGGCTACGCGAAGGGCCGTGCGAAGCGGCGCGAGATCCTCGACCAGGCCATGTCCCTGTTCGGCGAGGCCGGCTACCGGGGTGCGTCGCTCCGGGTGATCGCGACCCGGTGCGGCATCTCGCACACCGGCCTGCTGCACCACTTCCCGACCAAGGAGGCGCTGCTGCTCGCGGTGCTCGAACGCCGTGACGACGTGGACGACGAGTGGCTCTCGCTCGGCGGCACCACGGGCGTGCGGCGGCTGCGCAGGTTCGCCGAGCTGGCCGAGCTGAACGCGACACGGCGGGGGATCGTCGAACTCTTCTCGGTGGTGTCCGCCGAGGCGACGGCCGCCGACCACCCCGCCCACGGCTACTTCGTGCGCCGCTACGAGAACTCGGTCGCGGGTGCCCGGCTCGCCTACACGCAGGTGCGTCTGGAGGGCGCGCTGCGGGCCGGTGTCGCACCCGACGACGCGGGGTCCCAGCTCATCGCGCTGATGGACGGACTCCAGGTGCAGTGGCTGCTCAGCGACTGCACCACGGACATGGCCGGCACCCTGCGCGCGCACATCGAGGCCCAGCTCACCGTGGATCTCTGAGGCTCGCGCCGTCCCCTCGGGCGGGGCGCGGCCGTGCCGCCGTCTCAGATAGTAGGAAGTCCGAGTATCTGTAGAGACAGACAGGCCCGGCTGACCTAACTTTGTAGGAGCCGAACGAATCGCTGATCCAGCGACCGGCGTGTGTGAGCGTGCCCGAAGCAGGCAACCCCTGCGGCATCGGCTCCCCGCCCCTTCAGGCGCTTCGAAATCCCGATCCCGACATCCGTATGCGCGAAGTCCCGATCCCGAAATCCACGCGATCTCAAGGAGTCGATCCCTCATGGCCGAGACCACTGTCCGCCGCGTCCGCCGTACCCCCCGCCCCGCCGAGTCGGAGCGTAAGAACGCCGCCGCCGCCCTGCAGCGCGCCCTCGACCGCCGGGACAACGGCGGCTCCACGGGTCACTGAGGGTGAGGCCCACCCCGTGGTGACCGTGTCCGGACCGGCACGGCATGTCCGTATCGTGGACGTCGAATGTCATGGGGTGGGACGGAAGGCTAGGGTGCCTCTATGTCTCGCAGCATCGATCTCGCAGTGATCCCCGGCGACGGTATCGGCCAGGAGGTCGTCACCCAGGGCCTCAAGGTTCTCAACGCTGTTCTCCCGCAGGACGTGAAGCTGGAGACCAAGGAGTACGACCTCGGCGCCCAGCGGTGGCACCGCACCGGTGAGACCCTCCCGGACGCGGAACTCGAAGCCCTCAGGGGCCACGACGCCATCCTGCTCGGGGCCATCGGCGACCCGTCGGTGCCGTCCGGCGTGCTGGAGCGCGGGCTGCTGCTGAAGCTCCGCTTCGCCTTCGACCACTTCATCAACCTGCGGCCGTCGAAGCTCTTCCCGAACACCGCGACCCCGCTGGCCGGCCGCCCCGAGATCGACTTCGTCGTCGTCCGCGAGGGCACCGAGGGCCCGTACACGGGCAACGGCGGTTCCCTGCGCACCGGCACGGAGCACGAGGTCGCCACCGAGGTCAGCGTGAACACCGCCTACGGCGTCGAGCGTGTCGTGCGTGACGCCTTCGCGCGTGCCGCCGCCCGTCCGCGCAAGAAGCTGACGCTGGTCCACAAGAACAACGTCCTCGTGTACGCCGGCCACCTGTGGAAGAACACCTTCGACAAGGTCGCCGCCGAGTACCCCGAGGTCACCACCGACTACCTGCACGTCGACGCCGCGACGATCTTCTTCGTCACGCAGCCCGAGCGCTTCGACGTCATCGTCACCGACAACCTCTTCGGTGACATCCTCACCGACCTCGCCGCAGCCGTGACCGGCGGCATCGGCCTGGCCGCGTCCGGCAACATCAACCCGACGGGCGCCTTCCCGTCCATGTTCGAGCCGGTGCACGGCACCGCGCCCGACATCGCGGGCCAGGGCAAGGCCGACCCGACGGCCACGATCCTCTCCGTCGCCCTCCTGCTGCGCCACCTCGGCTACGAGGCCGAGGCCGTGCGCATCGAGGAGGCCGTCTCCGCCGACCTCGCGGAGCGTGACGGACAGCACGCGCGCACCACCGACGAGATCGGCGACGCGCTCGCGGTACGCGTAGCGAGCTGACCCGACGCCTCCACTTCGAAGCCGCCGGGTCGCAACCGCACCCGGCGGCTTCACCTCGCGGTCTCCGGGTGCCACCATCGACCCCTGGACCGCGTTCTCGCGTCGCCCTCGAGCGTCACCGCAATCGCACCATTTCGTGCAGAGCCGCCCCCGGGAGATAATCGAACGGGGCCGCGGCTCGCGGTAGAGCTCGGACGTCCTACAACCTGCCCGGCAAGCCGCCGGGGGGAGCGGGCGTGAGCGCGGTCCCTCACACACAAGACCGGTGAAGGACACGCACTCATGACGAAGCCCACGATCGAGCTCAAGCCCTCCTCGAACCCGCTGTCCGACGCGGAGCGCGAGGCGATCCTGGCCAGCCCCGGCTTCGGCCGCTACTTCACCGACCACATGGTGACGATCCGCTGGACCGAGGGCCGCGGCTGGCACGACGCCCAGCTCGTGCCCTACGGGCCGCTGTCGATGGACCCGGCCAACATGACCCTGCACTACGCGCAGGAGATCTTCGAGGGCCTCAAGGCCTACCGGCAGCCCGACGGCACGGTCGCCACCTTCCGCCCGGAGGCCAACGCCGCCCGCTTCCAGCGGTCCGCCGCACGGCTCGCGATGCCCGAGCTCCCGGCCGAGACCTTCATCGAGGCCTGCGACGCGCTGGTCCAGCAGGACCGGGCCTGGGTCCCGGCGCACGGCGGTGAGGAGTCCCTCTACCTGCGCCCGTTCATGATCGCTGCCGAGGTCGGTCTCGGTGTCCGGCCCGCCAACGAGTACCTCTTCCTCGTCATCGCCTCCCCGGCCGGTGCCTACTTCCCCGGTGGGGTGAAGCCGGTCTCCATCTGGCTCTCCCAGGACCGGGTCCGCGCCGTGCCCGGCGGCATGGGCGACGCCAAGACCGGCGGCAACTACGCCGCCTCCCTCCTCGCCCAGGCCGAGGCCGCCGCGCAGGGCTGCGACCAGGTCGCCTACCTCGACGCCGTCGAGCACAAGTGGGTCGAGGAGCTGGGCGGCATGAACCTCTACTTCGTGTACGGCCAGGAGGACGGCAGCAAGCGCATCGTCACCCCCTCCCTCACCGGCTCGCTGCTCGCCGGCGTCACCCGAGACTCCCTGCTCACCGTCGCCCGTGACCTCGGTTACGCCTCCGAGGAGGGCCGCGTCTCCATCGACCAGTGGCGCGCCGACACCGAGAACGGCACCCTCACCGAGGTCTTCGCCTGCGGCACGGCCGCCGTGATCACGCCCGTCGGCACCGTGAAGTCCGCGGACGGCGAGTGGACCCAGGGCGACGGCACCCCCGGCGAGGTCACCCTCAAGCTGCGCGAGCGCCTGCTGGACATCCAGCGTGGCATCGCCGAGGACACCCACGGCTGGATGCACGAGCTCGGCTGACCGCCGCTCCCGCCCACGAAGGCCGCGCTCCCGCACAGGGGGCGCGGCCTTCGGCGTTCCCGCGTGTCCGTCCACCCGGCCGTTCGCCGGTCCAGGTTTCGAGCGCCGCTCAAACCTGGTTAGAGTGACGCTCGAAACCAGGAGGTGTACGTGCGACTGACCCCGACCGAACGCGACCGGCTGCTGCTCTTCGGGGCCGCCGAGCTGGCCCGGGCGCGGCGCGCCCGGGGCCTGCGGCTCAACGTCCCCGAGGCGACGGCGCTGATCGCGGACACCGTCTGCGAGGCGGCCAGGGACGGACGCAGGCTGGCCGAGGCGATCGAGGCCGCCCGGGCCGTCCTGGGGCCGGACGACGTGCTGCCCGGCGTGGCCGACGTGGTCACCGAGGTCCATGTGGAGGCCGTGTTCGACGACGGTTCCCGGCTCGCGGTCGTCAGCGACCCGCTCGCCGGAGGCACGCTCGGCGACGAGGCCCCCGGGGCGCTGCTCCCCGGTACCGCGGTGCCCGAGACGCAGCCCGCCGTGCGGCTCACCGTCCGCAACACCGCGACCGTCCCGGTCAGCGTCACGTCCCACTTCCACTTCTTCGAGGCCAACCCCCGGCTCCACTTCGACCGCGCGGCGGCGTACGGGATGCGGCTGGGCGCGCCGGCCGGGTCCTCCGTCCGCTTCGGCCCGGGGGAGACCGTCGAGGCGGCGCTCGTCCCCATCGGGGGCGACCGGATCGCGATCGGCTTCGCCGGACTCGTCGACGGGCCCCTGGACGCGCCGGGTGCCAAGGAGGAGGCGCTGCGCAGGGCTGCGGCCTGCGGCTACCTCGGAGCGGAGGAGGAGAACTGATGGATCCCTACGAGTACGCCTCCGTGCACGGGCCCCGCGCCGGGGACCGCGTCAGGCTCGGCGACTCCGGGCTGACCGTCCGCGTGGAGTCCGACGCCCAGAAGCCGGGGGACGAGTTCCTCGCAGGCTTCGGCAAGACGGCCCGCGACGGCCTCCACCTCAAGGCCGCCGCGGTCCGGGACACCTGCGACGTGGTCATCAGCAACGTGCTGGTCATCGATGCCGTGCTGGGCATCCGGAAGGTCTCGGTCGGCATCCGCGAGGGCCGTATCTCCGCCATCGGACGGGCCGGCAACCCGGACACCCTCGACGGGGTCGACGTGGTCGTCGGCACGGGAACCACCATCGTCTCCGGGGAGAACATGATCGCGACGGCCGGAGCAGTGGACCCCCATGTCCACCTGCTCTCTCCACGCGTCATGGAGGCGTCCCTGGCCTCCGGTGTCACCACGATCATCGGCCAGGAGTTCGGCCCGGTCTGGGGCGTCGGGGTCAACTCCCCCTGGGCGCTTCGCCACGCCTTCAACGCCTTCGACGCCTGGCCCGTCAACATCGGCTTCCTGGGCCGCGGTTCGTCCTCCCACGAGGCCCCGCTGGTGGAGGCCCTCGCCGAGGGCGGCGCCTGCGGCTTCAAGGTCCACGAGGACATGGGCGCCCACACCCGGGCCCTGGACACCGCCCTGCGGGTCGCCGAGGAGCACGACGTCCAGGTCGCCCTGCACAGCGACGGGCTGAACGAGTGCCTGTCCGTCGAGGACACCCTGAGCGTGCTCGAAGGCCGCACGATCCACGCCTTCCACATCGAGGGCTGCGGCGGCGGACACGTGCCCGACGTCCTGAAGATGGCGGGCGTCCCCCACGTCATCGGCTCCTCCACCAACCCGACCCTCCCCTTCGGCCGGGACGCCGTCGCCGAGCACTACGGCATGATCGTCTCCGTCCACGACCTGAAGACCGGCCTCCCCGGCGACGCCGCCATGGCACGCGACCGGATCAGGGCCGGGACGATGGGCGCCGAGGACGTCCTGCACGACCTCGGCGCCATCGGCATCACCTCGTCCGACGCGCAGGGCATGGGCCGGGCCGGGGAGACCGTACGCCGTACCTTCGCCATGGCGGCGAAGATGAAGGCCGAACTCGGCCCGATGGAGGGCGACGGCCCCGGCGACGACAACGCCCGGGTGCTGCGCTACATGGCCAAGCTCACCATCAACCCCGCCATCGCCCACGGCCTCTCCCACGAGATCGGCTCCGTCGAGGCCGGGAAGCTCGCCGACATCGTCCTGTGGCGCCCCGAGTTCTTCGGCGCGAAGCCGCAGCTGGTCCTGAAGTCCGGCTTCCCCGCCTACGGGGTCACCGGTGACCCCAACGCCGCCACCGACACCTGCGAACCCCTCGTCCTCGGGCCGCAGTTCGGCGCGTACGGCGCCACGGCCGCCGACCTCTCCGCCGCCTTCGTCGCCGAGGCCGCCACCCAGCTGGGTTCCGATCTGATGCCCACCCGCCGCCGCCGGGTGGCCGTCCGGAACGCGCGCGGCATCGGCCCCGCCGACCTGCGCCTCAACTCCCGTACCGGGCAGGTCGGCGTCGACGGTGAGACCGGACTCGTCACCCTCGACGGCGACCCGCTGCGCTCGCCGGCCGCCGACTCCGTCTCCCTCAACCGCCTCTACTTCCTCTAGGGCCGCCGTGACCTTCCGCATGCCGCCCGAATGGGCACCGCACGAGCGCACCTGGATGGCCTGGCCCGGCCCCAACCCCACCTTCGCCACCGCCGCGGAGCTCGACGAGGCCCGCGCCGCGTGGGCCTCCGTCGCCCGCGCCGTACGCCGCTTCGAACCCGTCACCGTGATCGTGGGGCCGGGCCAGGAGGACAGCGCCCGGGCGCTCCTCGGCCCGGACGTCGAGACAGCCGTACGCCCTCTCGACGACGCCTGGATGCGGGACATCGGGCCGACCTTCGTCGTCGACGACGAGAGCGGACAGCCGGCCGGGGTGGACTGGACGTTCAACGGCTGGGGCGGTCAGGGCTGGGCCCGCTGGGAGCACGACCGGCACATCGCGCGGGGCGTCGCCGAGCTGGCCGGATTCCCCGTGCACAGCTCGCCGCTGGTCAACGAGGGCGGTGCGATCCACGTCGACGGCGAGGGCACCGTCCTGCTCACCGAGACCGTCCAGCTGGGTCCGGAGCGCAATCCCGGCTGGACCCGGCAGGCCGTGGAGGACGAGATCCACGCCCGCCTCGGCACCGAGAAGGCACTCTGGCTGCCGCGCGGCCTCGCCGGGGACTACGGCACGTACGGCACCCTCGGCCACGTCGACATCGTCGCCGCCTTCGCCCGCCCCGGTGTCGTCGTCGCCCACGTCCAGCCCGATCCCTCCCATCCGGACCACGCGATCACCCGGGAGACGGTCCGGATCCTGCGGGCCGCCACCGACGCGCGCGGCCGCCCGCTGGAGGTGGTGGAGATACCGGCGCCCACCGCTCTCCGCGACGCCGACGGCGCGTGGGCCGACTACTCCTACATCAACCACTACCTCTGCAACGACGGGGTGGTCCTCTGCGCCTTCGACGACCCGAGGGACGAGGAGGCGGCAGCCGTCTTCCGCGACCTCTTCCCCGGCCGTACGGTGACCCCCGTCGACGCCCGTACGATCTTTGCCGGTGGTGGAGGCATCCACTGCGTCACGCAGCAACAGCCCAGGACCGGAAGACCGTGACCCGTACCCCGCGCCGTCGCAACATCGCCCCGCCCAGGGAGGACGTGCTCGCCGCCGTCATGGCCACCGTCGCCGAACGCGGGCTCGACGGGCTCACCATGGCGGGGCTCGGCCGCGAGGTGGGGATGAGCAGCGGGCACCTCCTCTACTACTTCCGCACCAAGGACGAGCTGCTGCTGCAGACCCTGGAGTGGAGCGAGGCGCGGCTCGGCGCCGAACGCACCGCCCTGCTCCGCGGCCCCGGAACCGCCCGCGAACGGCTCGACGCCTACGTCGAGCTGTACGTGCCCGACGGCCACCGTGACCCGCACTGGACGCTATGGCTGGAGGTCTGGAACCGCTCGCAGGACGCCGGTGAGGAGGCCCGGGCCCGGCAGGCCGCCATCGAGGGCGCCTGGCACCGGGACCTGACGGAACTGCTGGCCGACGGCATCGGCCGCGGGGAGTTCCCCGCCGTCGACACGGACCGGGCCGCGACCCGGCTGCGCGCCCTGATGGACGGGTTCAGCGTGCACGTCACCGTCGGCATCCCCGGGACCGGACGGGAGCAGGTCCTGGACCAGATGCGCCGGTACGCGGACGAGACGCTCGCGCGCCCCGCCGCCGCCCCCCGTGCGACGGACGTCACGCCCGCATCCTGAGACGGGCCGGGACGCGGGAGGGGCGCTGTGCCAGACTGCGTGCGTGTCCTCGTTCGCCATGATTATCGGCAGCAGGCGCGCCGGTCCGCAGTGACCGTCCCGTACCACCACGTACGGAACGGACATCGTGCCCCAGACCCGCGCGCAGACCTCTCGCACCCGCGAGGGGTTTTTTCGTTTTCCGGCCCACACCACGGCCGGAGCGAGGCACGCGAGATGATGGGGGCAAGTGGAGCCGATTCGTCCGGATCCGCTCACCCGACAGGAGTCAGATCAGCATGACCACCAAGGCCACCGCCCCCGACGACACGTTCCATGTCTTCGACACCACCCTGCGCGACGGTGCGCAGCGTGAAGGCATCAACCTGACGGTCGCGGACAAGCTGACCATCGCGCGGCATCTGGACGACTTCGGCGTGGGCTTCATCGAAGGCGGCTGGCCCGGCGCCAACCCACGCGACACCGAGTTCTTCGCCCGCGCCCAGCAGGAGATCGACTTCGAGCACGCCCAGCTCGTCGCGTTCGGCGCCACCCGGAGGGCCGGCGGCAAGGCCTCCGAGGACCCGCAGGTGCAGGCGCTCCTGGACTCGGGCGCCCCGGTGGTCACGCTGGTCGCCAAGTCCCACGACCGCCATGTGGAACTGGCCCTGCGCACCACGCTGGAGGAGAACCTGGAGATGGTCCGCGACACCGTCTCCCACCTCCGGGAGCAGGGCCGCAGGGTCTTCGTCGACTGCGAGCACTTCTTCGACGGCTACCGGGCCGACGCCGAGTACGCCAAGTCGGTCGTACGCACCGCACACGAGGCCGGCGCCGACGTGGTCATCCTCTGCGACACCAACGGCGGGATGCTCCCGGCCCAGGTCCAGGCCGTCGTCTCCACCGTCCTCGCCGACACCGGAGCCCGGCTCGGCATCCACGCCCAGGACGACACGGGCTGCGCCGTCGCCAACACCCTGGCCGCCGTCGACGCCGGGGCCACCCACGTGCAGTGCACCGCCAACGGCTACGGCGAGCGGGTCGGCAACGCGAACCTCTTCCCCGTCGTCGCCGCGCTGGAACTCAAGTACGGCAAGACCGTCCTGCCCGAGGGCGCGCTCGCGGAGATGACCCGGATCTCGCACGCCATCGCGGAGGTCGTCAACCTCACGCCCTCGACCCACCAGCCCTATGTGGGTGTCTCCGCCTTCGCGCACAAGGCCGGACTGCACGCCTCCGCGATCAAGGTCGACCCGGACCTCTACCAGCACATCGACCCGGAACGCGTCGGCAACACCATGCGGATGCTCGTCTCCGACATGGCGGGCAGGGCCTCCATCGAGCTCAAGGGCAAGGAGCTCGGCATCGACCTGGGAGAGGACCGCGCGCTCGTCGGGCGCGTCGTCGAGCGGGTCAAGGAGCGCGAGCTCAAGGGCTACACCTACGAGGCGGCCGACGCCTCCTTCGAACTCCTCCTGCGCGCCGAGGTCGACGGCAGGCCCCGCCGCTACTTCCGCGTCGAGTCCTGGCGGGCCATCGTCGAGGACCGCCCCGACGGCTCCCACGCCAACGAGGCGACCGTGAAGCTCTGGGCCAAGGGCGAGCGGATCGTCGCCACCGCCGAGGGCAACGGCCCCGTCAACGCCCTGGACCGCGCGCTGCGCGTCGGTCTGGAGCGGATCTACCCGCAGCTCGCCAAGCTGGAGCTGATCGACTACAAGGTCCGCATCCTGGAGGGCCGCACCGGTACCGACTCCACCACCCGGGTGCTGATCACCACGGGCGACGGATCCGGTGACTGGGCGACGGTCGGCGTGGCCGAGAACGTCATCGCCGCCTCCTGGCAGGCGTTGGAGGACGCCTACACCTACGGCCTCCTGCGGGCCGGGGTCGAGCCGACCGACTGACGGGGCCGGCCACCGGAGGTGCCGTCCCCGGACGGCACCTCCGGTCCGCCTCCCGACCCGGGCACGGACGCGGCGCGCCCCCGGGCGGGGAGTGCCGGCCGCGTCCGCGCACGTGCTCCCACACACTGGAGGCCGTGGTCATGGCAGCGGGGGAGCAGGTCGAAGGATGAGTGCGTATCACATCGTGGTCACCGTCGGACCGTCGTCGTCACGGGCGCCTTCGCGGCCTTCGTGACGCTCGTGCGCACCATGGTCCGGCGGCGTCCGTACGTCTCTCCGGCGCCGACGTGCGGGGCGCTGAGGGACTCCCGCCTCGTCGTCCGCCGCGCCCGACCTCCTCGCGTGCGTGGGTGCGGTATCCGTCGAACGAGCGTGAGTGAACGGCACGTTGTGTGTCCGCGTCAAGAGGTCCAGGGCATTCAAGAAGTGAACGAAAGGGCTTCCGGAGCTGCTTCGATCATGGGTACGGACCAATCTCGGTGTGAAGTATTGACGGCTCTGTTCCAGCGCGGTTAACTCCAGCCGCAACGCCGGTACCGGTTCCGGAACCGGTACCGAAGCCCGCCGACCCCCCTGTCCTGCCTTGTCCCCGGAGGCCCCGATGCGTGTCACCATCGCCGATGTCGCCCGTGAGGCCGGCGTCAGCAAGACGACCGTGTCACGGGTCATCAACCTCAAGGGCGAAGTGGACGGTTCCACGGCCGCCCGTGTTCGTGAAGTGATCGCAGACCTCGGCTACGTACCCAGTTCCGGCGCCGTGGGACTGGCGCGTGGCCGCAGTCGTACGGTCGGCCTGCTGGTGCCGTCGTTCACCTGGCCGTGGATGGGCGAGGTGCTCCAGGGGATCGTCGACACGGTCGAGGCCGCCGACTACGGGCTGCTGCTCTTCACCTGCACCCGGGGGGCGGAGTCCGTCAAGCGCTTCACCACCCAGGTGTCGGCGCGCGCCTTCGACGGGCTGGTCGTCGTCGAGCCCGAGAACACACTCGACCAGCTCACCGAACTCCACCGCTCCGGACTGCCGATCGTGCTGATCGACGACCGGGGGCACCATCCCGAATTCCCCTCCGTCGTGACCACCAATCACGAAGGAGGAGCGTCCGTCGCCCGTCATCTGCGGGCCGCTGGGCGCACCAGACCGCTGGTCGTCACGGGCCCGAAGCACTTCGGCTGCGTACGCGACCGGCTCGCCGGCTTCCGGTCGGTCCTGCCCACCGGGCTGGTCGTGGACGGGGACTTCACCGAGAGCCGAGGCCGGCTCGTGGTGGAGGAACTCCTCGCTGCCGGGACGGAGTTCGACTCGGTCTTCGCCCACAACGACATCAGCGCGGCCGGGGTCCTGCGTGCACTGAGAGCCGCCGGCCGCCGCGTACCCGACGACATCGCGGTGGTCGGCTTCGACGACATCCCGATGGCCGAACACACCGAACCGCCCCTCACCACCGTGCACCAGCCCACCCGGCAGATGGGGGAGGCGGCTGCCCGCCTGCTCCTCTCCCACCTCGGCGGCACCGCCGTACCGGACGGACCGGTCGTGCTGCCCACCGAACTGGTCGTGCGCCACTCGGCGCCGTAACGGACCCGGCCCCGCCGGTCACCCGCCCGCATCCCCGAACCAGCCCCACCGGTACCCGCACCACCCGCACCCGCGCGTCGAGCGCTGCCCACACCGCCGGATCTCCCAGACCCGCAGTCCTCCTGGAGTCGCCATGTCCGTACGCCGTCGTCACACTCTGAGAGCGCTCTCAGTCGCCACCGCCGTGGTCGCGCTCGCCGCAGGCTGCTCGTCCGCCAACTCCGGCGCCAACAAGGGAGGCGGAGCCGGTGCCTCCGGCGTACTGAACCTCGGGAAGCCCGACGGGCCGCAGACGAACAACAGCAACCCGTTCCTGGCCACCTCCGCGAGCGCCACCCTCGGCTACCGGTACATGATCTACGAGCCGCTGGCCATGACCAACATGATCCGCCCCACCGACAAGGCGGACCCGTGGCTGGCGACCGCGTGGGACTGGGAGTCCAACTTCACCAAGCTCACCTTCACGCTCGACGAGCGGGCCAAGTGGGCGGACGGCAAGCCGCTGACCGCCGAGGACGTCGCCTTCACCTTCGAGCTGCTGAAGAAGCACCCGGCGCTCAACGGCAACGGCATCCCGTACGACGGCGTCGCCGTCGAGGGCAAGAAGGTCGTGCTGACCTTCAAGGACTCGCAGTTCGTCAACCAGAACAAGATCATCTCGACCTATGTCGTGCCCAAGCACATCTGGGAGAAGGTCGAGAACCCGGAGACCTGGCCCAACCGCACCCCGGTCGGCTCCGGCCCGTACAAGCTGAAGACCTTCACCCCGCAGACCACCACCCTGACCGCCACGCCCACCTACTGGAAGGGCGAGACCAAGGTCAAGGAGCTGCGCTACAGCACCTACAACGACAACAGCGCCGCGACCACGGCCCTGGCGAACGGCAAGCTCGAGTGGTCTTTCGTCTTCATGCCGAACTACAAGCAGCTGTACGTCGCCAAGGACCCGGAGAACCACAAGCTCTGGTTCCCCTCGGGCCTCGGCATCCACGGCCTGTGGTTCAACACCGCCCGCAAGCCGTTCGACAACCCGGCCCTGCGCAAGGCGATGGCCATGGTCATCGACCGCAAGGCGATCCACGTGCAGGCCCAGGCGACGCTCTACCCGGAGATCAGCAACCCGACCGGCATCCCGCTGCCCGCCGGTGAGCCGTTCCTCGCGCCGGAGTACAAGAGCGCCACCACGGCGCCCGACGTGGACGGCGCCAAGGCGCTCCTCAAGGACGCCGGCTTCAAGCTCAGCGGCGGCGTCCTGAAGGACCCGGGCGGCAAGCCCGTGGAGCTGACCTTCACCGACCCGGCCGGATGGAACGACTACATCACCGGGCTCTCGATCATCAAGGACAACATCAAGCAGCTGGGCATCGAGGCCAAGGTCAAGACCCAGACCGCCGAGGCCTGGACCAACGACGTCGCCGCCGGCAACTTCGACGCCACCCTGCACTGGACCAACAGCGGCGCCACGCCCTACGACATGTACCAGAACATCATGGACGGGGCGATCCTCCAGCCCATCGGCAAGCCCTCCCAGCTCGGCAACTTCGGCCGCTTCAAGAGCCCCGAGGCGACCGCCGCGCTGAAGGAGTACGCCAACGCCACCGACGACCCCACCCGCACCAAGGCCATGAACGCGCTGCAGAAGATCATGGTCGACCAGGCCCCGGTCGTCCCGACCGCCGCCGCCCCCATCGGTGCCGAGTACTCCACGAAGCACTGGGTGGGCTGGCCCACCGAGAAGGACCCGTACGCGGCACCGCAGCACACCCAGCAGGACGCGCTGGAAGTCGTGCTGAACCTGAAGCCCGCCAAGTAGGCACGGGGAAGAACCGACCATGACCACCGAACAGTCCGCAGACGTGCGCACCGAGAACGACGTGGTGCTCGAAGCACGCGGAGTCACCAAGCACTTCCCCGTACGGCGCACCGCCGGCGACATGGTCGCCCGCAGACGCCGCACCGTCCACGCCGTCGACGACGTCTCGCTGAAGCTCCGGCGCGGCACCGTCACGGCGCTGGTGGGGGAGTCGGGCTCCGGAAAGTCCACCGTCGCACGGCTGCTCGCCCAGCTGTACCCGCTCACCGCGGGCGAGATCCACCTGGGCGGGGCGGCGGTGAAGGCCGGGCGTGGCCGGTCCTTCCGCAGATACGTCAAGCAGGTCCAGCTGATCTTCCAGGACCCCTTCGCCTCACTCAACCCGGTGCACACCGTGCGCTACCACCTGAGCCGCGCCCTGGAGATCCACGGCCGGGCGGGGACCGGGGAGGCGGAGCTGGAGACGAACCTGGCCGCTCTGCTCGAACGCGTCCAGCTGACGCCTCCTCATCAGTTCCTGGACAAGTTCCCGCACGAGCTGTCGGGAGGGCAGCGCCAGCGCGTCGCGATAGCGCGCGCGCTCGGCGCCGACCCCCAGGTCCTGCTCGCCGACGAGCCGGTGTCGATGCTCGACGTCTCGATCCGGCTCGGCGTCCTCAACCTCCTGCGCGACCTCAAGGAACGCCTGCACCTGGCGATCCTCTACATCACCCACGACATCGCGTCCGCCCGCTACTTCGCGGACACGACCCTGGTGATGTACGCCGGCCGGATCGTCGAGGGCGGCGACAGCGAGACCGTCACCCAGCATCCCGCGCACCCCTACACCCAGCTGCTCATCGCCTCCGCGCCGGACCCCGACCGGGTGGCGGACGAGGCGGACCAGGAGGAGACCGGGAGCGGCGAGCCGCCCTCCCTGATCACCCCGCCCGCAGGCTGCCGCTTCCACCCCCGCTGCCCCAAGGCCATGGAACGCTGCCGCACCGAGCTGCCGCCGCGCTTCGACCTGGCCGACGGCCAGTGGGCCGCCTGCTGGCTGTACGACGGCACCACCGCCGAGGGAGCAGCGAAGTGAAGTACGTCCTCCAGCGGCTCGCCTTCTACGCGGTCACCGCGTGGGCCGCCATCACCATCAACTTCCTGATCCCGCGCCTGATGCCGGGCGACCCGGTCGACGCTCTGATGAGCCGCTACCAGGGCCAGCTCGACACCACCGCCATCGCCTCCCTGAAGGCGCTGTTCGGGCTCGACGAGAACCAGTCCGTCTGGTCGCAGTACACCGACTACTGGTCGCACCTCCTCGACGGCGACCTCGGGCTCTCCTTCACCTTCTTCCCGACCCCGGTCGCCGAGGTGATCTCCCAGTCGCTGCCCTGGACCCTCGCGCTGGTCGGCATCACCACCCTGATCAGCTTCCTGCTCGGCACCGGCATCGGCGTCTACAGCGGCTGGCGGCGAGGCTCCTGGCTGGACGGCCTGCTGCCCGTGACCACGTTCATCTCGGCCATCCCGTACTTCTGGCTGGGTCTCATCGCCATCGCCCTGTTCGCGGTGAAGTGGCAGATCTTCCCGGCCGCCGGAGGCTACGACAACTCCCTGGTCCCGGCCTTCGACCGGCCGTTCATCTCCAGCGCGCTCTACCACGGCGTCCTGCCCGGCGTGACGATCGTGCTGAGCGCCATCGCCGGCTGGATCCTCGGCATGCGCAACATGATGGTGACGGTCTCCTCCGAGGACTACGTCATGGTGGCGCAGGCCAAGGGGCTGTCCGAGCGGCGCGTGATGTTCTCCTACGCCGCACGCAACGCCGTCCTGCCCAACATCTCGGGCTTCGCCCTCTCGCTGGGCTTCATCGTCGGCGGCACCCTGCTGGTCGAGATGGTCTTCTCCTACCCGGGCATCGGCTACCAGCTCTTCCAGGCGGTCGGCGCCAAGGACTACCCGCTCATGCAGGGCGTCTTCCTGATCATCACGCTCTCCGTGCTCGCCGCGAACCTGCTGGCCGACATGGCCTACGCCCTCCTCGACCCCCGCACTCGTAAGGAGGCCTGACGACTGTGTCCGCCACCGCCACCGACGTCGCCGTACCGGACGACCCGCCCACCCCCGCCGCGGCCGGCCGGACGAGGTTCCGCTTCCTGCGCGGAGGCAAGACCCGCACCGGGCTGCTGGTCCTCGCCTTCTTCGTGGTCCTCGCCGTGGCGGGCCCCTGGCTCGCCCCGTACGACCCGGACGCGATGAGCGACCAGCTGCTGCAACCGCCCTCCGCCGAGCACTGGTTCGGCACGACGCAGACCGGGCAGGACGTCCTCTCGCAGATCCTGGTCGGCACCCGCGGCGTGCTGCTCGTCGGATTCCTCGCCGGCATCCTGGCGACCGTGCTGTCCGTACTGATCGGGGTCAGCGCCGGATTCCTCGGCGGAGCCGCCGACGAGATCCTCTCGATGCTCTCCAACGTCTTCCTGGTCATCCCCGGCCTGCCGCTGATCATCATCATCGCGAGCTTCGTCGAGGACACCGGGGACCTGCTGATCGCCGTCGTCATCGCCCTCACCTCCTGGGCCTGGGGGGCGCGCGTGCTGCGGGCCCAGACCCTGTCGCTCCGGCGCCGCGACTACGTGGAGGCCGCACGGGCCACCGGCGAGTCCACCTGGCGGATCATCCTCTTCGAGGTCATGCCGAACCTCACCGCCGTCATCGCGTCCGGCTTCGTCGGCACCGTGATCTTCGCGGTGCTCTCCGAGATCACCCTCGCCTTCATCGGCGTCGCCGACATCTCCCACTGGAACTGGGGCACCGTCCTCTTCTGGGCGCAGTCCAACCAGGCCCTGGCCCAGGGCGCGTGGTGGTGGTTCGTCCCGGCCGGGCTGTGCATCGCCCTGCTGGGCACCGCCCTCTCCCTCATCAACTTCGGCATCGACGAATTCGTCAACCCGCGCCTGCGCACGGCGACGGGAGCCTCCCGGAAGGTCCGGATGCGGGTCGGGTTCACCCCGGTGGCCCGTACGAGCACCCCGGCCACCCGCACCGGCGTTCCCAGCAAGGAGCAGAGCGAATGACCGCCGAGCCGATCCTCACCATCAGCGGCCTCAACGTCGACTACGGCACCGGTGCGAGCGGCGTCCGCGCGCTGCGCGACATCGATCTCACCCTGCACCGCGGTGAAGTCCTCGGCCTCGCGGGCGAGTCGGGATCGGGCAAGTCCACGCTGGCGTACTCGGTCACCCGGCTTCTCTCCCCGCCCGGGGTGATCACCGGCGGCGACGTCCGCTACCACCGGCCGGGCGCCGAGCCCGTCGACATCCTCTCCCTCAGCCCGGACGAGCTGCGCGCCTTCCGCTGGCAGGAGCTGTCGATCGTGTTCCAGGGGGCGATGAACTCGCTCAACCCGGTGCACACCGTCCACAGCCAGCTCACCGACGTGCTCAAGGCGCACCGCCCCGCCATGCGCGCCGCCGGGAGGACCGCCCGGGCCGAGGAACTGCTGAACCTCGTCGGCATCTCCTCCGACCGGCTCGCGGCCTATCCGCACCAGCTCTCCGGAGGCATGCGCCAGCGCGTGATGATCGCGATGGCGCTCGCCCTGGAACCCGAGATCGTCATCATGGACGAGCCCACCACCGCACTCGACGTGGTGATGCAGCGGCAGATCCTGCGCAAGCTCGTCGAACTCAGGGAGCGGCTCTCCTTCTCCGTCGTGTTCATCACCCACGACATCTCGCTGCTGATCGAGTTCTCCGACCGGATCGCGATCATGTACGGCGGCCGGATCGTGGAGCAGGCGGGAGCGGCCGAGATCTACCGCGACCCCCGCCACCCGTACAGCGAGGGCCTGCTGCACTCCTTCCCCGCGCTGCACGGCCCCCGGCGGGAACTCACCGGCATCCCCGGATCGCCTCCGCACCTGTCCGCGATGCCCGCCGGCTGCGCCTTCCACCCCCGCTGCGGCAAGGCCTTCGAGCCCTGCGCGCAGCGCGTCCCGGTCCTTGCCGCGCCCGACGCCGGCCAGGACCGCGAAGTGGCCTGCTGGCTGCACCACTGACCAGCCGCACCGCCGCACACCACCCCACAGCACACCCGGAGTTACGGAGACCCATGAATCTCGTCACGCCCCGCAGCAGCCTGCAGCCCGCCGCCGTCCACGGACTCCCTGCCGACTTCCGCTGGGGCGTGGCCACCTCCTCCTACCAGATCGAGGGCGCGGCCACGGAGGACGGCCGCACCCCCTCGATCTGGGACACGTTCTGCCGGGTCCCCGGTGCCGTGCACCATGCGGAGCACGGTGACGTGGCCTGCGACCACTACCACCGGATGCCCCAGGACGTGGAGCTGATCGCCGGCCTCGGCGTCGACACCTACCGCTTCTCGCTGGCCTGGCCCCGCATCCAGCCGGGCGGCCGGGGCCCCGCCAACGCCAAGGGCCTCGACTTCTACAAGCGGCTCGTCGACGAGCTCCAGGGCCGGGGCGTCACCCCCTGGATCACCCTCTACCACTGGGACCTGCCGCAGGAACTGGAGGACGCGGGCGGCTGGCCGTCCCGGGACACCGCCCGGCGGTTCGCCGAGTACGCGATGCTGGCGTACGAGGCGCTCGGCGACCGGGTCGAGCACTGGACGACCCTGAACGAGCCGTGGTGCTCGGCGATGCTCGGCTACGCCTACGGGGCGCACGCCCCCGGCCGCAGCGACATGGGCGACGCCATGGGCGCCGTCCATCACCTCCTGCTGGGGCACGGCCTCGCCGCCCGGCAGATGCGCGAGGCGGCCGGGACCAGCCCCCTGGAACTCGGCATCACCCTCAACCTGGGCACCGCCACTCCGGAGACCGACAGCGAGGCAGACCGGGAGGCGTGCCGCCGCGCCGACGGCATGGGGACCCGCCTCTACCTCGACCCGATCGTCCACGGCCGCTACCCGGGCGACGTCGTCGAGGACCTCGCCGCACAGGGCATCGAACTGCCCGTCCAGGAGGGTGACCTGGAGGTCATCGCCACCCCCCTCGACGTCCTCGGCGTCAACTTCTACCGGGGCGCCCTGTTCTCGGGGGTCACCGAGGAGGGATCGCCGACCGACACCGACGGTCTCCCCGTCGTCCGCGGGGTGGAGCGCGACCTGCCCCGCACGGCCATGGACTGGGAGATCACCCCGGCCGAGCTCACCCACCTGCTGACCCGGCTCCAGCGCGACTACGCGCTGCCGACCGTCATCACCGAGAACGGCGCAGCCTTCGACGACACCGTCGCCGCGGACGGCTCCGTGCCCGACACCGACCGCACCGCCTATCTCGCCGACCACATCGAGGCCGTGGCCGAGGCACGTCGGCAGGGCGCCGACGTCCGGGGCTACTTCGCCTGGTCGCTCATGGACAACTTCGAGTGGGCCTACGGCTACGACAAGCGGTTCGGCATCGTCCGCGTCGACTACGACACGCAGGTGCGGACCCTCAAGGACAGCGCCAAGTGGTACCGCGACACGATCCACCTCACCCGTGAGTCCCGCACCGACTGACCCGTAGAAGGAGCACCCCCGCATGCCTTCTCGTACGACGATATTCGCCACCACCGCCGCCCTGGTCGCCCTCGCCACTCCCACGGCCCTCGCGGCCCCCGCCCCGACCCCGCGGTGAGAGCCGCCGCGGCTGCCGGGGACACCCCTCCGCCGACGCCGACATCGGCAAGCAGCAGACCTACCCGGGCGGCGGCCGCGCCGACCGGTGGCACCCCCATGCCCTCGAGTGGACACCCGAGGGCATGACCTCCACCGTCGACGACCGCACCGTCCAGCAGACCTCCCGCCAGAAGCCGGAGTCGACCCGCGGCAAGCGGGTCCTCGACCACGA
This sequence comes from Streptomyces sp. SM10, assembly GCF_002910915.1. GTDB lineage: Bacteria > Actinomycetota > Actinomycetes > Streptomycetales > Streptomycetaceae > Streptomyces. The sequence continues at coordinate 22,345 of NZ_NEUF01000177.1, read as the reverse complement.
CCAGTACGTGATCCTCGACCTTGCCCTCGGCGGCGCCTACCCCGCCGGCTGGAACAAGGTCACCCAGCCCTGCCGGGGTCTCCCGCAGTCCAGCGTCGACCGCGTCGCACAGGGAGGCGTCAAGGCGCAGACCGACTGGGTGCGCTTCGAGCAGAAGTAGCCCCGACCCCACCGACGACCGACCACCGGCCACCGGCCACCGGAGCAGAGAAGAGCCGCACATGCCCCGTACACCGCACACCCGCGCACGTCACCGGGCGAGACCGGCCACGGCCGCACTCGCCGCCGCCACGGTCCTCGCCTCACTCCTCGCCGGGGCCGTCCCCAGCGCCGCGGCAGGCGCGGAGGACCTCGCACCCGTCCTCGTCGACCGCTTCGAGGGCGAGGTCCCCTTCGGTAACCCGCCCGCCGACTCCCTGTTCACCTGGGGCGGCGACGCGGACGACCACCCCGCGCTGGAGTTCAAGGAGCGCGCCGACGCCCCCGAGGGCGCCAAGGTCCTCCAGGGCACCTACGACATCAGCGCCTACGGCGGACTCAGCCACGAGTTCGCCGTCGACCAGCCCCCGGAGGACTGGACCGCCCACAAGGGCATCCGCTTCTGGTGGTACGGCCAGAACACCGCCCCGCTGCCGCCCGGTTCGGGCAAGCGGATCAACTTCGAGATCAAGGACGGCGGAGCGGGCGGTGGCGCCTCCGAGCTCTGGACCACCTCCTTCACCGACGACTGGGAAGGCTGGCACCAGGTCGAGATGCCCTTCGCGGACTTCGTCTACCGAGCCGACTACCAGCCCGTCGGCGGCATCGACCAGGTCCTCGGCCTCAACGAGATGTGGGGCTACGCCCTCACCCTCCCGACCGGCGCCCCCGGCTCCTTCGCCATGGACGCCGTCGAGCTGTACGGCAAGGCCGACCCGGCCCTGAAGTCGAGCGTCGTCGTCGACTCCGCCGTGCACACGGTCAAGGAGGGAGGCACGGCGGACATCAGGATCTCCGTCGCCACCACCGGCTCAGCGCCCATCGAGGAGCCCGTCACCGTCGCCTGGGCGACCAAGGGCGGCAGCGCCGAGTCCGGCAAGGACTACACCCCGGTCACCGGCGTCCACACCTTCCCCGCGGGCACCGCCTCCGGCACCACGCAGACCGTCACCGTGAGGACCACCAAGGACAAGGGCGCCGAGCCGGCGGAGACGATCCCGCTGGAGCTCACCGTCACCGGGGCCAAGGCGCCCAAGGAGAACCCGCAGGTCGTCATCGACGCCCACGGGCTGGCCTACCAGAACGCCAAGCTCCCGGTGAAGCAGCGCGTCGCCGACCTGCTGGCGCGGATGTCGCCGGCCGAGAAGACCGGCCAGATGACCCAGGCCGAGCGCAACGCGCTGCGGTCCCAGGGCGACATCGCCACGTACGACCTCGGCTCGCTGCTCTCCGGCGGCGGTTCCGTACCCGCCCCGAACACGCCCGAGGCCTGGGCGAAGATGGTCGACGCCTACCAACTGCGCGCACAGGCCACCCGCTTCCAGATCCCGCTGATCTACGGCGTGGACGCGGTGCACGGCCACAACAACGTGATCGGCTCGACGATCATGCCGCACAACATCGGCATCGGTGCGGGCCGCGACCCGAGGCTCGCCGAGAGGACGGGCGCCGTCACCGCGAGCGAGGTCCGCGCCACCGGCATCCCCTGGGACTTCGCCCCCTGCGTCTGCGTCACCCGGGACGAGCGCTGGGGCCGTTCCTACGAGGCGTACGGCGAGGACCCGGCACTGGTCGAGTCCATGGAGAGCGTCATCACCGGCATGCAGGGCAGCCCGTCCGGCCGCGACCTGGACCGCAACGACAAGGTGCTGGCCAGCGCCAAGCACTTCGTCGGCGACGGCGGCACGGAGTTCGGCTCCTCCACCACCGGTTCGTACACCATCGACCAGGGCGTCACCAAGGTCACGCGGCAGGAGCTCGAAGCCGTGCACCTCGCGCCCTTCGCCGAGTCCGTGAAGCGGGGCGTCGGCACGGTCATGCCGTCCTACTCCTCGCTGGACATCCTCGGCGACGGCGTCGGCCCGGTGAAGATGCACGCCAACGCCGAGATGATCAACGGCGTGCTCAAGGACCGGATGGGCTTCGAGGGCTTCGTCATCAGCGACTGGCAGGCCATCGACCAGATCCCCGGTGACTACGCGAGCGACGTCCGGACCTCCGTCAACGCGGGCCTGGACATGATCATGGTCCCGACCGCGTACCAGGACTTCACGAAGACCCTCCAGGACGAGATCACCGCCGGCCGGATCGGCCAGGCCAGGATCGACGACGCGGTGTCCCGGATCCTCACCCAGAAGTTCCGCCTCGGCCTCTTCGAGAAGCCGTACGCGGACACCTCGAACCTGGACGAGGTCGGCTCGGCGCAGCACCGCGCGGTCGCCCGCGAGGCAGCCGCCAAGTCCCAGGTGCTGCTGAAGAACGACGGCGCGGTGCTCCCGCTCAAGGCCTCCCAAAGGGTCTACGTCGCCGGCTCCAACGCCGACGACCTCGGCAACCAGGCCGGCGGCTGGACCGTCAGCTGGCAGGGCGCCTCCGGTACCACGACCACGGGCACGACGATCCTGAAGGGCATCGAGAAGAACGCTCCCTCGGCCACCTTCTCCAAGGACGCCTCCGCCCCGACCGACGGCTACGACGTCGGTGTCGTCATCGTCGGTGAGACGCCCTACGCCGAGGGCATCGGAGATGTCGGCAACGGCCACGACCTGGAGCTGACCGACACCGACAAGAAGGCCGTCGACACGGTCTGCGCCGCCATGAAGTGCGCGGTCCTCATCGTCTCGGGCCGCCCCCAGCTCATCGGGGACCGGCTCGGCGACATCGACGCCCTCGTCGCCTCCTGGCTGCCGGGCACCGAGGGCGACGGCGTCGCCGACGTCCTCTACGGAAAGCGGGCCTTCACCGGCCAGCTTCCGGTGACCTGGCCGAAGTCCGAGTCGCAGCTGCCGATCAACGTCGGCGACGCGGCGTACGACCCGCAGTTCCCCTTCGGCTGGGGACTGACCACCCTGAAGAGGGTGCCGACGGGCGGTGAAGCCACCCTCACCGGTCTCGCCGTCGCCGCCCGGCTCGCCGAGCGGGCGGGCCTCGGGAAGACCGCGGTGGGCAAGGAGATCGTGGACCGGGCCAGGCTGCTGGTCCAGCAGAAGGCCGGAGGGGAGCCGACCGCGGCGGTGTCCAAGCCGTTCGCCGAGGCCGACCACCTGCTGCTCACCGGTGACCTGGACGGAGCGGTCGCGAAGCTCCGCACGGCGTACCGCGCCGGGTAACCGCGCAACGGCATGAATCCAGACCCGGGCGGGTGACGCATTCATCACCCGTCCGGGTTACTTTCGGAGTATGCGGAAGAGGCTGTTCGTCCCCCTGTGGGCCTGCCTGCTGCTGATGCTCTCGGCGGCACTGCTGGCCATGTCCTCCACTGCCCACGCCGCCCCCGCCACGATCGACGACGCGGCCCGCGCCCTGCGCCAGGGCCCGGTGTACGTCGACCCGGCCGCGTCCGGGCAGCTCTCGGCGTCCCAGGAGGCCGCCCTGGAGAAGAAGATCACGGACGCCGACAAGCCGGTCTTCGTGGCCGTCCTGCCGGCGACCTCGCAGTACCCGCCTGAGGACCTCCTCCAGAACCTGCGCACCGACACCGGGATCACCGGCGTCTACGCGGTCCGCCTCGGCGACGGGTTCGACGCGGGCGCCGACCCGCAGGTGATGCCGACGCGCGCCGTCGAGAACCTCACGACGCTCGTGAAGGCGCCCGGTACCGACACCGGCACGGCCGCCCAGCTGAACGCCTTCGTCGACCGGGCCGTCGACGAGGCCAGGGGAAGCGCCCCGGCCTCCTGGTCCGGCGACGGCGCGGACGACGGGGCGGTGAACGGCACGCCGGTGACCGGTCTGCTCGTCCTGGGCGGCGTGGCACTCGTCGGCGGCGGCACCGCGCTCGCGGTCGTCCGCCGCAACAGGAGGCGCAAGGAGGAAGAGGAGCGGGCCGCCCTGGAGAAGCTCCGCGTCGTCGTGGACGAGGACATCACCGCGTACGGCGAGACGCTGGACCGGCTGGACTTCCACCCCGCCGAGAAGGGCGCCGACGACGCGATGCGCATCGACTACGAGCGCGCACTCGACTCCTACGAGGACGCCAAGTCCCGCATGGGCGACGCCCAGCACCCCTCCGACGTACGCGGGGTCACCCAGGCCCTGGAGGACGGCCGCTTCTCGCTCGCCGTCCTGGAGGCCCGCCGCACGGGCCGGACACTCCCGGCGCGGCGCCCGCCCTGCTTCTTCGACCCGCGCCACGGCCCCGCCGTCGCGGACGTCCTGTGGACACCGTCCGGCGGATCCGCCCGTGAGGTCCCGGTCTGCGGCGCGGACGAGGTGCGCCTGCGCGAGGGCGAGGATCCACTGAGCCGCACGGTCGACGTCGGCGACGGCCGGCGCCGCCCCTACTGGGAGGCGGGCCCGGCGTACGGCCCCTGGGCCGGCGGCTACTTCGGCGGCGGCCTGCTCCCGGGCCTGCTCGTCGGCACCATGCTCGGCTCGATGCTCTCCACCCCGGCCTACGCGGCGGAGTACGGCGGCGGCGACTTCGGCGGTGGTGGCGGCGGGGACTGGAGCGGCGGCGACGTCTCCGGCTCCGACTTCGACTCCTCCGGCTTCGGCGGCGGAGGCTTCGGGGACGGCGGCGGCTTCGGCGGCGGCGGGTTCGACGGTGGCGGCGGCTTCTGAGCGTCTCCGCCGCGGCACCGCTCGCCGGGCACTGCCCCAGCCGTGTCCACCGGACGGCCACCCCGCCGGTGGCCACGGTGGGACCGGGCGGGGGCCGCGGAGATCCGGCGTGTCCTTCGGGGACCGTGAGCCGTTGACCCGGCATGAAGAAGCGAAGCGCACTCGCCGTCCTCACGTTCGCCACCGGAGCGGTCATCGCCGCGATCAGCCCGCACCCGGGAGACGGGGACGCGGCCCACGCGGCCGCACAGCCCGTCTCGCTCGGAGCGCTCGACGACGCCGGGGGACTCGGCAAACTGGTCGACGGCGCCGCCGGAGCCACGGCCTCGACCGCCTCCACGGTCATCAGCACGGTGGGGGAAGCGAGCAACAGCTGACGGCGGGCGACGAGGGCGGCGTCCTCCGCGCCGGATCCCGCCCCATGGGTCCCCGTCACACCGTGTGCCGGGGACCGGAGCGGCGCACCGTCGGCCTCAGGAGGCCTTCGCGCCCTCCCACGTCTCGGGTGCCCACACACCCGAACGCTTGAGGGATGCCGGGCAGTGCAGGTAGATCTCGTCTAGGTCCACGACCAGCGCCAGGTCGGGACGCCTGCCCCTGACCGCCATGTCGTCGAAGAAGGGGGCGTCCGTCAGGATGCGCGCCCGCCCGTTGATCCGCAGGACGGTCATGGCGCCGGGTATCAGGTAGAGCAGGCCCACATGCGGGTTGGACAGGATGTTGTGGAAGCTGTCCCCGCGCCGGTTGCCCGGCAGGTCGGGCAACACGAGGGTGCGCGCGTCCAGGACCCGGGTGAAGCCCGGTTCGCCGCCGCGCGGGGAGGTGTCGCAGTTGCCGGCCGCGTCCGACGTGGACACGGCGCAGAACGGCGCACGGGCCAGCAGGTCCAGATCGGCCTCGGTGAGTTCGTCGTGCACCTTGTCGATGACGATCGGCCAGGGCTCGCCCAGGATCTCCCGCAGTTGCTCCGCCGACTCCAGGGGCACCGCCCCGGCGAGGGGGTCCGCCGGGAGCAGGGGGGCGACCGTGAGGGTTTCGGGCGCGGCGTTCGGCAAGGGGTTCTCCGTACCTCGAGAGGGTGGCCGACCTGTATGTATTAGGGTCACCTTACTTCTGCCCGCGGCGGCTCGTTCCGTCACCCTGGTGGCGTAGCGCCCGGAGGGGTGCCACGCTTGGCCGGGTGGACCGCGATCAGATGGAGAAGCAGCTGCTGGACGGCCTGACCGTCGACACCAGCAGGCCGGAGCAGCCGATCCTGCTGGACGAGGCGGGCAGGCCGCTCAAGACCTGGCGGGAGAACTACCCGTACGACCGCAAGCTCCGCCGCAAGGAGTACGAGCGCACCAAGCGCATCCTCCAGATCGAGCTCCTCAAGCTCCAGCGGTGGACCAAGGACACCGGCGCCCGGGTCGTCGTGGTCTGCGAGGGCCGCGACGCGGCGGGCAAGGGCGGCACCATCCAGCGCTTCACCGAGCGCCTCAACCCCCGTGGCGCGCGGATCGTCGCCCTGGACAAGCCCACCGACCGCGAACGCGGCCAGTGGTACTTCCAGCGTTACGTCGCGCACCTGCCCGCCCCCGGCGAACTCGTCTTCTTCGACCGGTCCTGGTACAACCGGGCCGGCGTCGAACGCGTCATGGGCTTCTGCACCCCGCCGGAGTACGCGCTCTTCCTCAAGCAGTGCCCCGCGTTCGAGGAGATGCTCGTCGACGACGGCGTCATCGTGGTGAAGTTCTGGTTCTCCGTCTCCCGCGCCGAACAGCGGACCCGTTTCGCGATCCGCCAGGTCGACCCCGTACGCCAGTGGAAGCTCTCGCCCACCGACATCGACTCCCTCGACCTCTGGGACGACTACACCACCGCGAAGATCGACATGTTCCGCGCCACCGACACCGAGCACGCGCCGTGGACGGTCGTGAAGAGCAACGACAAGCGCCGTGCGCGCATCGAGGCCATGCGCAGCCTCCTCGCCCGCGTCGACTACACGGCGAAGGACACCGACGTCGTCGGCCGGCCCGACCCCCTCGTCGTGGGCGCCGCGGCCACCCTCCTGGAGCCGGGCGAGGAGGACATCGCCCTCTCGCCGACCCGCCTCGCCCCGCACGCCGAGGGGCGCGGCGCACACCCGTGACCCCGAGGGGGCGGTTCCGGCAGTCCGGGACCGCTCACGCCGACTGCCCGGCAGGGCGACGGGGCAGGGTGGGGGAGTGATGACGGGGAGCAGGTCCGTACTGGTCGACATCCGGAAGTACGACGGCAGCGTGAGCGGGCGGTGGACGGCCAACCGCCTGGGCGAGGACGAGCACGGTGCCTGGCTCGGCACGCCCCGGGGCACGCCCGTGACCGCGTCGAAGGGCGGCTGGGCGAACCGGTTCGACCACGTGCTGCTGGTGCCGCGCGGTGAGTGGTGGATCGCCACGTTCTGCGCGGCTCCGGGGCCCGAGATGTACTGCGACGTGTGCACGGTGCCCGAGTGGGACGCGGGCGGCTCGGTCCTGAGCGCGATCGACCTGGACCTCGACGTCGTACGGTCGCACGGCGGCGAGGCCTACGCCAAGGACGAGGAGGAGTTCGCCGAGCACCGGGTGAGCTACGGCTACGCCGGGAGCGTGGTCGAAGGGGCACAGCGGGCCTGTGCCTGGCTGATGGAGGCTGGCCACCGTGACGGCGCGGGTACGGAGCCCTTCACCTCGGTCTACCGCCACTGGCTCGGCCTCATGACCGGGGACGCCGGTCACCGGTGAACCCGCGGTCCTCGGACAACACGTCCCCGGCGCGACATGACGGCAGCGGTCATGCGGCGGGTCGGTGCGGACGAACGCGTCGGTGCCGGGCGACGGGGCGCCGGCGCCTGAGCGCCGTTCAGCCGCGCGACGCCGTGACGTCGCCGTTGACGGTCGAGAGCGCCATCGCGTGCCCGGCCTTGTCCGTGGTGCCCGGCACGGTGACCGACGTCCGGCCGTTCCGGGCGGTCGCGGTGGTGCGGTAGGCGGGGGCGTCATGGGGGAGCGCCACCCGTACGGAACCGTTGGTGGTGGCGGCCGTGAGCGAGCCGGGCGCGGTCGAACTGCTCATCGTCACGTCCCCGTTGACCGTCACGGCGTGCAGAGTCCCGGAGCGCAGCGCCTCGGCGCGGACCGAGCCGTTGCGGGTGGCGAGCCGCACCGGGGCGTCGTCACGGCCCGAACGGGTCACCGTCACATCGCCGTTGACCGTGGTCAGGTCCAGCTCCGCCTCGATCCCCGCCGCGTCGACACCCGCGTTCCTCGCCGTGACGGTGACGGAGATGCCGGGAGGGACCGTGACCACGGGCATGCGGGGACACTCCGGGTCCTCGTGACCCTCGCGGTCCGTGCAGGACAGGTCGAGGGTCCAGGTGCCCTCGCCCCGGGACCAGTCGCTCGTGACGTGCGGCGCGACCGCCGCCCGGTCCCCGTCCGCGGGCCGCAGCCGTACGCCGTTGTCGGTGGCGATCACCACGTGCGAGCCTCGGGACAGCGCGGGCGGGGCGAGGCCGAGCCGCCCGTCCGGGGCATGGTCCTGTCCTCCGCAGGACACGGCGAGGGGGACGAGGGCCAACAGGAGCGCCGCCAGGCGCCGTCCGGGCGCGAAGGTTCTGATGCTCATGCCCGTTCGTCTTCCCGGAGCCGGGCCGTCCATGGCCCCGGCCACCCGGGAGGAGAGCCCCTTTGGCCGGTCCGGGGCCGGGCACCCTCACCCGCGCGCCCGCCGGCGCTGCCTTCACCGGCGTCCGCGCCCCCGCGACGAAGGTGCGAACGGCTCTTCCTCGTAGGCGAATGCGTCGTCCCACTCCGGTTCGGCGTAGCTGGCGGGGGCGAAGGTGCTCCGGCCGCTGTCCGTGATGAAGGGCGCCCGGGAGGACGACGGCCTGCGGCTGCGTCCCCGCTCCCGCCGGGGTTCGAGGTCGACCGGGCCGGTTCCGTAGGTGACGTCGTTGTCGACGATGACGGGACGGCTGCCGGTGTGCCTCCGCACCGGCGCCGGACGTCGCTCCGGTCCTCCCCGGCATGCCCGCCGCGGCCCGTCCACGGGTCCAGGCCCCCGGCGGTGAACCGGCCGACGGGACAGGCCCCCCGTGTCCCTGGTGCGAGGTCGGCAACCGCCCCGACCGGCACTTCTGCCGGCGCTGCGGCATGTCCCTCGCCGAGCGCCCCGGCATCCCGGAGGCAAGGCGCCCCTGGTGGCACCGGATACGGGACTTCGGCAACGGCCCTGCGCCCTGGGCGGGCGACCGCCCCAGACTGCGCAGGGGCATCGGCCGCATCGTCACCTGGATCGGGTACGGCCTCGCGCTGGGGCTGGTGATCTACGCGGCGTTCCACGTGAGCACGGCCTGGAACGCGGCACGCGACCACTTCGCCAAGCGGGCCCAGGTCAGCCCGGATTCCGCCGTGGCCTCCCGGTCCTTCGGCGGCCACCCGCCGAAGGACCTCTTCGACAAGGTCAACAACAGTTGGTGGGGCCCCGGGGTCTCGCAGGGCGCCGAGGGGGAGTGGGTGGAGGCGCGCTTCCAGGAACCCACCCGGCTGCTGGACATCCTCATCACGTCCGGCATCTCCACCAAGCCCGCCGACCTCTCCGAGGCCGCGCTGCCGCACCGCATGGACGCGGTCATCACCACGGCCGACGGGAGGAAGACCACGCGCCACATCACGCTCGACCAGATGAGCGGGCCCCAGCAGCGGAAGTTGCGGGCGCAGGACGTCGTCAGCGTACGGTTCGTCATCCGCTCGGCGTTCAACGCGCCGTCGATCCCGTCGGCCGCCCAGTCGGCGTCGGAGAACTGCGCGATACCCCTGGTGACGGGCCGTTCGGCCTGCGCCACACCGGGCGGATCCGTCCCAGGAGAGGCCCCGTCGGCGCCCGTTCCGGTGGCGCGGTCCCCGCCGGAGAGGTCCTCTTCGGCCGGCGTCCCGCCCGCCTTCTCGTCCTGAGCCCGCTGTTCCTCGCTCCGCGGGTCCGTCAGAGAGCCCTCGTCCTCCGCCGGCCCCTCGGACGCGAGCGATCGGGCCCTCGGGTCGAAGTCGCTCTCCCGCTTCAACTGCGCCGCCAGCACCGGTGCGGTGAGCTCCTTCTCGTCGCAGTCGGCCGCGACGTCACGTAGGAGCTTCGCGTACACGACGGGAACACCCACGTCGCCCGGCTTCAATTCGGTCTCCGCCGACGAGGGGACGTCGGTGCCGGCCGCCTCGCTGCCGTCGAACGTGCCGAGCAGCACGGCACCGAGTCCGATCGACAACGGAGTCACCACGGCCCCGACGATGACGGGCACCATCCAGCGAGCGATCCTCACAGGTGTGGCTCTCCCCTACTCGACCGTCGCGGTGAGGCTCACTATGCCATCCGCCGCGGCTCGGGCCGATGGAACCCCGCGAAGTCCGGCGCGAGGGAACTGGCCGACCCTCTCAGGTAGTTCGTTCCTGGCGTCGGCCCACCCCCGGGGCGCTCGGGCGCAGCGGCCGGTGCTCTTGTCAGCAGGCGGCGGAGGCTCCGGGCCGGCCGGAGCCCCCGCCGTAGGTCAGCCGGTGGGGAAGTTGTCGGGAGTGCTGATCCGGTTCTTGAGCAGTGCTCCGGACTCGGTCAGCACGCCGCTGCTGCTGTAGTCGCCGCCCTCACACGTACCGGACTTGAACGCCGCGCTGCTCTCGGGTGCGTCGGAGTAGGTCCAGTTCGCGTAGCTGATCTTCAGCTGGTCGAGCAGGTCCAGCCAGGCCGTGGTGCTCGCCCGGTCCATCGCTCCGCCGCCGGTGGCGCTCACCGTGCCGAACTCGGTCACGAACAGGGGCAGTCGTGAAGCCGCCCGGCTCAGTGTGGCGCGGTAGTTGTCCTTGTGGCTCGCCGCGTAGAAGTGGAACGCGTACATGATGTTGGTGGCGTTGACGGGGTTGTTGACGACCTCGCTCTCGTTCGAGCCGTCGGAGACTCCCAGCGAGGACCAGCCGCGGGTGCCGACGATGACGACGGCGTCCGGGTCGGCGGCCCGGATCACCGGGATGACCTGCTCGGCGTAGCTCTTGATGCCCGTCCAGCTCACGCCGTTGGGCTCGTTGGCGATCTCGTAGATCACGTTCGTCTTGCCGGCGTTGCGGGCGGCTACGGACGCGAAGAACGTCTTCGCTCGGTCGAGGTTGTAGTTCGGGTCGCCCGGCGTGAGGGTGTGGAAGTCGATGAGTGCGTACATACCGCGGGACTCGGCCATGTCGACGAGGCCGTTCACCTTGCTGGTGAAGCCGGCGGGGTCGGTCTCGTAACCGTCCTCCTGCACGTACATGGCGGTGCGCAGCAGGTCGGCCTTCCAGTCGTGCGCCAGTGCGTCCAGGGACGCGTTGTTGTAGCACTGGCTGAACCACTGGATGCCGTGCGTGCTCATGCCCCGCAGTTGGACGGGGCGGTCGTACCGGTTGCACAGATTCACGCCGCAGACGTGCAGCCGGCCGTTGATGTCCACGGGGGTGCCGTCGGCCGGGACGGGCGGCGGCTCCTCGATGGAGCCGGTACAGGCGACGCCGTTGAGCGTGAACGCCGTGGGCTTCGGGTTGGCTCCCGTGAAGGATCCCGTGAATCCCACGTCGGCCGAAGCGCCGGTGGCCAGGGTGCGGTTCCAGTCGACACCGACGGCGGTCACCGCGGAGCCGGACTGCGACCAGGTGGCGTTCCACCCCTGGGCGATCCTCTGTCCCGTGTCCGGCAGGGTGAATCCGAGTGTCCAGCCGGTGACCGGGGCGCCCAGGTTGGTGATCTTCACTCCGGCCTGGAAGCCGCCCGACCACTGGCTGGTGACCGTGTACTCGGCCGTGCAGCCGGTGGCGGCCACCGCCTGGGGAGCCACTGCGGCGGTCAGGCCCAGGACTGTCGCACAGGTCGCCAGTAAGGCGAGTAGGCGTTTCATGGCGTTCCTCCTCGTGGGGGTGGAGCGGAAGCACCGCTATGGGAGCGCTCCCAAAGCCCGTCGGCCCGAGACCGTACACCGGTGTGCGGGTGTGCGTACAGGGATTCGACAGGCATGCGACGAAGAGCGGTCCGGGAGGGAGCGGCGCTGCGGAACCGGGCCGTCGAAGGTCGGACGGTGATGAACTCCTTCGTGCACGGGCCGACTCGGTGTCCACCGCACCGCGATCTGCTGCAGGATGAGGCCCACGGCATCACGCTTCGGGGGCGCCGACAGGGAGGCGGGCGCGATGGGAATAGTCGAACGGCTACGGGCGGCAGGCGAGTTCCCGATCCGGGACGGGCTGTACCGACCGGACGACACCGGCCTGAAGGTGTACGTGGAGGGCCCCGGCGCCTACCACCCGCAAGCCGGACAGACCATTCCCTTCCACCTCGGGGGGCCGCTCGGCGTGGCCGAGGCCGTCGAGGAGGAAGGCTCCACGGAGGCGGATCTCCATTTCGAGAGTGCCCTGCCGGACGGATCCGGCTGGATGTCGGGCGGTGGCGGCGGGATGGGCAACATCGGCTACCTCGCCCGCCTCGACTCGGGCCGTTCCCCGCTGTGGGTCCTGGCCCTGTGGTCCTCGAATCCGTTCGTCGGCGTACGCCATGAGGGGACTTGGGCGGTCTTCGCCAACGACTGGGGGAACCTGCTCCACCTGGATCTGGCCGATCCGGCGCTCGCCCGGCCGGCCCGGTGACACCGGCCGAGGTCCGGCCTTCGGTCACCGCGACCGCAGGCGCTCGGAGTGCGGGCGTGTTCCGTCGCCCAGCCGGACGTACACGGTCATCCTCGATCGCGGGGTCGGACCAGGGGGTGAACTCCGGAGTGTGGTTGCAGGAGCCGAGAGTTGATGCGGCGGCTCGTCGGGCCGTCGAGGAACGCGCCGGCGCCCCGGCGGCGCCTCGTCGAGGGCCGGGGCGACGGTGACGCCCGCGAGCCCGGCCCCGCGAGCCCGGGATGATCCAGACGAGAGGCCCTCGGTCTCGGTCCCACGCGCGCGCAGGCCTGGCCGGCCCGTTCGTCCGCCCCGCAGCGACCGAGTCCTCGGCGGAGCGCCCCGGCCTCCTGCGGCAGATCTGCACACCGTGTGCGCAGGTGGGCGGCGGTTGACGACCGCCGTCCGGACCCGGAAGCCGCCTCTCCCGTCCGCAGTCGAGAATGTCCCTTTCGCGGCGGCTCGACATTCTGGCCGCCGGGCGGTCCGTCGGTCGTCCCGGTGAAGAAGCTGTATCGGTCCGGAGGGGAATGTGACCGCACCGGCTTTTCGGCGCGGAAAAGCCTTGCGGGGTGCTACCGGACGGGTGGCCTCCTCATGCGCTCACGTGCTTACATCCTTCACATCGCGGAAGCCGCACCAGGAATGAGCCGAAGTATTCGGGCTCATGAGAAAGGTGCCGGTGACCGTGAAAGCGGCAAGGGCCTTCTTTCCTGACGGTGCGGGCCCGGGCCATTTCGGAATTAATGCGAAGGGAATTTACCTCATGAGCTCCGCCCCTCAGATGCAGACCCAGGAAATCTCCGATGCAGACCTGGACAACGTGTCCGGCGGCCTCGCCGGTGCGGCCTCCCTCGAGGCGCCGCTCGTCGGTGGCATCGCGGGCGGCGTCAACGCCGACCTGACGGGTCTCCCGTCGCTGTCGGGCGCCGTCGGCGCCGACGTGCTGGGCGTCGCCGGCCTCGGCTCCGCGGCCACGCTCTCGGCCTGAGCCGACGCTCAGCCCCGTATGCCCCGATGCCGTCCAGGCCGCGGGGCATAGGGGTCGTGGGGCACATGACCAGGCGCACGGCGAACCCTGAAACCGCGGACCAGAGGGCAGGGCTGTGAACGTGAGGGACCCGCATGCCGCCCGTCGACCGCGCGGTCCGGGCAACCGGTGGGAGCTCGTCTGGAGCCACCGGGACGAACTGCTGGAGATGGCGCGCAGCCGCTCGGCGAGTGCCGAAGAGGCCGAGGACGCCGTCCAGGAGGCGATGATCCGTGCGGTGGAGGACCCGGGTGTCCCGTACGGCAGGGTCCGCCCGTGGCTCAGGCGCGCGACCCTCCGTGCCTGCGCGGACCGGCGCCGCGAGATCGCACGGGACGCGGAGGTCAGGGACAGCCTCTCCGCCGCTCCCGCCGACCCCTTCCTGGTGGAGGAGATGGCCTGCGACCGGGCTGAGGCCCGGTGGCTGGCCGCCCGCAGCGCGGAGCTGCTGCCCGCGCGTCAGGCCGAGGCGCTCCGGCTGCACTCCCAGGATCTGGACGTCGGACAGGTGGCCGGGGTCATGGGGCTGAGCTACCGGGCCACCGAGTCGCTGCTCGCCAGAGCCAGACGCTCACTGCGCACCGCCCTGGCCGGGGCCCTCACCCTCACCATGACCCTGTGGCTGTCCGCGCGGAGATTTCCGCGTACGGGCGTCGGCCAGCAGGCGGTGGCGACATCGGCGGCGGTGACGGTCGCCGTGGTGGGACTGGCCCTGCCCGCCGACTCCGTCCGGCCCGGGGAGCGGACCGTGCCGGACGGTCCCGGGTGCGCCGCCCCGCGCGCCGTCGGGTCTCCCGTTCCCCGTGTGGCTCGCGGACGTTCCGCGGCGCCCGGCGCCTCCCCGGACACCATCGGCCCGACGGTCCGGGAGACTTCGCTGCCCATGGCGAGGAATGCACGGGGCGCGGACGCACCGGCGAATTCCACGGTCGTGGAAGTGGGTATCGCATTCGGTACGGGCGGGTCGGTGCGGCGTCCGGTCGCCCTGTCGGCGTCCATTCCGGCACGACCTGTGGACCCGCCTGCCGTCGATTCCCCGAAAGCGCTCCTGGTGCCGGTCGATATCTCTGCCGAGGCCGCCGGAGGTGCCGGTTCCGAAGACGTAGCCGCGTCCGCAGGGTCCAACGGGGGCGCCGTGTCCGCCGGTTCCAGCGGGGGCGCCGGTTCCGCGGAGGCGGCCCTCACGCTGCCGGCTCCGTCCGGAGCGAATCGCCGGTAGGCCGTGGTCGCGGCGCGGCGCGGAACCGTGTTCTCCCCGACCGCCTTCCGTTACGTGGACACCGTGATCGGCGCGATCGTGGCGGCGTCCCTCGTGTGGTTCGCGGTCACGGCCCTCAGCGCGCCGGGCCGGCGGGAGGACCCGGGGAGTAACCGCCAGCATGGCCGGGGTCGCAGTGGCCATCTCCCGGCGTGCGGGGGAGGCCGCCCCGGCACGAGTTTGCCACTTCGGCAATCAGGTTTGTCGAATCGACTCCGCGCGCGCACCATCTCCACCAACAGGAGGTGTTCCGCATGAGCGAGACGAACCAGAGGTACGACGTCGTGGTGATCGGCGGTGGCGCCGCCGGGCTGAGCGGGGCGCTCGCCCTGGCCCGGGCGCGGCGATCCGTGCTCGTGATCGATTCGGGCAGCCCGCGCAACGCCCCAGCGTCCCACGTGCACAACTACCTGGGCCGCGAGGGGACCCCGCCCTCGGAGCTGCTGGCCATCGGCCGGGCCGAGGCGGCGGACTACGGTGCCGAGATCGTCCGGGGCGACGCCGTCTCGGCCGAGAGGCTGCCCGACGGCTTCCGCGTCGTGCGGGGGGACGGCGGGGTGGTGCGGGCCCGCCACCTCCTCGTGACCACCGGACTCGTCGACGAACTGCCGCCCGTGGAGGGCCTCGCCGAACGGTGGGGCCGTGAGGTGCTGCACTGCCCGTACTGCCACGGCTGGGAGGTGCGGGACACGGCGGTGGGCGTTTTGGCGCTCAGCCCGATGGCCGTGCACCAGGCGCTGCTCTGGCGGCAGTGGACCGACGACGTGGTGCTGTTCCGGCACGAGCAGGCGGACTTCGGCGACGAGGAGTACGAGCAGCTCGCGGCCCGGGGCATCTCGGTGCTGGACGGAGCCGTGGCCTCGCTGGAGGTGGCCGACGACCGCCTCACCGGGGTGCGGCTCGCCGGCGGCACGGTGATCCCGCTCGCCGCGCTCGTGGTCCAGCCGCGCTTCACCGCGCGGTCGGCGGTCCTGGAGAGCCTCGGTCTGGTGCCCACCGAGATGGTGGTGGGTGACCACGTCGTCGGCACGTACATCGCGGCCGACCCCGCCGGAGCCACCGACGTGCCCGGCGTCCGGGTGGCCGGCAACGTCGCCAACCTCATGGAGCAGGTCGTCGGGTCGGCCGCCGCCGGCCTGAAGGCGGCCTCGATGATCAACATGGACCTCGTCACCGAGGACACCGGCCGCGCGGTGGACGCCCGCCGCGCGCCCTTCTCGGCCGAGGCCGAGCGCCAGGTCACCGAGCGCGTGCTCGGCGACCGCCGTCACGGACTTACGGAGGCACGATGACAACCGACAGCACCCGCACCGACGCCGAGATGTGGGACGACCGGTACCGCGAGAGCGACCGGATCTGGAGCGGCAACCCCAATGTCGCCCTCGTCCGCGAGGTGGAGGACCTGAAGCCGGGCCGCGCCCTCGACCTGGGGTGCGGAGAGGGCGCCGACGCCGTCTGGCTCGCCCGGCAGGGCTGGAGGGTCACCGCCACCGACATCTCACGGGTCGCGCTGGAGCGTGCGGCCGGTCACGCGGCCGATGCCGATGTGGCGGACCGGGTCGACTGGCAGTGGCACGACCTCGGGGCGTCGTTCCCCGAAGGCGAGTACGACCTGGTCTCGGCCCAGTTCCTGCACTCGATGGGCGACCTGCCCCGCGAGGAGATCCTCCGGCGCGCGGCGTCGGCGGTCGCGCCGGGCGGGGTGCTGCTGATCGTCGGCCACGCCGGCTTCCCCTCCTGGGAGCACGAGCACCCGGACGTCGAACTGCCGACGACGGACGAGGTCCTGGCCTCCCTGGAACTTCCGGAGGGGGAGTGGGAGGTACTGGTCAGCGCCGAGCACGAGCGCATCCAGAACGACCCCGACGGCAATCCCACCACCCGCACGGACAACGCGCTGAAGGTCCGCCGCGCGGACTGATCCGGCTCTCGCACGACCTCGCGAACGTCCCCGGAACGCCGAGCGCCCGCCGCCCTCCCCCGAAGGGGAGAGCCGGCGGGCGCGCTCGGTGCGGGAGCGTCAGGCCTGCGGGGCGGCCTTGATGGCGGAGATGTCGAAGTTCAGCTTGACCTTGTCGCCGACCAGCACACCACCGGTCTCCAGCGCGGCGTTGTAGGTCAGGCCCCAGTCGGAGCGCAGGATCTCGGCGCTGCCCTCGAAGCCCACGCGCTGGTTGCCGTAGGGGTCGGTGGCGGAGCCGTTGAACTCCAGGTCGATGGAGAGCGGGCGGGTGACGTCCTTGATGGTGAGGTCACCGGTGACGCGGTAGGTGTCGCCGCCGAGCTGCTCCGCCCGCGTGGAGCGGAACGTCATGAGCGGGAACGTCTCGGCGTCGAAGAAGTCGCCGCTGACCAGGTGACCGTCACGGTCGGCGATGCCGGTGTCGACGCTGGCGATCCTGACGTCGATGGACGCGGTGGAGACGGCGGGGTCCGTGCCGTCCAGCACCAGGATGCCCTCGTGGTCGCCGAACGAGCCCCGCACGTTGGTGACCATGGCGTGACGCACGGTGAAGCCGATGCTGCTGTGTGCCGGGTCGATCGTGTAGGTGCCGGTCAGCGCCGCCGGCGCCGGGTCCACGGCGAGGGTGGCGGTGGTGGACGGGGCGGTGTTCTTGCGGTTGAACAGAGCCATGGCTCCTCCTCGGGACGTGGTCCGGCGCGTTCTGCATGGCAGCCCGCCGAACGTTTGGTTTAACCTTCAACGAGTTCGACTGTAGACCCATTTTGTTCAAAGTTCAACATCAAGGGTCCAGGCCGGTCCGGAAGTCACGGGAAGCCTGGCATCCGCCGGGGCCGCCCCCTGGCGGACGCGCGTAGAGCTGGGGCACTATCTCCCTGCCCCTAATTGTCATGAGCAGGAGGACTCCCCCCATGCTGACCCGCCCCAGACTCCGCTCGGCCCTCACCGCCCTGGCCCTCGTCCTCGGCGTGCTCTTCGCACCCGGCGTCGGTGTGCTCGGCGGCGGCGCGACCGAGGCGCACGCTGTCACGAAGCTGACCCACTCGCAGGCGACCTCCCGCTTCTCCTCGTCCGGGATCACGTGGTCCTCCTCGGGCGGTTGCTCCAACCGGAACGTCTCCACCTGTACGTCCTTCGACCAGCTGAACCTGACCAGCGCGCAGGGTGCCCAGACGCTGAAGAGCGCGACGGGCTGCGCGCTCAACATCACCGGGGGCACCGAGACAGGGCACGCCAGTGGCACGTACTCGCACTGGAACGGCTACAAGCTCGACTTCGGCAAGACCACCTGCCTCACGAACTACGTGAAGGGCGTGTTCAGCTACATCGGTCTGCGGGGCGACGGCGCCCCCCAGTACAAGTCCGGCTCGGGCAACGTCTACGCCGACGAGGGCAACCACTGGGACGTGACGTACTACAACTGCGGCGGCTGCTGACCGCACGCACGCACGAAGGCCCTCGTCCCGTTCCCACGGGACGAGGGCCGTCTCACTCGAACCGGACGACCGGAGCGCGCCGCGTGTAGCGGTTGAGGTACGGGTCCGGCTCGGCCGTCTCCTTGTCCCGGTCGGCCGCGGCCAGTTCCGCCCAGCTGATCCGCCGGCGTCGCGTCGGGGATGTCGCCCCCGTTGAGTCCGCATGTCCGCGGAGTCACACCCTCCGCCTCCTGCGGGACGGGGCGGCGTACGCCTCAGGGGCAGAGCGGGGGCAGGACGCCTCCGCCGAGCACACCGGCCCGGTCGACCGCGATCCGCCCCTCCTTCACCACCGCCAGGATGTGGGAGGGGTCGCCGAGCGCGGCGATGTCGGTCAGGGGATCGACGTCAGTGACCACCAGGTCGGCGGCCTTGCCCGCCTCGAGGGTGCCGGTCCTCCCGTGGACGCCGCACAGCCGGGCGGCGTCGCCCGTCGCGGCCACGATGGCCGCCATCGGGGTCAGCCCGGCGATGTCCACCAGCAGCCCCAGTTCCTGGAGGTTGTTGCCGTGGCCGACGGAGAGGCCGCTGTCGGTCCCCATGGCGATCCTGACCCCCGCGGCCACCGAGCGGACCACCGACTCCTGTGCGACCCGGTGCCAGCGGACCCCCTTCTCGTACGCCGCCGGGGAGGTGCGCGCGGGATCCAGGTCCTGGGTCGTCTCCAGCAGCGTCGGCACCAGGTACTGCCCCCGTTCCACCATCTCCGCCCGCAGCCCGTCGTCCAGGGCGTAACCGTGCTCGATGCTGCTGACACCCGCCCGGACGGCGGCCTCGATCCCCGGCCGGCCGATGGCATGGGCGGCGACCGGCAGACCGCCGTACGCCCGGGCCTCCTCGACGGCGGCCCGGATCATCTCGGGCCGCAGCCCCAGCCACTCCGGCCGGTCGTGAGGGGAGGTGACACCGCCGCTCGTCGCGAGCTTGACGCAGTCGGCGCCCGCCGCGACCAGCTCGCGCACCCGCCGGCGCATCTCGTCCACGGAGTCCACCAGGCTGCGCGGGCTCCCGGGAAAGGTGACGGCCAGGGCGAGCCCGTCGATGCCCCCGGCGAGGGTGAAGTCGGCATGACCGGCGCGCTGGCTGAGCATGGTGACCGAGACCAGCAGGCGAGGGCCGGGGATCCTCCGCTCCGCCACGGACTGCCGGAACCCCGCGTCCAGGCCCATCAGGTCACGGGCGGTGGTGACCCCGTTCTCCAGGGTGGTGCGGAGGCGCTCCAGCACCTTCAGGGTCCGGTAGCTGGGCAGCTCGTAGAGGCCCTGCAGGGGGTTTCCGGCCGGTCCGGGCAGGGCGAAGTGCACATGGGTGTCGATGAAGCCCGGGCAGACGGTCCGGCCGCCGAGACCGAGCCTCCGCACGGAACCGAGGTCCGGGGGGAGACGGGCCGAGGGGCCGGCCCACCGGATCACCTCGCCCTCGATCAGCAGGGCGGCGTCCGGCACGGGGGCGCTGCCGGTGCCGTCGATCAGGCGCAGGCCGTGGAGGAGGACCCGGGCACCGGCTTCGCCGGCGGGCGGTCCGTCGAGGGTGGACATCCGACCACGATCCGTCCCCCGACCCGGCGGCGCAGTCCGGCCTGGGCCTTACGGGTGCCGGACACGGCAGGGCCGCCCCCTCCCCGGGCGGTTTCCAGGGGGCGGCCCTGCCGTGCGGGAGCGTCAGGAACCCACGCTCACCGTGAAGCGTCGGGGGTTGCCGTCGTGCGCCGCCCCCGACACGTCCGGCTCGCCGTCCGGGCGTACGTCGTCGTACGGGAAGGCGTAGCCGATCGGGGAGTTCGCGTGGACGACGCGCGACCAGTGGTTCGTCACCCCGCCCTTGTAGTAGTCCCCGACCGTGGTGCCGTTGGGCTGCTGCGGGTGGCTGAGCATGATCGACCGGTTGAAGCCGGCGGCGATCCTGGCCAGCAGCGCCTTCTTGTCGTCGGAGTCACCGGGATTGTTCGTGAAGGGGCCGTGGTTGCAGGTGAAGATGTCCTTCGACGTGGGCTTCACGAAGGTGTGGCCGCCCTCGAAGGTGAGCGTGTCCCCGCTGACGCGACCCGCCAGGGTGCCCCGGCCGCCCTGCAGGTCGATCCGCAGGTCGGTGGAGCGGTACTTCTCCCAGACCTCGTCGATCTGTGCGGTGAACAGGTCCCGGAAGGGCATCTCGTCCGGCCGGTCGAAGAACGGCGCCATCAGGTTCTGCGGGGACACGACCCGCAGGACCTGTCCGTCCGGACCGCGGGTGACCAGCTTGTCCCAGGGCTGCCCGTCCGAGGCCGCCTGGGCCGTCAGGTCGTCGGCGATCCGCTGGACCGCGCCGTCCGGGAGCGGGGCCACCGTGTGCGTGGCGTCCCCCTCCAGGGTCAGCCCGATCGGCAGCGCCGTCACCAGGTCGACGTAGCTGATGTTGGCGTAGAGCTGCTGCGGGTTGAAGGTGAACTCGCAGAACGACCAGGTCCGGCCGTAGTTCGGGTCGGTGGGGGTCGCGAAGGCCGGCTCGACCAGGGAGGGCCCCGGGTTGAGGTAGAAGTCCAGCTTGTCGTCGCGGACGAAGTAGACGCGCGCGCCGTACATCTGGGGCAGGGTCAGGACGACAGGACCGGCGCCCGCGCCCTTGAGCGGGATGGCGCAGTCCACCGGCAGCGGGGTCTGCGGGGCGCCGGGGGAGCCGGGGCGGTAGACACTGCCGTCCGGGCGCAGCAGCACCCAGCGGTCCGTGCCCTGCTCGTGGCCGGTGACGTACGCGTGCACCGTGCCGGGGAGCGAGCGGTTCTCCAGGGCCAGCTCGCAGGTCGCGGCCGCTGCCGACGTGCGCGGGCTCAGGGCGCTGCCCCAGAGGGGGTAGGTGAGCGCGGTCGCGGAGGCGGCGGCGCCCGTCAGGAACATTCTGCGCGAAATCACGGAGGAACTCCCGAGGTGTGGGGGGCCGCAGACAGGGGTCAGGGTGTGGTGCGGGGAGGTGGAGCGGGGGGGTCCGTCTGCGGTGCGCACCACTCTTGCCACGCCTGTGGTGAGCGTCAAGACTTATGACTGAGAGCGCTCTCACGAAGTAGTCGTTCTTCACAACTCGACGCCTCCAGGCGGGTTTTGGCGACGCCTGGTCGACCGTCGCCTGCGCGGAGTGAACAGGAACTGAACGCGAGGACGGCCGGAGCCGGGGCGCCGGGAGGGCCCGCTCGCCCCCGGGGCGGCCGCGAGAGTACTGGCCACCTCGTTCCGCACCCGGTACGGTCCCGTGGCGGGTCCGGCCCGGCGCACACGGCCGCGGGCGGAGGGGCCGGCGCCACCCCGCCATTTGCGGTGCGTCCGGTCGCCCGCCCCGGTGTATCCGCGGCGTGGCGCGCGGGCCGCCGTGTGGTCGGGGCCACATCTCCCGCTTTGTCGGAGCCCCACAACGCTCACGCCCCATGAGCTGGCAGATGGGCTGCACCGCGCCCCGTTTCTGTCAGGTGCCACCAGGAAACCGGGCAGGAGACTGTCCGGAGTGAACGGCAGGGTTTCCGCGGTCGGGTTCGTAGGGTCGACGTATGACCGTTGTGGACGAAATCCCGGGCGAGCCCAGCGACACGCGTGGCCGGGTGGCCGAACTGCTGGCGCTGCGCGAGCAGGCCCGGCGTGGACCGAGCGACCGGGCGACCGAGGCGCAGCACGCCAAGGGCAAGCTGACGGCGCGCGAGCGCATCGCGCTGCTGCTGGACGAGGGATCGTTCAAGGAGGTCGAGCAGCTGCGCCGGCACCGGGCGACCGGCTTCGGCCTGGAGGCGAAGAAGCCGTACGGGGACGGTGTGGTCACCGGCTGGGGCACGGTCGAGGGCCGGACGGTCTTCGTCTACGCGCACGACTTCCGGATCTTCGGCGGGGCGCTGGGCGAGGCCCACGCCACGAAGATCCACAAGATCATGGACATGGCCATCTCGGCCGGTGCTCCGCTGGTCTCGCTGAACGACGGCGCCGGTGCCCGTATCCAGGAGGGTGTCTCCGCGCTCGCCGGGTACGGCGGGATCTTCCAGCGCAACACCCGCGCCTCCGGCGTCATCCCGCAGATCTCGGTGATGCTCGGCCCGTGCGCGGGCGGCGCTGCCTACAGCCCGGCCCTCACCGACTTCGTCTTCATGGTCCGTGAGACCTCGCAGATGTTCATCACCGGCCCCGACGTGGTCAAGGCGGTCACCGGTGAGGAGATCACCCAGAACGGCCTCGG
>NZ_NEUF01000176.1 GCF_002910915.1 Streptomyces sp. SM10 | reverse complement strand
GCCCCGTTACCTTTTTCGTGGCCCCGCAATGGGGCGCCTGGCCCCCGGGTCCGGTATGGCTGTGTGCCCCCTGTCGAAGTCGATGACCTGGGGGGTGTTGCCGTCGGGCTTCGGGGCACCGCTTGACCGCTGATGAGGGGCCTGACGACCGCCTGGCCCGGCGCAACGCCGAGCCGCTTCGGGGCGGGGATGTCTGCGTAACGTGGTTGCCGGCGTGTGGTGCCGCAGGGACGGCCGGGAGTTGAGGCGACGAGAGGCAGGGGCACGCGCACATGGTCGACACGACCGCGATAGATCTCTTCCTCGGCCTGGACCTGGGCAAGGAGTTCCACCACGCCCACGGCCGGACCGCGGACGGCAGAACCGTGCACGACAAACGGCTGCCCAACACCGAACCGAAACTGCTGGAGCTGTTTACCAAGCTGGTGGCGAAGTTCGGCACCGTACTGGTGATCGTGGACCAGGTCGCCAACATCGGCGCACTGCCGCTGACGGTGGCCCGAGCGGCGGGCTGCCGGGTCGCCTACCTGCCTGGACTGTCGATGCGGCGGGCAGCCGACCTGCACCCGGGCGAGGCCAAGACCGACGCCCGCGACGCGTTCGTGATCGCAGAGACCGCCCGGTCCATGCCGCACACCTTGCGCGCGGTGGACCGCGACGACGAGGTACTGGCCGAGCTGACGATGCTCACCGGCTACGACAACGACCTCGCCGGCGAGGTCAACCGCACCACCAACCGGCTGCGGGGCCTGCTCTCCCAGATCCACCCCTCCCTCGAGCGCGTGCTCGGCCCGCGCCTGGCCTACCCCTACGTCCAGGCCCTCCTGACCCGGCACGGCTCCCCGGCCAGGCTGAAGAAGCTCGGGCGCACGCGGTGCGAGGCCCTGCTGAAGGCGCACGGCTCGCGCAAGGCCCACCACCTCACCACCGAGATCTACGACGCGCTCGCCGAGCAGACCCTCGTCGTTCCCGGCACCGAGGCGTCCGCGCTGATCGTGCCGGGCCTGGCCGCCCAGCTCGCCGCCGCCCACACCCAGCGCCAGGCCACCGAGCAGGAGATCGCCGCCCTGCTGGAGGCCCTCCCTCTTTTCCACCTCCTGACGTCCCTGCCCGGCCTGGGCGTCAGGACCACGGCCGCTGTGATCGTCGCGATCGGCGACGGCACCGGCTTCCCCTCCGCCGGACACCTCGCCTCCTACGCCGGACTCGCCCCGGCCACGAAGTCCTCGGGCACATCGATCCGCGGCGAGCACGCACCCCACCGCGGCAACCGCCTCCTCAAACGCGCCCTGTTCCAGGCCGCGTTCGCCGCGATCGGCTGCAAGAGCGACCCGTCCTCACGGATCTACTACGACCGCCAGCGCGCACGCGGCAAAACCCACACCCAGGCCATCCTCCGCCTGGCCCGCCAGCGCGTGAACGTCATCCACGCGATGATCCGCACCGGCACCCTCTACGAACCACGCACCCCCGACGACGTCGGCCTCGCTGCCTGACGGCTCCATCGTTCCGACCGTCCAGACCCCATCACGCCCGCGCACCGGCACGGCCACCCCCGCCCTGCCGGCCACCGAGCTGCCCACCAGGCACCCGACCCGCCGGGAACATCCCGCTTGCGGAACGTTCCCGGAAACCCACGAACCCCTACGAACCAGCCCCGCCAGGGTTGACGAAACAGATAGGGGCACCCCCCTGTGGACAACCGCGTCGGCCCCGCGCCTGCGGGACGGCCCGGGAGGAAGCTCCCGGGCTCCCAGGTCACCCCGGGTACACCAGCGAGGAGCCCTTCTTGAGCACCGTCTGCCAGTTGTCCCCCGGCGACAGCTTCACTATCCCGTCGCCCTCGGTGTCCGCCATCAGCGGCAGCTGATCGTCGTCGGCCGCCGCGATCGTCGTCACCTGGTTCACGCCCGGCAGCACTCCGGAGGACGACGTCGAACCGTCGGCCTGCACGTAACGCACCTGCTGCACACCGCCCTCCTCCTTGCCGACCACCACGAGGCGGCTGCGGCCGGACCAGGAAACCGCCGTCACATCGGCGAGCTGCGGTGCGGCCTGGCGCAGATCCTCCACCGAGACCTGCTCGTCCTCGCCCGAGCCATGGCGCTCGACCCGGCCGATGTGCAGCGTCGTGTGTCCGTCCTTCGACACCCTCAGGGCGACACGCACCCCGTCCGCGGACATCCGCAGCCCCTCGATCCTCCCGCCGTCCAGGCCGGACACCGGGACCTCCTGGGGTTCCCCGGCACCGCCCACCAGACGCAGCAGCCTGGGATTCGCCGGATCACGATCGGCGACCCACAGATCACCCCTGCCGTCCCAGCTCGGTGCGGACAACCGGTCCGCGCTCCTCTCCGCCCGGCTGGTCACCACAGGGTCGGCCGGCTCGCTCTCCTCGGTGAGCGAGGAGACGTACAGATGCTGCCGGTTCGCCGAGACGGCCGCGGCCTGCTCCTCGTCCCGGGCCACACCCACGGCGCCTATGGCCACCGTCCCGCTGCCCAGCGGTCCGATCACCGGCTCAGGTTCGCCGCTGCCCTTGCTGCTCCCGGGGATGCGCTGCACATGCCCCTTCTCGTCGACGAAGTACTGGCTGTCGGGACCCTCGGAACCGTTGTCCGAGGCGAATTCCTCGGCCTCGTCCGCCCCCAGGGAGCACAGCGGGCCCTGCCCGCCCTGCAGCTCCACCTGCCCCACCCGGGCGGACGTGAGGTCCCGCAGCGTGAAGAGCACCTGGGCCGCCATCATCCGGCAGGCACCCTGCCCGGCCTTGTCGGCCCTCTTGTTCAGCGGCACCTTCAGGACGTTCTGGTCGTCCGGCGCCAGCGAGGTGACCCCGCGCTTCAGTGCCGTACCGGCGGGGAAGCGCGAGTCGACCACCGGCCGCAGCCAGTTCGACGGCCCTTCGAGCAGCGTCCGCACCGTCTGCGTGGCCGTGTCCATCCGGGTCACGGGGTCCGTGCGGTTTCGTACGTAGACGGGGTCGGCGACCAGCGCCGACCGGTCGTCCGCGCGCCCGGCGGCGAAGTAGTACTTGTTCACGGAACGGTAGAGACGCTTGAAGTCGGACTGCCCGAGCACCAGCCCGTCCGGCACGATGTCGATGCGCCATTCCTGCTTGCCGTCCGCCCCCTTCTCCTGGACCAGATGCAGCATCTGGGAGTACTCCGACGGAGCCAGCGGCCGGTAGGAACTCTGCGCGTCGACCGCCGCCACCTGTTCCCCGGTCAGCGTGTAGGTGGTCTCGCTGGCCCGCTCCTTGCCGTGGATCGTGGGGCCGTTGCGGTTGGGGGCCTTGGAGAGCACCGTGGTGCCCTCGCCCGGCTGCCAGGCGCGGGCGGCCTGCGCCGTCAGATACTTGCGGGTCGTCCGGAAGTCGGGGTCGTCGCTCGTCATGGACTCCAGGAAGCCGTCGACGACCTCGATGGGTGCCGCGCCCTCCCTCGGGGGCACGGCATAGACCTGCACCTGGGAGTCGCCAGGCTGCGAGGCGTCGACCGCCTTCACGTCACCGGTGACGGGCATCGCTCCGCACCCGGCGAGCACCACGGCGCCGCAGGCGAGCAGCGCGGACACCCGCACCGCCCGGCCGCGGCCGCCCCGACGGCGGTCAGTGTCCACGAGTCGTGTCCTCCTGCTGCGGTTCCTGCATCTCCGGGTGGGGGCCCCCGCCCGGCCGCTCCCCGGCCGGACGCGACACCACACGTGCTCCGTTGCCCGGCAGGGCCGCCGGGTGGACCGATGCCGGGGTGCGGGGCGCCGCAGGGCCGTGAGCCGGCACCGTCAGGTGCGAGCGGGCCGGGGATCCGCTCTGGCTCGGCACGGACGTCCGCCGACGATCGGCCGCCACAGGAGCCGCCGCCGCCTCCGCACGCTCGCGGTCCTCCCGGTTACGCCGGGAGTCCTCCGGCTCCAGCGGTATCGGCGACCCGCGCAGCGGCTCGTCCGCCGTACGCGGCAGGGTCAGCCGGAACTGCGAGCCGCCGCCGGGCTCGCCCCAGGCCTGCAGCCAGCCGCCGTGCAGCCGGGCGTCCTCGACGGCGATCGACAGGCCCAGTCCGGTACCGCCCGTGGTTCGGGCGCGTGCCGGGTCCGCCCGCCAGAAGCGGTTGAAGACCCGGGTCGCCTCGCCGGGCTTCAGCCCCACGCCGTAGTCCCTGACGGCCACGGCCACGGCGCCCTGGGCCACGCCCATGTGCACGATGACGTCGCGGCCCTCACCGTGCTCGACGGCGTTGACGACGAGATTGCGCAGGACACGCTCGACGCGGCGGGCGTCGGCCTCCGCGACCACGGGCTGTTCGTCGCCCACCACCCGGATCCGGGTGCCCTTGCGCTCCGCCAGTGGCTCGGCGCCGCCGATCACCCGCCGGACGACCGTGCGCAGATCTATGGGTTCGGCCTCAAGGGCCGCGGCGCCCGCGTCGAACCTGCTGATCTCCAGCAGGTCGGACAGCAGCGACTCGAAGCGGTCGAGCTGGTCCCCCAGCAGTTCCGCGGACCGGGCCGTGACCGGGTCGAAGTCGACCCGGGCCTCATGGATGACGTCGGCGGCCATCCGTACGGTCGTCAGCGGGGTGCGCAGCTCATGGCTGACATCCGAGACGAAACGCCGCTGCATGCGGGAGAGCTCCTCCAGCTGCTGGATCTTCAGCTGCAGGTTCTGCGCCATCTTGTTGAAGGCCTCACCGAGGCGGGCGATGTCGTCCTCACCGGTGACCTTCATCCGCTCCTGGAGCCTGCCCGCCGAAAGCCTCTCGGCGATCCCCGCCGCCATCCGTACGGGTGTGACGACCTGCCGCACCACGAACCAGGCGATGGCGCCGAGCAGCACGACCACGAACAGTCCGGCCGTGGCCAGTGTCGTCGTGACCAGCGTCAGCGACTTCTCCTCCTGCGTGAGCGGAAAGAGGTAGTACAGCTCGTACGGATTGTGATCGACGTCGTAGAGCCGCTTGCCGACGACCAGGCCGGGCTCCGGATCCTTCCCGTAGGAGTACCGGATCAAGGAGTACGTCTGGAAGGCGCCGGATCCGTTGGCCACGTCGTCGCGCAGCCGCTGCGGAATGCTGGAGGCCTCCACACTGCCCGACCCGCGCGGGGCGCGGCTGGTGCCCGGTCCGACGGAGTCGGCGCTGAGGGCCACCACGTTGAAGGCGTTCGTCCCACCGCTGGCCAGCTGGTCGACGAGCTCGGTGCGCCAGGAGGTGTTGGCCGTCATGCCGTCGGCCTCCTCCTCGCTCTGGTCCCCGGGGACCAGCGGCGCGTTCGCGTTCGTCTGGGCTGCGGCGAAGCCGCCCGCCGCCTGTGTCTGCGCGGCCTTCCCCTTCGCTTCGAGCAGGCCGTTGCGGACCTGCCCGATCACGACGAAGCCCAGGAGCAGCACCACCGCGATCGACATCAGCAGCGTGCCCGCGACGACGCGCAGCTGCAGGTTCCGCCGCCACAGCCGGACAGCCGGGAGCAGGGGCCCACGGATCCATCGCATCAACAGGCGCGGCACGGGGCCGCCGGGCGGCCGGTCGTTGAACAACCGGCCGCCCAGCGGCACGCGGCCGAAACGAAGGTTCCTCCGTGCCGGACCGGCAGCCCGCTCCGCACGGGCCCCGGGCCCCCCGGGTGTCGGAGCAGCGCTGCCCAGGGTCATGTCAGCTCGGTCCGGCCTTGTAACCGACACCGCGGACCGTCACGACGATCTCCGGCCGTTCCGGGTCCTTCTCCACCTTCGAGCGAAGCCGCTGGACGTGGACGTTCACCAGCCGCGTGTCAGCGGCGTGGCGGTAGCCCCACACCTGCTCGAGCAGCACCTCACGGGTGAACACCTGCCACGGCTTACGGGCGAGAGCGACCAGCAGGTCGAACTCCAGCGGCGTGAGGGCGATGGACTGCCCCTCCCGCTTCACCGAGTGGCCGGCCACATCGATGACCAGGTCACCGATCGCCAGCTGCTCCGGCGCGGGCTCTTCGGACCTCCGCAAACGCGCCCTGATCCGGGCAACCAACTCCTTCGGTTTGAACGGCTTGACGATGTAGTCGTCGGCCCCGGATTCCAGGCCCACCACCACATCCACCGTGTCGCTCTTGGCAGTGAGCATGACGATCGGCACACCTGACTCGGCCCTGATCAGCCTGCAGACCTCGATGCCGTCCCGTCCGGGCAGCATGAGGTCCAGCAGCACCAGGTCCGGCTTGGCCTCACGAAATGCGGCCAGTGCCTTGTCGCCGTCCGCTACGAACGACGGCTCGAAACCTTCTCCCCGCAGCACAATGCCGAGCATCTCGGCCAGTGCGGTGTCGTCGTCGACGACAAGGACGCGTCCTTTCATAAACGACATCATCCCATTAGCTAATCGTTACCTGCGATGACCTGGCACACAGTTCTGCCAGTCCGACCCCCGTGACCGGGGAAATGACACCCTCCTCCGTGACGATCGCCGTGACCAGTTCGGGCGGCGTGATGTCGAATGCGGGGTTGTACGCCTGGGTTCCCGGGGGTGCGACGACGGTCCCGCCCCCCGCACCCACGACCGGAGCACCGGGCACAAATGTGATCTCCGTCACTTCTGCCGAGGAGCGCTGCTCCACGACGATCGATGTGCCGTCCGGCGTCTCCAGATCGACCGTCGTCGTCGGCGCCACGACGACGAACGGCACATGGTGGTACTTCGCGAGCACTGCCAGCGGATAGCTCCCCACCTTGTTGGCCACAGAGCCGTCCGCGGCGATGCGGTCCGCCCCGACGAGCACGGCATCCACCTCCCCCGCGGCGAACAGCGAACCTGCCGCGCTGTCCGTGAGCAAGCTGTACGGCATCCCGTTCCGCCCTGCCTCGTACGCCGTCAGCCTCGCACCCTGGAGGAGTGGACGGGTCTCGTCCACCCACAGCTGCCGCAGGCTGCCCTCCCGGTGCGCCCGCAGCGCCACCGCGAAGGCCGTCCCCGCGCCGCCGGACACGAGCGCCCCGGTGTTGCAGTGGGTGAGCAGCCGGTGACCGGACTCCGGCAGAAGTTCCGCCAGCAACTCCAGACCGTACTGCGCCATGCGCTCGCTGGCTGCCGCGTCCTCGGCGTGGAGAGCCCGTGCCTCGGCCAGGGCCGCAGCCGCGGCCGCCACCGGTCCGGAGTCGCTCTCGACGGCCGCCCCGTACACCCGCACAACCCGCCGCGCCCCGTAGCCGAGGTTGACCGCGGTGGGACGGGCCTCCTCCAGCAGTTCCGTGGCCCCGGCGACGTCCTCGCCCCGGGCAGCGGCCAGCGCCACCCCGTACCCCCCGGCGATGCCCAGCAGGGGCGCACCCCGCACCGCCAGCGTCCGGATCGCCCGGACCAGAGCAGGCACGTCGGAGCAGACCAGTTCGGCCTCCTCGGCGGGAAGCCGTGTCTGGTCGAGGAGCACCACCGCAGGTCCTTCGGGGGGCTCCTCCCAGCGGAGTACGGAGAGAGCCGGAGGCCCGGTATCCACGGGCGTTCGCGCGTCCTGATCAGCCATCTGCCCAGTCTGCCCGCTGAACCGCCCGCACACGAAGGCAAGAAGGAGATGCAGCGCCCGACCCGCACCGGACCGGCGCGTGGCACGATGGCTGGCAACCTGCCGCCCCGATGAGCGGACAGGACTGTGAAGGAGCGACGATGAACGACTCTCCGGGCTGGGCTTCGCCCGGATCCGCCCCCTCCGACGGCCAGGAGACGGGGATCCCCAAACCGTCCTCGCCCGTTGACGGAGACGGCCCCGCCGGACAGTGGTCTCCTGCACAGCCGCCTCCGGGACAGTGGTCCCCTCCGAGCGCCCCGGGCAACGGCCCGGGCTCGCCCCCGCCCGCACCGGGCTGGGGCGGCATGCCGCAGGGACCGGGATGGGGCCGCGCCCCCATGGCGGCGAAGCCGGGCGTCATCCCGCTCCGCCCCCTCGGGGTCGGCGAGATCCTCGACGGCGCGGTGTCCACCATGCGCTCCCAGTGGCGCACGGTGCTCGGCATCAGCCTCACCGTCGCCGTCATCGCCGAGACCGCGATGATCCTGGTCCAGCGCTACCTCCTGCCCGAGCAGAAGTCGATCGATCCGAACGCGACCGGAACGGAGGCTCTC
This sequence comes from Streptomyces sp. SM10, assembly GCF_002910915.1. Taxonomy (GTDB): domain Bacteria; phylum Actinomycetota; class Actinomycetes; order Streptomycetales; family Streptomycetaceae; genus Streptomyces. The sequence continues at coordinate 10,622 of NZ_NEUF01000176.1, read as the reverse complement.
CGCCAGGCCACGGACTCGGCCCAGTCGCAGCTGGTCAACAGTGCTCCGAGCACACTCGTCGCGATGATCGCCACACTGTTCACCACCTCGGTGCTCACCGTGGTGATCAGCCGCTCCGTGCTGGGACGGTCCGTGACCCTCTCCGAAGCCTGGTCCGAAGCACGCCCCCGGCTCCTCCCCCTGCTCGGGCTGACCCTCCTGCTGAGTCTGATGAGCGCGGCGATCATGGCCGTGGGCCTGGCCCCGGGCCTGGCACTGGGCGACGGGGCAGGCGCGCTCGCACTGACCTTCCTCGGCTTCGTCGCCTCCTGCGTCGTCGTGCTCTGGCTGATGATCCGCTTCACACTCGCAGCGCCCGCGCTGATGCTGGAACGCCAGTCCGTACTGACCGCGCTGCGCCGGTCCGCCAAGCTGGTCAAGGGCAGTTGGTGGCGGACCTTCGGCATCCTGGCGCTCACCTACCTCCTGGTCATCATCCTGACCTTGATCATCGCCATCCCGTTCGGCATCATCGCCATGACCGTGGAGAGCGACGGCCTGAGCGAGTTCCTGAACAGCAGCTCGACGGAGTTCGGCTGGCCCTTCCTCATCATCACGGGCATCGGCGAAGTGATCATCTCGACGCTCGCCTACCCCTTCACCGCGGGAGTGATGGCCCTGCTCTACATCGACCAGCGCATCCGCCGCGAGGCACTCGACCTCGACCTCGCCCGGGCCGCCGGCGTGCCCGGCTACGACACCCCCAGGAGCTGATGCGGTGACGGGGGTGGGGGGCACCACCGCAGCACGTCTGATCCGGGCGGGGGAGGACATACCCGTGGACATCCCACGCCTCCCCGCCCGCGAGGCCGCACGGGACGAACTGTCCGACCCGATGTACCACGAACACGATCCGAACCTGCTCGAGCGAGGCCTCGACCGCTTCTGGGACTGGATCGGCGATCTCCTCTCCGGTGCCTCCGGCGCCGCCCCAGGCGGCCCGCTCGGACTCGTCGTGCTCGTCCTGGCCGTCGCGGCGCTGGGCGCCGCACTGTGGTGGAGGCTCGGCACACCGCGGCGCACGGTCCGCTCGCCGGCGACGCTCTTCAACAGCACCACCCGCAGCGCGGACGGCCACCGCACCGCGGCCGCCGCCCACGCGGAAGCCCGCCGCTGGACGGAAGCCGTCCAGGAACGGATGCGCGCACTCGTACGCTCGCTGGAGGACCGGGCAGTCCTCGACCCACGCCCTGGCCGCACTGCGGACGAGGCAGCCTCCGAGGCAGGCAGGCTGCTGCCCCTGCACGCCGGCCGGCTCCGCGCGGCGGCCCGGGTCTTCGACGACCTCACATACGGCGGCCGCACCGCCGACGAGGCGGCATACACGACCCTGTGCACCCTCGACCTGGATCTCGAAGCCGCAAAACCCCTGCTGACCACCGCCACGGCCCGGGGAGCAGGAGGATGACCGTCACGGCTCCCACCACATCGGAAGCACGCACCCCCCAGCAGGTCTGGCTGCGCGTCCGAGGACTGCTGCTCGCCGTCCTCGCTCTCGTAGTCGCCGGGGTGGCCTTCGCCGCTGTCCGCTCCGACGGCCGGCACGGCAGCCTCGATCCCCGCTCCCCGGACCCTCAGGGGAGCCGGGCGGTCGCCGAGCTCCTCAAGGTCCGCGGCGTCTCCGTCGACGTCGTCACCAGCCTCGACGAGGCCACGGCTGCCGCCGGCCCCGGCACCACTCTGCTCGTCACCGGCCCCGACATGCTCACCGCCCACCAGCAACGCCGTCTCCACACGGCGGCCGCCGACTCCGCGGGCCGCACCGTGCTCATCGCCCCCGGCGAACCGTCCGTGGGACGACTCGCCCCCGGCGTACGCGCGGAACCTCACCGCCGCCCCGTGACCGCCCGCCCCCCTCGCTGTGAACTCCCCGCAGCCCACAGGGCGGGAACCACCGACATGGGCGGAATCCGCTACACGACCGAGCGCGAAGCCACCGCCTGCTACCCGGCCGACGGACACGCCTCCCTCCTCGTCCTGCCGGGCCACGGCGCCGGCGACACCGTGCTCCTCGGCTCCGCCGACGTCCTCTACAACGACCGCCTCGACCAGCAGGGCAACGCCTCGCTGGGCCTCCAACTCCTCGGCTCCCGCCCGCATCTCGTCTGGTACCTCCCCTCCTTCGACGATCCCTCCGCCGCCGAAGGCGGCAGCGGCACGGCCGGCGGGGACGGCAGCGGTGACGACGAAGCCGGAGCCGAGAGCGACTTCATCGGCCTCATCCCCTCGGGCTGGCTCTGGGGAACCCTCCAACTCGCCCTCGCAGCGGTCCTCGCCGCGGTCTGGCGCGGTCGCCGCTTCGGCCCGCTCGTCACCGAACGCCTTCCGGTGGCCATCCGCGCCTCCGAATCCACCGAAGGGCGAGCCCGCCTCTACCGCAAGGCAGACGCCCGCGACCGTGCCGCCTCCGTGCTGCGCTCCGCCACGCGGACCCGCATCTCGCCCCTCCTGGGAGTGTCCATCCGCGATGCCGACACCCCCGCGGTCCTCCTGCCCGCCGTCGCGGCACGCCTCGGCGACCCCGGCCGTGAATTCAGCACTCTCCTCTTCGGCTCGGCCCCGGCCGATGACGCAGCACTTGTCCTTCTGACCGACCAACTCGACGCCCTCGAAAGAGAGGTACGCACGTCATGAGCGCCCCGATCCCGGAGACGGCCGAGACCGCTGCAGACCCAGGGACCCCCGTGATCCCCGTCATCCCTGTGAGCTCCGCCAGCAGCCGCGCGTCCCTGGAAGCCCTGCGTTCCGAGATCGGCAAGGCAGTGGTCGGCCAGGACTCGGCCGTCACCGGTCTGGTCGTCGCTCTCCTCTGCCGGGGCCACGTTCTCCTCGAAGGCGTCCCCGGAGTGGCGAAGACCCTCCTGGTCCGAGCACTTGCCGCATCCCTCGCGCTCGACACCAAGCGCGTCCAGTTCACCCCCGACCTGATGCCGAGCGATGTCACGGGTTCGCTCGTCTACGACGCCCGCACCGCTGAGTTCTCCTTCCAACCCGGACCGGTGTTCACCCATCTCCTGCTCGCCGACGAGATCAACCGCACCCCTCCCAAGACCCAGTCCTCCCTCCTGGAAGCCATGGAGGAACGTCAGGTCACCGTCGACGGCTCTCCTCGCCCGTTGCCTGACCCCTTCCTGGTCGCTGCCACCCAGAACCCCGTCGAGTACGAGGGCACCTATCCCCTGCCCGAGGCGCAACTGGACCGCTTTCTGCTCAAGCTGACGGTGCCTCTCCCCTCGCGCGAGGACGAGATCAACGTGCTCACCCGGCATGCGGACGGATTCAACCCCCGCGACCTCGGAGCGGCAGGCATACGGCCCGTGGCCGGTCCGGCCGAACTCGAAGCAGCCCGCGCCGCCGTCGCCAAGACCTCGGTCTCACCCGAGATCGCCGCCTACGTCGTGGATATCTGCCGTGCCACGCGTGAATCCCCCTCACTCACTCTCGGCGCCTCCCCCCGAGGAGCCACCGCGCTGCTTTCCACCGCGCGGGCATGGGCCTGGCTCACAGGCCGGGACTACGTCACCCCGGACGATGTGAAGGCCCTCGCCCTGCCCACGCTCCGTCATCGCATTCAATTGCGGCCGGAAGCCGAGATGGAAGGAGTCACCCCCGACTCCGTCATCACCAGCGTCCTCGCCCACGTCCCCGTCCCCCGGTGAGGCGGTGACCATGGCCCTCACCGGTAGGGCCGCCCTGGCGGCGGCTCTGGGGTCACTCCCTGTAGGCATCCTGGCCCCGAGCTGGACGGGCATGCTCGCGGTCAATGTCCCGCTCTCACTGGCAATTCTGTGCGACTACGCCCTGGCTGCGCCAGTGCGAACGCTGCAGTTCACCCGATCTGGTGATACATCCGTTCGACTCGGCGACACCGCCGCAGTGCAACTCACCGTGACCAATACGTCTCGGCGTCGGCTCCGTGCGCACCTCCGCGACGCCTGGCCGCCCAGCAGTTGGACCGCGGAAGCCGAACAGGCCGCTTCCCGGCACGAATTCGGCCTTCCTGCCGGTGAACGGCGCCGTCTCACGACACTGCTGCGTCCGTCCCGACGGGGGGACCGCCAGGCCGACCGCGTCTCCGTCCGGTCGTTCGGCCCGCTCGGCCTCGCGGCCCGCCAGGGATACCACCGCGTGCCCTGGACCGTGCGGGTGCTGCCTCCCTTCACGAGCCGCAAGCATCTGCCTTCGCGACTCGCCAGACTGCGTGAACTCGACGGCCGGACCAGCGTGCTCACCCGCGGCGAAGGGACCGAGTTCGACAGCCTCCGCGCCTACGTGCCGGGGGACGACACCCGTTCCATCGACTGGCGGGCCACCGCGCGCCAGTCCGCGGTCGCCGTCCGCACCTGGCGTCCCGAGCGTGACCGCCACATCCTCGTCGTCCTCGACACGGGCCGCACGTCGGCAGGAAGGGTGGGCGACGTGCCGCGGCTGGACGCCGCGATGGACGCGACTCTGCTCCTCACCGCCCTTGCCACCCGCGCGGGCGACCGCGTGAACCTCCTCGCCTACGACCGCCGCGTCCGCGCACGGGTCCAGGGCAGGACGGCGCGAGGAGACGTCTTGTCGACCCTGGTCGGCGCATTGGCCACGCTGGAGCCCGAGCTCGTGGAGACCGACGCCCGCGGTCTCAGCACGGCGGCGCTGGCCGGCGCTCCCCAGCGCTCTCTGATCGTCCTGCTCACGAGTCTGGATGCCGCCCCCATCGAGGAAGGCCTGCTGCCCGTGCTCCCGCAGCTCACCCAGCGCCACACGGTGCTGGTCGCTGCGGTCGCCGACCCGCATGTCGAGGCGATGGCCGGCGCCCGGGGCACAGTGGCCGCAGCCTACGAGGCCGCGGCCGGCTCGCAGACACAGGTTCAACGGCGCCGTACTGCGGACCAGCTCCGACGTCACGGAGTCACCGTCGTCGATGCGGCTCCGACCGAGCTCGCGCCCGCGCTGGCCGACGCCTATCTCGCGCTGAAAGCAGCCGGCCGCCTGTAGGGCGAGGCCGTGCGGCCCGAGGAAGCGATACCCACACCTCGGGCCGCACGGCCCGACATCGGTGGTTCGGGGGTGGTTCGGGAGTCCCCTAAACGCAGAAAAGCCCCGTGCCACAAGGGCACGGGGCTTTCCCGGAATAATTGTTCGGCGGCGTCCTACTCTCCCACAGGGTCCCCCCTGCAGTACCATCGGCGCTGAAAGGCTTAGCTTCCGGGTTCGGAATGTAACCGGGCGTTTCCCTAACGCAATGACCACCGAAACACTATGAAATTAACCAACACCGGAACACAACACGGCCGTTCGTTATTTCAGAACTAACACAGTGGACGCGAGCAACTGAGGACAAGCCCTCGGCCTATTAGTACCAGTCAGCTCCACCCGTTACCGGGCTTCCACATCTGGCCTATCAACCCAGTCGTCTACTGGGAGCCTTAACCACTCAAGGTGGTGGGAATACTCATCTCGAAGCAGGCTTCCCGCTTAGATGCTTTCAGCGGTTATCCTTTCCGAACGTAGCCAACCAGCCATGCCCTTGGCAGGACAACTGGCACACCAGAGGTTCGTCCGTCCCGGTCCTCTCGTACTAGGGACAGCCCTTCTCAATATTCCTACGCGCACAGCGGATAGGGACCGAACTGTCTCACGACGTTCTAAACCCAGCTCGCGTACCGCTTTAATGGGCGAACAGCCCAACCCTTGGGACCGACTCCAGCCCCAGGATGCGACGAGCCGACATCGAGGTGCCAAACCATCCCGTCGATATGGACTCTTGGGGAAGATCAGCCTGTTATCCCCGGGGTACCTTTTATCCGTTGAGCGACAGCGCTTCCACAAGCCACTGCCGGATCACTAGTCCCGACTTTCGTCCCTGCTCGACCCGTCGGTCTCACAGTCAAGCTCCCTTGTGCACTTACACTCAACACCTGATTGCCAACCAGGCTGAGGGAACCTTTGGGCGCCTCCGTTACTCTTTAGGAGGCAACCGCCCCAGTTAAACTACCCATCAGACACTGTCCCTGATCCGGATCACGGACCCAGGTTAGACATCCAGCACGACCAGAGTGGTATTTCAACGACGACTCCACAACCACTGGCGTGGCCGCTTCAAAGTCTCCCACCTATCCTACACAAGCCGAACCGAACACCAATATCAAACTATAGTAAAGGTCCCGGGGTCTTTCCGTCCTGCTGCGCGAAACGAGCATCTTTACTCGTAGTGCAATTTCACCGGGCCTATGGTTGAGACAGTCGAGAAGTCGTTACGCCATTCGTGCAGGTCGGAACTTACCCGACAAGGAATTTCGCTACCTTAGGATGGTTATAGTTACCACCGCCGTTTACTGGCGCTTAAGTTCTCAGCTTCGCACACCCGAAAGTGCACTAACCGGTCCCCTTAACGTTCCAGCACCGGGCAGGCGTCAGTCCGTATACATCGCCTTACGGCTTCGCACGGACCTGTGTTTTTAGTAAACAGTCGCTTCTCGCTGGTCTCTGCGGCCACCCCCAGCTCACCGAGTAAATCGGATCACCAGTGATGGCCCCCCTTCTCCCGAAGTTACGGGGGCATTTTGCCGAGTTCCTTAACCATAGTTCACCCGAACGCCTCGGTATTCTCTACCTGACTACCTGAGTCGGTTTAGGGTACGGGCCGCCATGAAACTCGCTAGAGGCTTTTCTCGACAGCATAGGATCATCCACTTCACCACAATCGGCTCGGCATCAGGTCTCAGCCTTAATGTGTGACGGATTTACCTACCACACGGCCTACACCCTTACCCCGGGAACAACCATCGCCCGGGTTGGACTACCTTCCTGCGTCACCCCATCGCTTACCTAGTACAAGTCTGGTTCGTCGGCTCCACCACTACCCTCAACTCCGAAGAGATCGGGCCGGCTTCACGGACTTAGCATCGCCTGATTCAGTATTGGGCGTTTCAAAGCGGGTACCGGAATATCAACCGGTTGTCCATCGACTACGCCTGTCGGCCTCGCCTTAGGTCCCGACTTACCCTGGGCAGATCAGCTTGACCCAGGAACCCTTAGTCAATCGGCGCACACGTTTCTCACGTGTGTATCGCTACTCATGCCTGCATTCTCACTCGTGAACCGTCCACAACTCGCTTCCGCGGCTGCTTCACCCGGCACACGACGCTCCCCTACCCATCCATACTCCCGTTGAGGATATGTGTATGAATGACACGACTTCGGCGGTACGCTTGAGCCCCGCTACATTGTCGGCGCGGAATCACTTGACCAGTGAGCTATTACGCACTCTTTCAAGGGTGGCTGCTTCTAAGCCAACCTCCTGGTTGTCTCTGCGACTCCACATCCTTTCCCACTTAGCGTACGCTTAGGGGCCTTAGTCGATGCTCTGGGCTGTTTCCCTCTCGACCATGGAGCTTATCCCCCACAGTCTCACTGCCGTGCTCTCACTTACCGGCATTCGGAGTTTGGCTAAGGTCAGTAACCCGGTAGGGCCCATCGCCTATCCAGTGCTCTACCTCCGGCAAGAAACACACGACGCTGCACCTAAATGCATTTCGGGGAGAACCAGCTATCACGGAGTTTGATTGGCCTTTCACCCCTAACCACAGGTCATCCCCCAGGTTTTCAACCCTGGTGGGTTCGGTCCTCCACGAAGTCTTACCTCCGCTTCAACCTGCCCATGGCTAGATCACTCCGCTTCGGGTCTAGAGCGTGCAACTCAATCGCCCTATTCGGACTCGCTTTCGCTACGGCTTCCCCACACGGGTTAACCTCGCTACACACCGCTAACTCGCAGGCTCATTCTTCAAAAGGCACGCAGTCACGACTGCATGTGCAAGCACATACAGCGACGCTCCCACGGCTTGTAGGCACACGGTTTCAGGTACTATTTCACTCCGCTCCCGCGGTACTTTTCACCATTCCCTCACGGTACTATCCGCTATCGGTCACCAGGGAATATTTAGGCTTAGCGGGTGGTCCCGCCAGATTCACACGGGATTTCTCGGGCCCCGTGCTACTTGGGTGGTTCTCAAGCAAGCCGTTGATGTTTCAGCTACGGGGGTCTTACCCTCTACGCCGGACCTTTCGCATGTCCTTCGCCTACACCAACGGTTTCTGACTTGCCGACCAATCGGCAGATTGATCAAGAGAACTCCCACAACCCCGCATGCGCAACCCCTGCCGGGTATCACACGCATACGGTTTGGCCTCATCCAGTTTCGCTCGCCACTACTCCCGGAATCACGGTTGTTTTCTCTTCCTGCGGGTACTGAGATGTTTCACTTCCCCGCGTTCCCTCCACACTGCCTATGTGTTCAGCAGCGGGTGACAGCCCATGACGACTGCCGGGTTTCCCCATTCGGAAACCCCCGGATCAAAGCTTGGTTGACAGCTCCCCGGGGACTATCGTGGCCTCCCACGTCCTTCATCGGTTCCTGGTGCCAAGGCATCCACCGTGCGCCCTTAAAAACTTGGCCACAGATGCTCGCGTCCACTGTGCAGTTCTCAAACAACGACCAGCCACCCATCACCCCACCCTTACAGGCGAGTTCACTGGGGCCGGCAACCAAAGGGACAGACTCAAACGAGCCCGTACCTTCAGATACCCAACAGCGTGCCCGACCCGACCGATCCATTCTCACTTTCCACGCCGAAGCAGTACTCGCAAAAACAACCTGTCGTGCCGAATAGTCAACGTTCCACCCATGAGCAACCACCGTCGAACATTTGCCGACGAAATGGCCTCTGGATTCCCCGAAGAGAATCTAGATGCTCCTTAGAAAGGAGGTGATCCAGCCGCACCTTCCGGTACGGCTACCTTGTTACGACTTCGTCCCAATCGCCAGTCCCACCTTCGACAGCTCCCTCCCACAAGGGGTTGGGCCACCGGCTTCGGGTGTTACCGACTTTCGTGACGTGACGGGCGGTGTGTACAAGGCCCGGGAACGTATTCACCGCAGCAATGCTGATCTGCGATTACTAGCAACTCCGACTTCATGGGGTCGAGTTGCAGACCCCAATCCGAACTGAGACCGGCTTTTTGAGATTCGCTCCGCCTCGCGGCATCGCAGCTCATTGTACCGGCCATTGTAGCACGTGTGCAGCCCAAGACATAAGGGGCATGATGACTTGACGTCGTCCCCACCTTCCTCCGAGTTGACCCCGGCAGTCTCCTGTGAGTCCCCATCACCCCGAAGGGCATGCTGGCAACACAGAACAAGGGTTGCGCTCGTTGCGGGACTTAACCCAACATCTCACGACACGAGCTGACGACAGCCATGCACCACCTGTATACCGACCACAAGGGGGGCACCATCTCTGATGCTTTCCGGTATATGTCAAGCCTTGGTAAGGTTCTTCGCGTTGCGTCGAATTAAGCCACATGCTCCGCTGCTTGTGCGGGCCCCCGTCAATTCCTTTGAGTTTTAGCCTTGCGGCCGTACTCCCCAGGCGGGGAACTTAATGCGTTAGCTGCGGCACCGACGACGTGGAATGTCGCCAACACCTAGTTCCCAACGTTTACGGCGTGGACTACCAGGGTATCTAATCCTGTTCGCTCCCCACGCTTTCGCTCCTCAGCGTCAGTAATGGCCCAGAGATCCGCCTTCGCCACCGGTGTTCCTCCTGATATCTGCGCATTTCACCGCTACACCAGGAATTCCGATCTCCCCTACCACACTCTAGCTAGCCCGTATCGAATGCAGACTCGGGGTTAAGCCCCGAGCTTTCACATCCGACGTGACAAGCCGCCTACGAGCTCTTTACGCCCAATAATTCCGGACAACGCTTGCGCCCTACGTATTACCGCGGCTGCTGGCACGTAGTTAGCCGGCGCTTCTTCTGCAGGTACCGTCACTTTCGCTTCTTCCCTGCTGAAAGAGGTTTACAACCCGAAGGCCGTCATCCCTCACGCGGCGTCGCTGCATCAGGCTTTCGCCCATTGTGCAATATTCCCCACTGCTGCCTCCCGTAGGAGTCTGGGCCGTGTCTCAGTCCCAGTGTGGCCGGTCGCCCTCTCAGGCCGGCTACCCGTCGTCGCCTTGGTAGGCCATTACCCCACCAACAAGCTGATAGGCCGCGGGCTCATCCTTCACCGCCGGAGCTTTTAACCCCGCCCCATGAGGGACAGAGTGTTATCCGGTATTAGACCCCGTTTCCAGGGCTTGTCCCAGAGTGAAGGGCAGATTGCCCACGTGTTACTCACCCGTTCGCCACTAATCCACCCCGAAGGGCTTCATCGTTCGACTTGCATGTGTTAAGCACGCCGCCAGCGTTCGTCCTGAGCCAGGATCAAACTCTCCGTGAATGTTTTCCCGTAATCGGGATCACAACACGAGAGCGGAACGACCAGGTCGGAATATGACCGGTCGTTCACAGCGTCCTCGCTGTTGTTGCCTACCGGACCGTGAAGGGCCGGCAGGACTTTTCAAAGGAACCACCAACCTGCCGAAGCAGGCCGGGGTATCAACATATCTGGCGTTGACTTTTGGCACGCTGTTGAGTTCTCAAGGAACGGACGCTTCCTTCGGTCCCGTTTCACCGGGCCCCTCCGGGCGCTTCCCTTCGTTCTTGCGTTTCCGACTCTATCAGACTCTTTCGTGTCCGATTCCCGG